>JADJRF010000005.1:1276213-1595266 GCA_016712355.1 Vampirovibrionales bacterium | reverse complement strand
AGGCCAATAGAAAGCGTTTGCCCTATGTCCCTCATCGTCCAGAAATTTGGCGGCAGTTCAGTCGCCGACGTTGACAAGATCCGTCGCGTGGCGCGCATTGTCGCGGACGCTTACGATCAAGGCGATCAGGTAGTCGCCGTGGTCTCTGCGATGGGCAAGACCACCGACGGGCTGGTTGCGCTGGCGTCTCAGGTCATGGAGCATCCGTGCGGGCGCGATTACGATGCGCTGCTGGCGACCGGCGAGATGGTGACCACAGCCCTTCTGGCGGTGACCCTTAACGCGATGGGCTACAAGGCGGTCGGCCTCAATGGGGGACAAGCCGGTATCCGCACCGAAGACCTGTTTAACCGCGCGCGCATTGTCGAGATCGAAACCGGGGAAATGCGACGCCTGTTGGACGACGGCGTGATTGTAATTGTGACTGGCTTTCAAGGCATTGACAGCGCGGGTAACATCACCACCCTAGGGCGCGGCGGATCGGATACGTCCGCAGTCGCCCTTGCCGGGGCGCTCAACGCTGATCGTTGCGATATTTATACCGACGTTCGCGGGGTTTTCTCGACGGATCCGCGCATTGTGCCTCACGCCGTCAAGCAGGATCGCATGGCCTATGTCGAAATGCTCGAGCTGGCGCGCGTCGGAGCCAAAGTGCTGCATCCGCGTTCGGTGGAGACGGCGCGCAAGTTTAACGTCAAACTGTTCGTACGCAGCACGTTTGACTTGGATGATCCCGGAACAATGGTGCTAGGAGTGGACCCGATGGAACTGGAACGACCTGTGGCAGGCATTGCGTGTGATGAGAATCAGGCCCGCCTGGCGCTGACCGGCGTGCCGGACCGCCCGGGCGTGGCGGCCGACGTCTTTGGCAAGCTTGCCGCGCGCAACGTCAGCGTGGATATGATTATTCAATCGCTGCCCAGCCATGATGGCCCCGGCGGCGAACATACCAACGATATTGCCTTTACAGTTGGCGTCAGTGACCTGCCGGTCGCCAGTCAGACGCTGGAAGAGGTCAAGGCGCAGCTCGGCGCGCGCGCCGTCCTGACCGATCCCGACGTGGCGAAAGTCAGCATCGTTGGCGCGGGGATGGTGGATCGGCCCGGCATTGCGGCGGATATGTTCAAGTCGTTGGCCGCTGCCAGCATTAACATCAAGATGATCACCACCAGCGAGATCAAAATCAGTTGTCTGGTCGCCAAATCTGACGCCAAGCGCGCCGTGCAGGAGATTCACCATATATTTTTCCCGCAGTCGGAAGCCTCGGCCGAAGTGCTGGTCAATCAGAAGCTGGGATACTAAGTCCGTTTGATTCCATCGCAACAGCAGGCCAACGCATGGGCGCTGATCGCCGCCGGCGGAACCGGCAGCCGGTTTTCCGCCGAAAGCGATAAACTGTTTGCCTTGCTGGCGGGCGAAGCGGTTCTGAGCCGAACGCTGAAAGCCTTGCTCGCGGCTCGTCGCATTGAGGGCGTCGTCATCGCCGCGCGGCCACAGCGGCATACGGCTATTCAGGCGTTGCTGGATGCGATCGCAAGCGTCAAGCCGGTCATCATCACCCCAGGCGGCGACACCCGGCGAGAGTCCGTTTTGAATGCGTTACGCGCCTTGCCGCCCGCAGCGACAATTGTTGCGGTGCATGACGCCGCGCGCCCGCTGATTCGCCCGGCCCGAATTGATGCGGCCATTGAATCCCTGCAAACGCGTCAGGTACAGGGCGTTGTCGTCGCAATAGACGTCAGTGACACGCTCAAACGCGTCACATCGGGCAGCGGCGTCATCGACGCCACGGTCGAGCGGGCTTGCTTATGGCGCGCGCAAACGCCTCAGGTTTTTCGTCGCGCGGCATTAATGGCCGCTCATCAGGAAGTGCCGCGCGACTGCGCCGTGACGGACGACGCCCAGTTGCTTGAATTGGCCGGCATTGGCCCGGTGATCGTGGCGCAGGGAGAGGCCGATAACGTGAAAATCACCTCGCCAGACGACTTGCGTCTGGCCGAGGCGCTGCTGCTGTTGGATAATGCGGCGGTTGAACGTGGAGATTCATCGCGATGATTGTCTGCCTGAACGGCGTATTGCTGGAAGCTGTGGAAAGCCCGCAAGGGGCCTCAGTGGTGGTGGACGTCAACGGCGTCGGGTACGCTGCGCAGACGACGTCTCGCGTCGTGCGCCAATGCCCGGCGGCGGGCGAGCGCGTGTTTCTGTATACCGCCATGATCGTACGTGAAGACGCCATGTCGCTGGTCGGATTTTTACGGCGCGATGAGCGCGATCTGTTTAATATCCTGCAATCTGCTAGCGGCGTGGGCGTTCGCGTGGCGCTCTCATTGCTCGGAGATATCGGCGTCAGCGACATTGCTCAGGCGGTCATTGCCGAAGATCACCGTCCGCTGACCGCCGCCAAAGGCGTAGGACCCAAGCTCGCGCAAAAAATGACGTTAGAGCTAAAAGAAAAAATGCGTCTCTGGCGCGAGATTGCGCCGATAACGCATCCTGGGGAAGCTATGGGGGTGGGCCGTTTGCCCGACACCGAGGCGTGTCGCGACGCACAAGCCGTCTTGCTGTCGTTGGGATACGACGGCGAAGAAATTCGGCGCAGCCTGAACGCCATTTATGAAGCCTCTGAAGGGCACGCCGCGCCGAGCTCGTCTGAAGCCTTGCTACGAGACGCGCTGCGTTGGCTGGCGCGCGCCTGAAACAGCGCTATTGGCATAAGTGCGCTTAAAACAGCTTGCGCTGAACGGGATCCGCTTCGAACAAGTCTCCAACGCCGCAATCCAGCGCATCGCAGAGGCGATCCATGTTGTCGTAACTGGGTTGCGTACGGCCACTGGCCCACGAGTACACCGTCTGCTGGGGGAGAGAAAGCTCTTTCGCCAGTCGGTACAGGCTCCAGTCTTTTTTCGTTTTGGCGACTTCCTTGATCTTAATTTTCACCGCGAACGGCCTCTCTGCAAAAAATACCCAACATAAGATGTAACTCATATAGAGTATACACCATTTGTTTGTGGATTAGCTCTGACGTCTGGAACTTGCTATCATCGGCGCATGAGTCTTTCTGTTGAGCAGGACACCATTGCCGCGATCGCCACGCCGCGCGGTCAGGGCGCGATCGCCATTATTCGCCTTAGCGGACCGCAGGCCTGGGGCATCGCGCGACGCGTCGCCCTCATCAAGCCGCGCACGCCCAGAGCGGGACGCGCTTACGTAGGCTGGGCTATCGATCCGGCTCGGCCAGATGCGCCGCCGCTGGACGAGGTATTAATCCTGCTATTTTCGGCCCCCAAAAGCGCTACAGGAGAAGATATCGCGGAAATCCACTGCCATGGGGGCGACTATCTCGCCGCCAAACTGTTGGACTGCTGCCTGAGGGCAGGCGCGCGGGCCGCGCAACGCGGGGAATTCTCTAAACGGGCGTTTCTCAACGGACGGATGGATCTCAGTCAGGCCGAATCCATTCTGGATTTAATAACGGCGCGCGGCGATCGCATGCTGGGCGCGGCCTGCCATAATCTTAAAACCCGCGCGCTCGCCCAGGCGATTGAAGCGCTCAGCGCCCCGCTGATTCGCATCCAGGCCGAGCTGACCGCCTGCGCGGATTTTCCTGACGAAGCGCCAGAGCCTGATCGCCGAGAGCTAGCCAACGCCTTGGGCGCTCTACAGTCGCAAGCCAGAGCGCTGGCCGCCGGCGCCGATCGCGCGCGCCTGATTCGCGAGGGGTTTTCTGCGGCGATTCTCGGGAAGCCCAATGCGGGGAAGTCGTCGCTGTTTAACGCCTTGCTGGCCCGCGAACGCGCCATTGTCACGGCAACGCCCGGCGCCACGCGCGACGCCTTGCGCGAAGAGATGGCAATTGAGGGCGTCACCGTCACGTTGATTGACACCGCAGGCATCCGCGACAGCGACGACCCTGTGGAAACCATTGGCATTGCGCGAAGCTGGCAGGCTGCCGATGACGCACAGGCCGCCTTATATCTCTATGACGCCACACAAGGCCTCAGCCCGGAAGATGCGGCGATTTTGCAACGTCTGGAAGCGGCAGGCGCTCCGGTATTACGCATCGCCAGCCAATGCGACCGCCTTGACGCGCGCGCGTTGCAGGCATTGCCCGACGATTCGCTGCCTGTCTCTTCTCAGAGCGGGCGCGGACTCTCAGATATTGTCGAGTGGCTGGGACGCCAGGCAAACGCGCTTTGTGGCGAAGCCCAGCAAGACGCCCTGGCGCTCAATGATCGGCAACTCTCGCGTCTGGGGCATTATCTCGAAGCCGTCAGCGAGGCGCTGGAGACGGTTTCTCGTGAAGACCTGCCCCTCGATCTGGCCACTGTACCCATTACCAGCGCCTTACGGGAACTTGACGCCCTGTTGGGGCGCGATACAACAGAAGCCGTAATCACCGAAACGTTTTCGCGCTTTTGCGTCGGCAAGTGAAGGTTTAGAAAGCGCTTAGCAGCCTAAGAAATGGGGAAATCGTTATGCCAGCCGCTTTTTTACTCGATGATAAAACGTTCGCCCTTGAAACGGCGCGTTTACCCGCACCCTGGCAACTGGCCGCGAAAGATAGCGGCGCGAAAGGCAATGCCCTCATCGCGCGGTTCTCTCTGGATTCGTACGCTTGCGGGCTTTCGGCTGTCGCGCAGATTGGCGCGCAGGCCGAAGCGAGCGATCATCATCCCGAACTGACGCTTGTCTGGGGGGCGCTGACCGTGCGCTACGCCACGCACAGCGCCAACGGCATCACCGCCCTGGACATCGCAGCGGCGCTTCAAACCTCGCAGATCATGGCGGCAATTCACGCATGAAGACCGCGCCACCCGTGAATACAGCCCTCTGGGAAGGCGCCCAGCGCGATGAAGCGCTGACCTTGCTGCAAACGCACTGGGGATACGACGCCTTTTTGCCGTTTCAGGAAGAAGCCATCGCGGCCATTCTGGATGGCGCGGATTCGCTGGTGATTTTGCCCACAGGCGGCGGCAAGTCATTGTGTTATCAACTGCCCATTCTCATGATGCGCGGCATGGCGCTGGTAATTTCACCGCTGGTATCGCTGATGAAAGATCAGGTCGACGCGCTCTGCTCCCTGGGGATTCCCGCAGCATGTCTTCACAGCGGCCTGGGCGATGACGAGCGGCGGTCGGTTTTCTCAGAACTGTATGCCGGGCATTTGAAGCTGCTCTATGTCGCGCCCGAGCGGCTGGGGCTGGATTCTCTATTAGGCGCGCTGGCCCAGCGTGAAATCGCCTATATCGTCGTCGACGAGGCGCACTGCGTCAGTCAGTGGGGCCACGATTTCCGTCCTGCGTATCGCGCATTGGGAGCCCTGCGCGAGCGTTTTAGCCTTGCGCCGGTCCATGCCTTCACGGCCACAGCGACGCAGGCCGTCCGCGAGGATATCATGGAGTCGCTGGGCCTGCGCTCACCGCGTCTGCTGGTGGGCGATTTCGAGCGCGCCAATTTGTTTTACCGCGTGCGTCATCGCGATCAGCCGTCGCGTCAAGTAGCGGAGATTCTGGAGCGACATCGCGGGGAAGCGGGCATTTTATATTGCATCAGCCGCCGCGAAGTGGACGACTGGGCGCAGCGCCTCAAGCAACAGGGGTTTCGGGCGCTGGCGTATCATGCGGGCCTGACCGATGAGGCGCGCGCGCGTCATCAGGATAGTTTTCTGTCCGAAAAAACCGACATTATGGTGGCAACCGTCGCCTTCGGGATGGGGATCGATCGCCCGAACATCCGCTTTGTGATTCATACCGGCATGCCCAAGTCCATTGAACATTACCAGCAAGAGGCCGGACGCGCCGGACGCGACCGTCTCCCGGCGGAATGCGCGCTGCTGTTTGGCGCCTCTGACGCAGCGCGTTGGCGGCAGATGCTGGGCGAGCCTCAAAGCGAGTCTGATCATCATGCGCTGGCCAAGCTTTCGGAGATGGCGCGCTATTGCCAGGGCCTGAAGTGTCGACACAAGTCGCTGGTAGAATACTTCGGCCAGCCGTTTCTGAAAGAGAATTGCGGTCATTGCGACGTGTGCCTGGGCGAATACCAATCCATGGCCGACGCCGTTACCGTCAGTCGACAGATTTTATCGGCAGTCGCGCGCCTTCAGCAGCGATTTGGGGCGTATCATGTCGCGCAAACGCTCAAGGGGGCCAACACCGAAAAAATCCGCCTTCAAGGGCATGATCGTTTAAGCGTGTATGGCCTGCTTCAGGCGTATGCGGCCAATCAGATCGGGGTCTGGATTGATCAACTGACCGATCAGGGGTTTCTGTATAAAGAGCCGGTTTACGGCGTTGTTCAACTGACGGCCTCCGGCGCGCTCCTGCTCAAGGGCGAAAGCAAAGACGTCTGGCTGACGCAGCCGCCGCCCAAAGAACAGCGCGCATCTAAACGACGCGGCGAAAAATCCACGTCCAGACCGGCGCAGGGCGACGATGGGTTGTTTGAAGCGCTGCGCGTCTTGCGGCGCGAACTGGCGGCCAAACGAAACGTCCCGCCCTATGTGATTTTCAGCGATGTGACGCTGCGCGAGATGGCGGCGCGCCAGCCCAGGAGTCTGGCGGATTTTTGGGGCGTCAAAGGCGTGGGCAAAAGCAAGCTGCACGACCTGTGCCCATCGTTTCTGGCTTGTATTCAGGACTACGTCTCGCGCAAATAAGCCGGCGTCAGTCGATGTGCTCGTTATCCTTGAGATAATCGCGCACCAGATTGAGCGAGGCCTGCACAATGCGCGTGATACGCGAACTCGACAAGCCGACCATCGTGGCAATATCCTTAACCTGCATATTGCGATAAAAGCGGTATTCCATGATGGTGCGCTCTTTGGGCGGCAGCGCTTCGATGGCCTTTTTAATGGCGCGGCCCAACTCGGTGATTTCAAGACGTTCTTCCGGCGTGGCGGCGTCGTCCTTGATGAAGTCGTAACTGGATTCCCCATCAGCGCCTTCTGAGATGCCCTCAATGGAGAGAATCGTCTCGTAGATGGCCTCGCGCACCTGCTCAGGCCCTGCGCTGAATCCCTCTTCATCTTCGGAAGCCGCGCCGCTGGCTGAGGCAGAGCCGGGCTTGCCCGCGCCTTCTTCGTCGACGGTCTGGGTATGCTTGAGCGTGTACCACTTGTAACGCGTGCGCAACTCATTGCGAATGGCCCAGCGAATGGCGGTCGCCAAATAAGAGGTGTTGAGTTTGTCGGCGTCCTCGACGCTTTTACCGCGCATCAACGCCTGAATGGCAATGGCGCCGATATTGACCAGTTCCTCATAATCCACCATATGAGAGGGAATACGCCGGTACTCTACCTTGGCGACCCTCTCTACAAGCGGAATATACTGATTAATCGTGGCGCGAGCGCTTTTTTTGCGGGGCGGCGGATTCACAAAGGCGGGTTCCATCATGTGCGTCTAAAATCTGCTTCACACTATCCAGAAAGGGGTCAGGCTCGGCCATCCTCGGGGGAAGCGGCGGGAATTTCCTTGCCGGTGATGCGCCAGGCGTACAGGAGAATCTCAGCGACGGCCTGATAAATATCGGGAGGCACTTCCTGATCAACGTCCGCCACGCGGTACAGGGCGCGGGCCACAGTCGCGTTTTCGATGACAGGGACGCCGTTGGCCTTTGCAATCTCCTTGATCCGTTCGGCGAAGAGTTCCGTTCCTTTTGCCACAACCTGCGGCGCTTCCATTGTATCAGCATTATAGCGAATCGCCACCGCTACATGGATGGGATTGGTAACAACGGCGTCGGCGGTGGGAACGGCTTCCAGCATACTTTGCTGCATCATTTGCATCCGGCGCTGGCGAATGGCGTGTTTGATCATCGGATCGCCTTCGGTGTTCTTGAATTCGTCTTTCAGTTCTTTAAAAGACATCTTCTGGTCTTTCATGAACTTCCAGCGCTGGAAAAGAAAATCCGCGCCGCCAATCGCAAAAAACGCGATTCCGGCCAGAATGACGAATTTCATCAGCAAGCTGCCTAAAATTCCAAGCAGCGAAAAGATATTTTCGGTCGCGCCCGCTGTCAGCAACTCGTTGAGCTTTTCTTTGAAGACCATCCAGCCCACGACGCCCAGAATCGTAATTTTGAGGATGTTTTTGACGAGTTCCACCAGCGTCCGCATCGAGAAGATGTTCTTGAAGCCCTTAATGGGATTGAGTTTGTCGAACTTCGGCATAATCGCCTTGGTGGCCACCAGCGGGCCTACCTGCATAAAATCCATAAAAACGGCGACAATCACGCCCACCAGCAGAAAGGGCCCCACCAGCACCAGCAGGGCCTTGATCGAAATGACCGACAGATACTGCCAGCCGGTTTTCTCGATAGACGCGTTGGGAATCTGATCGAACACCAGTACGAACATGCCCGCGATTTCGCGCCAGATGATAGGGGCCATCACAAACAGCAGCAAAAACATCGCCACCAGAAACACCGCTGTGGACATGTCTTTGCTTTTAAAGACCTGACCTTCGTCGCGAGCTTTTTTCAGCTTTTGCGGGGTGGCCTCAAACTGCTTGTCCTCATCGGCCAGGACTCAGGCCCTCCAGTCAATCTGCGCAGGCATCGGGGCTGCCGGCGCGCGCCTCAACAGACGCGGGGCGCGTAGCCGACCTTTTGATTATACTGAGAGCACGCGCAAACCGCCGTATCCATCAAGCCAACGCCCGGCAGAAGTTCTGGGGCGAAGCCCTGAATCGCTCGCCTCTACAGGAAATCGCGTGACAAATGGAAGCGATTTGCGTAGAGTAAGCGGAGGGGTTTTTGCCAATACCCCGCTTTACTTGCAGGAGTTTCTTGCGTGTCGCGCCCGTTTCATGTCGCCTCTTTTCGACGTCGTCGCCGTATTTTCGGCGAGGGCAAGGCTTAACGCCGCCGCAAGCGAATTTTCCGACAGCCGCCCCCTCGCCTCTCTTCGACAAGACTCCGTAGGCCAGGGGGTTTTGCGTATCAGTCCTTACGAACCTTACGAATTTTCAGGCCCCAACCCATCGAGACGCCTCGACCCATGACATGCCCCCCATCCGCTGCTGCAAACCCCGAACGCGTTCAGGCGCTCATCGAAGCGTTGCCGTATATTCGCCGCTTTTCCGGCAAAACCGTCGTCGTCAAGTTCGGCGGTAGCCTGCTGGAAGACGCCGCCATCCAGCAAACGGTGATTCAGGACATCGCCATGCTCAAGCTGGTCGGCATTGAGCCGGTACTGGTCCATGGCGGGGGCCCTGCCATGACGTCGCTCCTGACCCAGCTCCAGAAAGAAAGTACGTTTGTCCAGGGATACCGGGTCACGGACGCCGAAACCCTCGCCGTGGCGGAAATGGTCTTGTCCGGCAAGATCAACAAATCGCTGGTCGCCGCTCTGCATCAGCAGGGCATGCGCGCCGTCGGCCTTTCGGGGCAGGACGGAGCGATGATCACCGTCAAAAAGCGCCATATCGAAGGCGTCGACATGGGCTTTGAAGGCGAAGTCACCGCCGTTGACGTGGCGCTGGCCAGAACGCTGATGGGGCATGACTTCATCCCGGTGATTTCGCCGATTGGCATTGATACGGATGGTCAGGCCTATAACCTCAATGGCGACGCTGTTGCCGTGGCGCTGGCCGTGGCCTTGCAGGCGGAAAAACTGATTTTTCTGACCGATGTGTGTGGCGTCCTGCGCGACTTGGCTGACGCGGGCTCGCGCATCTCGCGTCTGCGCGCCGAACAGGCCCCCGAATTTATTGACAGCGGGGTGATTCACGGCGGCATGATTCCCAAGGTCAACAGTTGCGTCGAAGCCGTCACCCAGGGCGTCGGCTCGGTGCATATTCTGGATGGCCGCATTACGCACGCCATTCTGTTAGAGATTTTCACGGATCAAGGACTGGGCACGATGGTGACGCCCTAGCGTGATATCGCTCCCGCCCGATTGGCAGCCCCCTTCGCCCTTTAAATAACAGGAGATCGCCCCATGACTTCGCCTTCGCCCGCAGACGCCCCGCAAAAAGTCGTACTGGCCTATTCTGGCGGACTGGACACGACGGTAATTATTCCGTGGCTGCGCGAGCATTATGATTGCCCTGTTATCGCCGTCTGCGTTGATGTGGGGATGGACGGCGAGCTGGACGGGCTGGAAGAACGCGCCCTGCAATCCGGCGCGGCGAAATTTTACTTACAGGAAGCGCGCGAAGAGTTCATTACTGATTACATTTATCCGTGCCTGCGCGCGGGCGCCGTTTACGAAGGCGAATACCTGCTCGGAACGGCCATGGCAAGGCCCCTCATCTCTAAAAAACTGGTGGAGATTGCCCAGCAGGAGCAAGCCGATACCATTTGCCACGGCGCCACCGGCAAAGGCAACGATCAGGTACGCTTCGAACTGTCCATCAAGGCGTTGGCCCCGGAGTTAAAAATCATCGCGCCATGGCGTCTGTGGGACATCCGCTCGCGCGAGGATGCGCTGGATTATCTCGAAGCGCGCGGCATCGCGGCGCCCATGAAAAAATCCGACAGTTACAGCCGCGACCGGAATTTGTTTCACCTGAGTCATGAAGGACTGGATCTGGAAAATCCGGACGCCATGCCTCATTACGACCAACTGCTTCAGATTGGGGTCAGCCCGATGCGCGCCCCTGAAGAATCCGTGACGCTGGCCCTGACCTTTGACAAAGGGGTCCCAACAGCCCTGAATGGAGAAGCGCTTTCACCCACCGCGCTGATGGCCGAACTCAACCGAATCGGCGGCGCACACGGCGTCGGGATTACGGATATGGTGGAAAATCGCGTGGTCGGCCTGAAGGCGCGCGGCGTTTACGAGAATCCAGGCGGCGCAATTCTCCATGCGGCTCACGATATGCTGGAACGCCTTTGCCTGGACCGCAAGACGCTGAGCCTCAAACGCACGCTGTCTATCCAGTACGCCGATCTGGTGTATAGCGGCGAGTGGTTTACGCCGCTGCGCGAATCGCTGGACGCCTTTGTAGACGCAACGCAACGCACCGTCAGCGGACGGGTTAAAGTCATGCTGTACAAAGGGAATATTATTCCGGCGGGCGTTTCGTCGCCTTACTCGCTGTACGATGCCGAGCTGGCCAGTTTTGCAACCGGCGAGTTGTACCGTCACAGCGACGCCGAGGGCTTTATCACCCTCAGCGGCCTGCCCCTTAAAGTCCGCGCCCAGATGCTCGCCAAAGCCGCCAGCCTCTCGCACGAGGCGCAGTGAGGCCGTGAAACTCTGGCAAGGACGGCAAAGCGGCGAAGGCACGCCGCAGTTGGAAGCCCTCAACAACTCAATCGGCTTCGATCAACGGCTCTGGCGCGAGGACATCCGCGGCAGCGTGGCGCATGCCCGCATGTTGGGGCGTCAGCGAATTCTGACAGAAGCAGAAGCGCTGGCCCTCACAGACGGGCTTCTGGCCATTGAGCGCGACATCGACGCCGGTCGACTGACGATTGATCCGCGCGCCGAGGATATTCACACGTTTATGGAGCAGGAATTGACGCGCCGTTTGGGCGACCTCGGCAAGAAGCTACACACGGGGCGCAGTCGTAATGATCAAGTTGCGCTGGATCTACGGCTGCATCTGCGAAACGCGATTGACGCGCTTTCTGTCCAAGCGCAGGCGCTACAATCGGCGTTGGAAGCTCAGGCCGAGGCGCATCGCCAGAGCGCAATGCCCGGTTACACGCACTTGCAACGCGCCCAACCGGTGACGCTGGCGCGGCATTTGATGGCCTATCACGCCATGTTGGCGCGCGACTGCGGCCGTCTGGCCGACTGCCGCAAGCGCCTGAACGTCTCGCCGTTAGGAGCGGGAGCGCTGGCGGGTTCATCGTTTCCGCTGGATCGGGCCTTCGTCGCTCAGGAACTGGGCTTTGACGGCGTGATCGACAACACGTTGGACGCCGTATCGGATCGCGATTTTGTGATCGAGCTGGCCGCCGCCCTCAGCATCCTTATGATGCATCTGAGTCGGCTGTGCGAAGAACTGGTGTTGTGGAGCAGTCAGGAGTTCGGCTTTATCGCGATGGCCGACGCCTACGCCACCGGCTCCAGCATGATGCCGCAGAAGAAGAACCCGGACGCCGCCGAATTGGTGCGCGGCAAAACGGGTCGCGTCTATGGCGCTTTAATGACGCTGCTGACCGTTATGAAGGCTCTGCCGCTGGCCTATAACAAGGATATGCAGGAAGACAAGGAAGCGATTTTCGACGCCCTCGATACCGCATTTCTGAGTCTGGCCGCCGTGCGCGGCATGATTGAGACAATGACCCCTCGCGTCGAGCGGATGCGCGAGGCTCTCGCCGACGGCTTTGTGATGGCCACAGCCCTGGCCGATTACCTGACGCGCAAGGGCCTGCCGTTTCGCGACGCCTACGCCATCACCGGGCGGATCGTGCGGCATTGCGCGGAGACCGGCGAGCGCTTTGAAACCCTGACGCTTGCCGCCTATCAGCAGTTTTGTCCACAGATAGACGCCGACGTGTATGAGTCGGTCCGTCTCGACGCATCCGCCCTGACGGGATAACGCCATGAAAGCGGCCTCTCCAAGAGCAATCCCGCCGCCTCGGCGCGTGTTGGTGATTCCGCTGAGATTTATTGGCGACACCGTCCTGAGCGTTCCGCTGATACGCGCCCTGCGGCAGGCGTTTCCTGATGCGCGCATTGAGACGATGGCGTCGCGTCTCACGGCGCCCCTGCTAGCGAATTGTCCCTATCTGGACGCCGTTTTTCCAGAGCCTAAAGGCGTCTTAGCATGTGTCTACGCACTAAAAGGGTTTGACACAGTCTTTCTGCTGAGGAAATCCGTCTCGATGGCGTTATTAGCGCGATTAGCAAGCGTCAAAACACTAGTGGGATACGACAAACAGCGATTTCCTCAGCCGATCGGGTATCGCCGATGGGGATGCCTGCTGGATCGCGCGGCGCCTTACCCGTCGTTGCGCACGCAGACCCCGCAAGCAGAGCATCATCTGGGCCTGCTGCGCGCCTGCGGCGTTCAGGCGCGCGATACGACGCTGGCGTTATGGGAATCCGAAGACGATCACGAGTCCATGGCCTCGATTTTGACCGAGCATGGCCTTGAGGAAGCGTTCCAACAAGGGGATAAACTCGCCGCATTTCACGCAAGTAGCGCCTCTCACGGCAAAGCGTTCCCCGCCGAAACGTTTCTGCCCGCGATCGAGGCGCTCTTAAAAGCCGGAATGACAGTCGTTTGCACCGGAACGACCAGCGATCGGGCCTTTTATGACGCCATCGCCGCGCGACTGGAGGAATGCCCGGCCCCTGCCCGCTGGCTCAACCTGGCGGGACAAACGACGCTGGGGCAAAGCATCGCCCTGCTGCGGCGCGCTCATATCCTGCTATCGGTTGATTCCGGTCCGCTTCATCTCGCGGCGGCCGCTCAGACGCCGCGAATTGTGGGCGTATTCGGCCCCACCAATGAACGCCAGTGGGGCGTTTATTCGCCGCACAGCCGGTTTTTTCCCGTGTATGAAGCGCTCCCCTGTCGCCCCTGCTATGCCAAAATCTGCAGTCATAACGCCTGCCGTCTGACGCTGGATCCCGCCCGGGTCAAGCAAGCCGTGCAAAGCGCCCTGGCGGACGAGGCAGGCGCGTCCTAAAAGCCGTACATCTGACGCAAGGCTTCATAGGCGACAATGCCAACAGACGTGGAGAGGTTCAAGCTACGCTCGCCCGGCGTCATAGGGATGCGGAACGTCTGCTCGCTGCGGTCGGCCAGCCAATGAGACGGCAAGCCCTTGTCCTCTGAGCCGAACACCAGCAGGGACTTCGGCTGAAACGCCGCCTGAGTGTAAGGGCGCTGAGCCTTTGAGCTCAAATAAAACGCCTGCCAGTCGGGTTTTTCCTGAAGCACATCGTTAAAATCGTTGACGTGTCGAATCTCCAGGCGCGCCATATAGTCCATTCCGGCGCGCGCCAAGTATTTATCCGAAAGTCGAAATCCCAGATCCCCGACAAGAATCAACTCAAGCCCCGCGCAGACGCATAAACGCGCGATATTTCCCGTGTTTTGCGGGATACGCGGTTCAACGAGAACGACAGCGACGTTAGCTGTAGGCGCGAGGGTCGTACTCGGTAACGTTGAGGACGGATCGGTAGAGAGGGTCATTCAACAGCCGTTCGGTTCCAACCACGACGCACGACAGCGGGTCGTTGGCGATATGCACCGGGACGTCCACTTCGCGCGAGACCAGCTCATCCATGCCATTCAACAGCGCGCCGCCGCCTGCCAGCACAATACCGCGGTCCACAATGTCGGCGGCCAGTTCCGGCGGGGTGATTTCAAGAGTTCCCTTGACGCCTTCAACCAGTTGCATCAGCGTAGGGCGCAGGCACTGGCGAATTTCCGTCGAATGAATGCGCACAGTGTGAGGCAAGCCGGTTTTGAGATTCAAGCCACGGACTTCCATTTCCTCGTCTTCGGCCATTTGCCAGGCAGAACCCAGACGCATCTTGATTTCTTCAGCCGAGCGATCGCCGATAGACAGATCATGCGCATCTTTTAAGTGATGCTGAATGTTTTCGTTAAGCTCATCGCCCGCAATGCGCAGGCTTTTGGAAACGACCAGCCCGTTGAGACTCAACACAGCGATTTCGGTCGTACCGCCGCCGATATCGATAATCATACAGCCCGTAGGCTTTTCAACCGGCATACCCGCGCCAATTGCGGCAGCCATCGGCTCGGCGACAAGATTGACGATACGCGCGCCCGCGTTATAGGCGGCATCACCCACAGCGCGACGTTCCACTTCGGTGACGCCGCTGGGCAACCCGACCACCACGCGACCGGGGCGGCCCCGCACCAAGCCCTTTTCGCCCATTACTTTTTCGATAAACTTGCGCAACAGCACTTCCGCCCACTCGAACTCGGCGATCACGCCATCGCGCAAGGGACGCGTGGCGACAATATGGCTGGGCGTGCGACCAATCATGTCGCGAGCCGCGATGCCGACTTCCAGAACGCGCGGCGGGGCGTAGCTGGTATCGATGGCGACCACAGAAGGCTCGCGGAGCACAACGCCTTTGCTGGCGGTGCAGATAAGCGTGTTGACGGTTCCCAGATCTATCCCTAGGTCGTTGGTGGTTTTTTTACCGCCGAGGTTGAATAACCCCATCTTGGCGTCCAGCATCTCAATCACTGACTGCACAATCCCGGCCCCTAATCTCTCTAGTAATACGGGCGGTTTCACGCAAGGCGCGAACCGTCCCTCAATTATACGGGATTATCCTCAATTCGGGGGGCGATTGCGCAGGAATCCACCAGCCACTGGAGATAGTCCTCGCTGCCTCCGCTGACGGGCAACACGAGGAATTCGGGCGTCTGATAGCTGTGCAGAGAGCGAATCAAGGCTTCCAGGGCGGGGATATGAGTGGCAATGGTTTTGATGACCAGCGCACATTCAGGCGTCTGGTGAATCTCTCCCTGCCAGCGGTAAACCGACAGCGCGCCGCGAGAGAGGTTAACGCAGGCGGCCAGGCCTTGTTCGACGACGGCGCGGGCAATCGAAAGGGCCTGAGGCTCGTCCGGGCAGGTCGAGAGAACGACGCAATAGTCAACGGTCATACTGGAACGCCTTTCTGTTTCACGATCCTATAAGTTTGCATGATAGGGCGCGCGGCGGACGTCATGACTTCAGTTTGAGGGCCCGCGGCGAATGGGGCAAGCAGGCGAAAGGTGCAAAAACTATATAAAGGAATTGCGAGCGGGTTATTAAGATTGCGGCGATGCTCACAGAAGCGGCTGTCAATGCTTGACCGCTTACGGCCCATGGGGTTTAATACAGCCAATGTAAATCGCCGTGTCTTGAGAGGCGGCGATCATCAGCAAGCGTAATGGCGTCTCTTGCAGAGTCATTCATCGGACAGTGAGTAGCCCTGCAAGCGAAACCGTACAGTTCCGTTCAGATTAGCCCGGATTATACGGGAAGGAGAGTTCCTCAATGAAATTCAAATCCCTTTCGATTCTCGCCCTCCTCTTGGCTGTCGCCGCCAGCGTGTCGCTGACCGGTTGCAGCAAGACAGTCAACAACAACCCTGAGCCGGATGCCGTTGACGGTCCTGCTTCCAACACCACCGAAATCAATGTCACCACCCCCTCCGTGACGCCTCCTGCCGCGCCCGAAGTGAACGTGACCGCCCCGGTCGTCACGCCTCCGGCTGCCGAGCCCGTTGCGGAACCGGCGAAAGAACATGGCGACGAGCATAAAGCTGACTAGTTTCAGGTTCTTGAATCAAAAGCCCTTCCCACCCGTGGGGAGGGCTTTTGGCATTCAGGCCCATTATTTCAACACACGCTCAGGCCCGTTTGAAGGCATTCTGCCTCAGCAGGAATCGCCCTCATAAAAGCCGCCATCTCGCGCAAGATTTAGCCCCGCACCAACGCAATACGCGCTGCTGAGAGATCAGGGAATCATCCTGAAGAAAGCCCTATTTTTTCTTCTTTTTAGAGGGCAGGCCGTTGGGGAAGAGTCGATAACCGCCCCCATAAATGGTCTCAATATAGTCTTTATCGGCGGAAGCCTTTTCCAGCTTCGAGCGCAAGTGACGAACGTGGACGCGGATGGTCTCTACGTCATCATCCGGGCTATACCCCCAGACGTCTTGCAGCAGCTTGCCGAGCGAGATGGTTTGCCCGTGATTCTGCACCAGGCAATTCAGGATCTCAAACTCCGTTGGGGTGAGTTTGACGAGCGTTGCGCCGATTTTAATCTCCAGATTTTCAGGCACGAGCGTGAGATCGCCAATCGACAGGATCTCAGGCAGCGCGCCGGCGGCTTGCGGCGTTTCGCCAGAGCGACGCAAGAGGGCGCGCACGCGCACCAGCAGCTCAGGAATCTCAAAGGGCTTGACGAGATAGTCGTCTGCGCCGACGTCAAAGCCTTTTACCTTGTCGTCCAACACGCCCAGGGCGGTCAGCATCAGGACGGGGGTGGCCTCGGTGGCGGGATTCTTGCGAATGCGCTGGCAGACGGTATAGCCGTCGACGCCGGGCATCATGACATCGAGAATCACGAGATGGGGCTGTTCCTGTTGAACCAGCGCAAAGCCTTCGATGCCTTCGGGCGCGGTCTTGACGTCGTGCCCCTGAAGTTCCAGGTTAATGCGCACGAGTTCCAGAATAGCCGGATCATCATCAACAGCGACAATTTTTGCCATGGACGCTTTGCTGCTCCTGTTCTGACGACGCGCGACGACCTGTTGCGCGAGCGGAGGCGGGACAGGTCATCCAGCTTCTATTGTATATCACTTTAGGGATTCCGCCGCCCGTCATCCGCTGGATTTCCCATAGAAGGAGAGGCGCCGTTAGTTATTGGGCAACGCCCCGTCCTGATAGACGCCATCGACTACCGTCGGCGGGGTGGTCCCTGTTTCGCGATCACTGGTCGCGATGCGATCGGCGGTCGCGTGCGTAAAACGAGGCGCCAGATCAATCGTGACGCCTGAGGTGTTAATAGCGGTGGGAATAGTAGCGCCTTTATACTTAATGGCCTTGGGGGAGAGGGTATTATCTTCCCCACTCGCGACATAGAAAATGCTCTGCTGCTGATAGTTTCGGGTTGCGACAGTGTCCACTGCGCCGACGTAGTTCTGTAATCGGGATTTCAGCGCCTTTACTTTTGGGTCGGCGCTCTTGTCAATGTCACTCGCCAGGGAATTATAAGAGGCATTCGTTGCATCTTGTAAATTGTAGAAAACAAGGGGCAGGGACCCACCTGGAGAAGGCTTTACGCCGGTAATCGGATCAGCAAGTAAGGGAATTTTAGACGCTTCGGAACCCGCAAAATTCAGGGTAAGCGCCTGCCTGTCGTCATTGACGCGCGCGGTATTGATAGCGCCTTGAGTCAGACCCAGATTGTGCGCATTGGTCGCGACTTGGCGCAATCGCGCCGAAATTGCGCTATCGCCGCCTTGGGCGTCAAGTTCATCGGCTAAATTCAGGATTTGATCCGCCATGAGGCGCGTTAACACAACATCTCCCCCTTGCGCGCCGGTAGAGTCCTGCGTGTCAGCGCTCGACAAGCCTTGCAGTTTCACCACAATCCGCCCGGAGGCGTCGGTGGCGAGAGAAACTGACCCGGCGCTGGGAGCGCTCACAGAAGACGCCGCGCTCTTTAAAACGGAGGATTGCGTCATCATCGGAACCCCGGCGGGCGCGGCACCTTGCGGGCGGGCGTCCAGCAGCGAGAAGAGCGCATTGGCTTTACTAACATCGCTGTAATGGAATAAGTCCCCCATCGAGCCGCTTAACACAGCGGTCGCCGGAATCGCCGCCAGACCGACCAGCGCCAGAATCAGGGCGTATTCGGGCAGAGACCGGCCATCCACGCGACGCAGCATACTGAACAATCCTTCTTGCCTTGACATGACGACTAGGGGCTTTATCGACCCAGCGGCTCAGAACTTCAGCAACGGCGTCGTAATTGTCACAATCTGTAACGCCCTAATTGGGCAGCGCGCCGTCCTGAAGGCTCGTCGTAGGCGCGGCAGGGGTAGACGTAGCGGGCACGGCGCTCGTCGTCGCCGTGGGGCTGACGCCTGCGGCGGCGGCCTGCTGCGCGGCAGCGATTTTATCCGACGTCACCTGCGTAAACTTGGGCGCAATATCAATGGTAATCCCGGAGGTGTCGACAGTGTAGGAGCCAACACTTCTCGCGGGGGTAATGTTCGGAAATACTGAATCTTTATAATAGCTAGAGAAAGCACTGCTAGGACTATAATTTGGATTTGTTGTCGCCAAGGGAACGTTAACGTTTTGGGCATTGTAAAAAATATTGGGGGCAGTCGTATAATTCAGATTTCCGACACTATCGATTGCCGATGTATACAAACCTAATCTTTGATGGATCGTGCTATCTGCAGGAATGCTACCCAAAAGTGAATTGGAAGCGTCTATCATGGCTTGATGCATTTGAAAATATACTAATGGTAATTGCTTTGAACTAAGGGTAATCTGCCCCGCATTTGGAGGAGCCCCAGTTAGAGGGTTAACAGGGAGAACGGGGAAGGGATAAATATCCGTATTTGTTACTTGTCCAATTGTTAAAACGGCTTTATCGTTGGACTCAATGGCTTTGTTGACGTTTCCCTCCATTTGCGCCAACCCTCGACCTAAAGAAGCCAGATAGGTTAACCTGGAGGCTAAGGAGGGATCAGTCGCGACGACTTCTTCAGCTAAGGCTTGTATTTGATCTGCCATAACATAGCTCATTAAAACACCCCCACCCTGAGCGCCCGTGCTGTCCTCAGAAGTTCCCAAGGGGATACCGTTAATATTGATTTGAAGCTTGCCGGAACTATCTAACTTCATGGAAGCGCTGCCGCCATTTTTTTGGAGATCAGAGAGTGCTTGAGAAAGTCCATTCTGAGCTTGCTGCGTTTGCAGATCATTCATGGAAGAACTAACAGCAGAAGGCGTCGATTTACTATCGAGCAAGGAAAACAATTGACTCGCCTGACTCGAAAGATCACGGGTTAATAAGCTTTGCAGAGATCCACTTAGCAACCCCAATGATGGAATAGCCGCTAATGCTACAAGCCCTGCGAGAAGTGCATATTCAGGAAGTGTCCGTCCTGATGATGGTTTTAAACCCAGCATCCCTATAATTACCATGCAACTCGATTCGCCTCGTCACAAGAATTTCTGCCTCAAGTCCCTATCGACCGCGAGACCATAAACTTTAACCACACTACAATGGCATTTATAATTATTAACACTCTTCACATTTTAAAGGACAGGCATGGTCTTCTTCACGCCTGTCCCCATATTTTAGAGATAAGTCCTTAATTCTGGAGGCAGTGAACAACTACCCCTGAGCCTGATTCTTGTGTAGGAGTCGAGGTTAAGCTCGTAATAGGGGAAGCTGGAACAGTACCTCCCACTAGCGCGTCCAAAAATTGGGGGGGAGGCGGTACAGTTGCCCCTCCGCTAGGCATTCTCTCAGGATTTGATTTGTCCACAGTAAAGACTATATCTTTATTGGTAAGAGTAATATTATCCCAATTCTTAATAAGACCATCTGAGGAAAGAGGGGTTAGATTAAGTACTGTACCTTCGAAGGCATTATTCAGAGTGTAATTAGGCGAACTTGTGTTGAGTTTCGAGACATTTGGGTCAGAAGCAAGCGCAACGAGTGTGCCTTGTGGATCAAATGGGTGGTGGGATTTTTTTAAGTCCGGGTTGGTCCGAGGTTTCATACCAGGAACCGTATAACCTGTTTCCGAAACTTTATACAACGCGGCCCCTACTTTGGGCGCATTCCCTATCGATTGCAGGCCATTGAGCAAAGTATCAAACTTGTTAGCATAACAAACTAGGTCGCCCGGTTTCGGAGCCTCTATTTCCGTCTCTGGTTTAGGCTTGGGCTTTTTGTTCTCATAACGCTGGGCAGTAAATGTATCTTGGGAGGGAGCAAGACCGGGGGCTGTTTGGGCAGCGGCTCCCATCGGCTGGGTGAGAGCAAGAAGCAAGGGAAGCGCAGTAGTATGATGCTTAACTTTCACGATAAAAATCTCCAGATTTTACGTCCATTGAGACGAAAACTCGTGATGAAGCGTCCCACCCGCACCCAAGCTGACGCCCGCGTCGCAAATCGCTAAACGCGGACCTGAATACGATTGTCACTCGGGCTAAAAAGTGGATTGATTGCCCTGCGGCTCTGAAAGACCTCAGGAACGCCAAAAAGACGCAATATTGATATAAAATCCGTATACGAAACACGGCCTTTATACCAGAGGCATGTGTAGCACCCATGCAGGGGCGCTGTCAAGAAAAACCGCGACGCTTGTCAGAGACAAAACGACGTCTGGGACAAGCGCTCCTAAAGCCCGAGGGGCTTACAAAATGGCGCTACTGGGAGTAGCCCTTGCGCTTCAGCTCCAGCTTGATTTTATCGAGGCCGGATTGCACGATGCGCGAGATACGCGAGGGCGAAATGTTAAACTTGTCGCCGATTTCGCGCATCTTCATATTGTGATAGAAACGCGCTTCGATAATTTGCCGCTCGCGGGGAGGGAGCTTGGCGATCGCCTCGCGGACGATGCGGGCCATCTCCTTGAGTTCCGTACGTTCTTCGGGGGTGTAAGACTCATCGCGAATTTCGTGGGGGTTTTCGGCGTCCAGCAGGCTATCGACCGAGAGAATGGTTTCGTAGATCGCCTCGCGGGCCTGAGTTCTTTCGGCTTCGGCGTTGTCAGCGTCTTCGGCGCTGACAACGCCGCCCTCTTCGTCCTTATCCATGGCAACGGTTTTGAGCGAATACCATTTATAGCGGTACCGCAGCTCGTTGCGCACCGCCCACTTAATGGCGGTCGAAAGATAGGTGACGTTAAACTCTGTCTCCGGGTGCGAGGTCAGCAGCACATGGATGGCAATCGCGCCAATATTGACCAACTCGCTCAGGTCGATCAGGTGGTTGGGAAGCCGACTGTACTCTACGCGCGCGACGGTCTCAATCAGACTCACGTAGTCGTGTACTGTCTTTTTGGGCTTTGGGCTGGAGGGCTCCGGCGGGGGAGACGATGCTTTTTTCATGCGGCGCGCGGATATCTTTCGTTCTTCAATGAGCGTACTTCGAGGAGAATAGTCGGACGGCTGGCACGTCGATTCCTCTATTTTACACCGAAGGACGCGGAGCAACGCAGACGCTTACAGAAGTCGCGCAGCGGATGGGCGCTAGGGCTTCGGATCAAACCAGACGCAGGCAAAAGCGTCCGGCGAAAACGTGCGGCCGTGGCGCTGGCAATCGCCCACGCGCTGACCCGGCGCCCAAGCAAATGAAAGGCAGGCGCGGCAACGATTACGACGCCGATCGTATTTCCCTTGACGATTGCGCGTACGGCGGTCAGCGTTGGCGGCGCGACGCTCGCAAGTCGGCGTCTCA
The DNA here is from genome assembly GCA_016712355.1 of Vampirovibrionales bacterium. Lineage (NCBI taxonomy): Bacteria > Bacillati > Candidatus Melainabacteria > Vampirovibriophyceae > Vampirovibrionales > Vampirovibrionales bacterium. Next base: position 1,573,396 of record JADJRF010000005.1, on the reverse strand, counting down.
AAAGCGGTCTCTTCTTGCGTTTCCAGAGATTCTGGCGCGGTTTCGTCAGCGCTCGACACGAGAAGCGGCTCCCTGCGCTGGGTGAGGGTTATTTACCACAGGCCAGACTGTCTTTCCGCGGGCATTGAGGTAGACAAAGCCCCCTTGCTGGGTTTGAGCGAGCGCCAGTCCGTTTTCGAAATTCCACGCCATGGCATACTGAGGCGAAATTACCCAACGACCGGAACGGTCGATGTATCCCCAGCGATTGTTCTGGCGCGCGGCGGCCAAACCGCCCGAGAAATCGCCGATGCGTTCAAACGCGGGTTCAATCGCCCATTTACCGTTGGGCGAAACCACGCCCCACAAATCTTTAAGCTGGACGCTCGCCAGGCCTTCGCGAAACGCCCGAGCCGACTCGAAGCGCGGCAGAATACGCAATTGTCCCGTCTTGTCGACGTATCCCCATTGATTATCTCGCTGAACAGCGGCCAACGACTCGGAGAACGATCCTGCCCACTGAAATTGAGGCGCAATCACAGTTTTGCCCTCGTGATCCTGGTAGCCCCAGAACGACTTGTCATCGCGAAACGCGATTAACCCCTCATGGAAAGCGTCCTCGGTCCCTTCGGGAGAAATCATTACGCGCGCGCCGAGCGGCGAGACGTAAAACCAGGCCCCGTCTTCGCAAACTTTGGCCACGCCGTCGCTGAACGGAAACGCCTGCTCATAGGCGGGCGGCAGCTTGAAGCGACCCTTCTCGTCGATGAATCCCCAGCGCCCGGCGGGCGGGTTCATGACGGCCGCAAAGCCTTCAGAGAAATCTGTAGCCTGATAAAACCAGGGCTTGACCGCCCAACGCCCTGAAGGCGTCAGGTATCCCCATTTCCCGAGCGATTGCGCGCGGGCAAGGCCGTTGACGAACTTTCCCGCCGCCTGATACTGCGGCGCAATGACCCAACGACCGCGCGCATCGACAAAGCCCCACTGCCCTTCCTGAGAAGCGGGAAACAAGGCAGTTTCAGCGCGGGCGGGCGAAAAGGAAAGGGCAGATCCCAGCATTATCAGCCCAATCACGCTCAAAAGCGGTAGGCCTCTAGTATTTAGCGACGTGCGTAGTGTCATTTTTTCAGCTCAGCGCCTTTCCTGCCAGACAGAGTCCGCTCATGGCGCATTATACTCAAGAGCCGACGGTCGTTGATATCCGCCGGCGGATCACAATTGTCAGCCACAGAGTTTGAACGAAAGGACGTTCTGCAAAAGAGGAGGTTCCCCGGAAACCGTTCGGCATGAATCCGCGAGTAACGAGGAGAAACGGGAGCAACAGAACTGCAGGATACCCCCAGAAGCCTGACAAATAACGTCCTTCTGGGAATACCCTTTCTGGCCTTAGCGCCGAGCGCCCAGCGCGCCTGAAGGCGCAATACGCCGTTTTGCAAGGGGAGAAGGCTCTTGCAGCGCCGAATGAATACTCGCTTTCAGCGCATGTGAGCGAATCAACTTCAGGATTTCGCCGGTCACGTTGAGGGTGCGAATGGGCGGCAACGAGGCTTGATAATTCTCTTGCGCGACAGACAGCGTAGAGGCGGAGATTCTTTCAAAGCCAAAGATAGCGGCTTCAGACAATTGGGGAAGTCGGCGTTTAACGGCGCTCATGAGGATATCTCCTGCTTGGGGGACTTACGACGCATAGAGGGAGAGGGAAAGACCTACTTCTGGAGCAATTGCAGCGTCAATTGCGGAATGCTGTTGGCCTGAGACAGGACGCTGACGGCAGATTGCTGAAGAATCTGGTTCTGAACCAGCGTAGAACTTTCCGACGCAATATCGAGATCGCGAATACGCGAATTGGAAGCCGAGAAGTTCTCAATACCGATCTGTAAGTTATCTATGGCGCTCTGTAATTGGTTTTGCAGCGATCCGATAATTGACATACGGCTTGTCACCGAGTCAATTGCGCTTTGGATACTACCAATGAAAGTCCGAGCATTGGCGCCAGACGACAGATCGGGCGAGGTTCCCGCCACCGGGTCAAAAATGTCATTGAGCGATGCGAAAAGCGCGGCAGCAGAGTTAATCACGCCAATACCCGGCGGTACGGAGTTGCTATCAATACCGGCGTTTTGCAGCGCGGAAGAAATATCAATGGTATTGGTCGCCAGCGTTGTGCCGGGCCCGATTTGCAGGCGGGCGTTAAGGGCGGAGCCATCTAGCAGGTGAATGCCGTTAAACTCGGTCGCTTGAGAGATGCGCTCGATATCTTCGGCAAGCGTACGCACTTCGCGGGCAATGGAATCGCGCTGGCTTTGCGAGTTGGTATCGTTGGCCGCCTGAACCGCGAGTTCTCGCATCCGTTGCAGGTTGTTATTAATAACCCCTAACGACCCTTCGGCAATTTGCAGAATACTGACGCCGTCCTGAGCGTTCTGCAGCGCTTTCTGATTGCCTCGAATCTGCCCGATCAGGGTTTCGGAAATGGTCAATCCCGCCGCATCATCAGACGAACGGTTAATCCGCATCCCGGAAGCAAGACGCTCTAAAGACTTCTGGACATTGCTCGCATTCATCGATAAACGGCGATGGGCGATCAACGATGTCACGTTGGTGTTAATCACAAGAGCCATGGGACGTTCTCCTTAACCCGTTCTCTCCCAAATCCTTTTGGGAAGGGCCATAGCCCCGCTGCTCCGTGCAAAGCGCCCGGGCAGCGGGAGAAGCGTTTTTCCAACCGTCTAAACTTCTATACAAAGGCTATCGGGCGGAGTCGGAAAAACTAAAGACGCCGCTTGATGGAAATCCTCCCAACGCAGGAGAGCGCTCTGCTCAGAAAAGCCCTCGCATTTTTGGGGGACTTCATCGCCCACAAGGCCCTCATGGGCCTATTCGCGTGATACGATAGGATTTTACAGTCGTGTTAAATGGGTTAAAGCAACAGAGGGAGCTGTCGCGCAATGCGCATCGCCATTGTCGGAACCGGATACGTAGGGGTGGTCACCGGCGTCTGCATGGCGGAACTGGGCCATGACGTCCACTGCGTGGATGTCAACGAGTCGCTGATGACGCGCCTGCAGGAAGGCCGAATCGATTTCTACGAAACCGGGCTGGAAGCGCTCCTGAAAACCAATCTTAACGAAAAACGCCTGCGCTTCTCCACCCAAACCCAGGACGCCGTCCAACAGGCGGAGGTTATTTTCTTATGCGTGGGCGCGCATTTCGGCGCCAGCGAGCAGCAAGACATGCGCCCGCTTCAAAATGCAATGAAGGCGATTGCCGCCGCCATGGCAAAATCAACCGGCTACAAACTGATTGTAGAAAAAAGCGCCCTGCCGATCAGCACAGGCGAAGCCCTGCGGCAGATGATTCAGAGTGAATTGCCCGCCGATTGCGCGTGCGACTTTGACATCGCCGCCGTCCCGCAATTTATGCGGGAAGGCGACGCCATTAATGGATTTTTCAAGCCGGATCGCGTCGTCATCGGGGCCGAGGCCCAACGCGCCAAGGAGGTGCTGGTAGGGATTTATTCGCAGCTTAATGCGCCGATTCTCATTACGGATATCAATAGCGCCGAACTGATCAAGCACGCAACCAACGCCTTTTTGGCGATGAAGATCTCTTTTATCAACAGCATGGCGGCGGTATGCGAAAAAACCGGCGCCGACGTCACGCTCGTGGCCAAAGGGCTTGGCATGGACAAGCGCATTATGGGCGATTACCTGAATGCTGGCATTGGCTATGGCGGCATCTTCTTCCCGAAAGATATTCAGTCGCTGCTGAATATTGCGGACAAATATCACCTCAATCTGGATTTGCTCAAGACCACGGAAGTCATCAATCGCTATCAGCGCATCCATTTTGTCGAGCGCATCGAGCGGGCGATTCATGGGCTTTCTAAAAAAACCATCGCGGTCTGGGGACTCGCATTTCGCCCGGACACTGACGATATGCGCGATGCGCCCAGCGTTCAGATTATTCGAGGGTTACAGAATCGCGGCGCGTCCATTCGCGCCTACGACCCCATCGCCATGCCGAAAACCCACGAGTTATTGCCCGACATCCAGTATTGCGATAATCCCTATGAAGCCGCCGACGGAGCCGACGTCATTGCCATCGCCACCGACTGGCCAGAGTTTGCCTATGTGGACTTTCAGCGGCTAAAGGCCCAGAGCGCTTGCCGTACCATTGTGGATGGGCGTAATTTATACGCGCCTGCCAAAATGCAGGCCTTAGGGTATCACTATGTCAGTATTGGCCGTCAGCCCGTCGGCAAAGCCTACGCGCAGGCCCACTAAAAGATGATTTACCCGCCAGCGGGTTCTCCAGTGCGGGTTTTGAGTTTTGAGTCAGGATAAGCGCAATGCCCCAACTCACGCTTGAAACAACCCGAGGCGACTGGGTAGAAAATCGCCACCAGGGCTGGTTTGCTGTTTGCGCCAGCAATGGTCGCGTCTTAGCCGAAAGCGACGGCGCGGGCGCGCAACGGGTGTTTATGCGCTCGGCCGCCAAACCGTTTCAATATCTGGCCATGGCGCAATTGGCTGAACGCGCCGGAAGGCCTCTGGACCTGTCGGCGGAAGAAATTGCCGTGGCGTGCGGTTCTCATTCTGGCAGCCCGGAGCATCTGGCAGTTGTTGAAACAATCCTTTCTCGGACCGATATTTCTCACGACGCATTGGCCTGCGGCCCTGACGCCCCATTAGATCCGCAGGCATTACGGGCGTTTATTTCTTCGAACGCCGAGAAGCGGCCTTGCTATCACAACTGTTCCGGCAAGCATGCGGCGATGGCGCTAACCTGCGTCCGCTGCGGCTGGCCTTTGTCAGGTTATCATCGTCCAGAGCATCCCTTACAACGCGGGATTCTCTCGATATTACAGACGTGGGCCGGCCCGGACGCGCCGATTGATACCGCTCCCGACGGCTGCGGCGCGCCAACGTTTCGCCTGCCTCTCGCCACGGGCGCAAAACTATTCGCATGGTTAGGGCAAGAGACGCAAGCACAAGCAGCGCGCGAGGCCATGACGGCATTTCCCTTACTGGTGAGCGGCGCAGGACGGATTGATGACGCTTTAATGCGCGTCAGCCAAGGCGCTCTGGTCAGCAAAGTCGGGGCGGATGGCGTGATGGGCGTCGCGCGCGTCAGCGCCGATCAAGGACTCTTGCTCAAAATAGCGGATGGTTCGGCGCAGGCCCGCGATTTTGCGACGATTCACCTGCTCGCCCGCCTGGGCTGGCTCACGCCGGAGCAGGTCGCGCATGAGGCGATTTCCCCCTTTGCGACGCGCGCGCGTCTGAACAGTCGGGGCGAGGCGATCGGCGAATTTCACTTACGCGACGAACCTGCCCAACGATATTGACGCCGCCTGTTTTCACCTTATGATAATCACTACGCTGGCGCGCCCTGGAGGCGTCGCTTGCGTCGCGCGCAACAAGCCGGCGTAGCTCAATGGCAGAGCAACGGTTTTGTAAACCGTAGGTTGCGGGTTCGACTCCCATCGCCGGCTGAGATTTTACGGGCAGGTGGCCGAGTGGTTAAAGGCGGCAGACTGTAAATCTGTTCCTTCGGGTACGCTGGTTCGAATCCAGCCCTGCCCACTCTCTTCATTCAGCGAGGCGCGCCTTGCCTTGCTGATGCGAAATATTGCAGCGGCCATTGCTGTAATCAGGGGGGGTACACATGTCACGCCTTGCTCACGCGTCCCTGTTGACGCGTGTAAAGTCGCGGCGCTGACGCAGCACCTCGCTCTTGATTGCAAAACGCCTTTCAGGCAAGATATCGCATCAAATGCGCAGTCAGGCGCGATCAGGCCCATGTGGCGCAGAGGTAGCGCATCCCCTTGGTAAGGGGAAGGTCACGAGTTCAAATCTCGTCATGGGCTTTTCCCTCTTTTTTGTTTGTGTTTCACTGGTGATTCCGCTGGTTTTGCGGCGCGAGTCGAGGATTCCGCTCTCCCGCAAGGCAGGTGAAGGCATCAGTCTTCTCCCGTACGGAGCCCCGCGACGAAAGCCGCTTGATTTTCTCCGTCCCTTTTGGATATATCAATAGGACGATTTCTGACAGACTCGCATTCAGAGCAGCAAAAGAGCAGCGTATAAAAGGAGATCCCCCTCATGGCCCGGCAAAAGTTTGAGCGGAACAAACCGCACGTCAACATCGGCACCATTGGTCACGTAGACCACGGCAAAACGACCTTGACCGCCGCGATTACCGGCGTACTGGCTTCTGTCGGCGGCGCTGAATTCAAGCCTTTCGACGCGATCGACTCCGCCCCTGAAGAAAAGGCGCGCGGGATTACTATCGCCACCGCCCACGTGGAATATCAAACTGCCGAGCGCCACTACGCCCACGTCGATTGCCCCGGCCACGCAGATTACGTGAAGAACATGATTACGGGCGCCGCCCAAATGGATGGCGCGATCCTGGTTATTGCCGCCACCGACGGCCCGATGCCCCAAACCCGCGAACACATCCTGCTGGCCCGCCAGGTCGGCGTGCCCCAGTTGGTTATCTTCCTCAACAAATGCGACGCCGTTGATGACGAAGAGCTGCTGGACCTCGTGGAAATGGAAACCCGCGAACTGCTCAGCAAGTACGAGTTTGACGGCGACAACATCAAGATTGTGCGCGGCTCGGCCCTGAAAGCGCTGGAAAAAGTCATCGCCAATCCCAAAATCGCCAAGGGCGAAGACAAATGGGTGGACAGCATCCATGAATTAATGGCCGCCGTGGATGATCAGATTCCGCTGCCGGAACGTCCGCTGAGCCAGCCCTTCCTGATGCCGATCGAAGATGTCTTCTCGATCACCGGTCGCGGAACGGTCGTCACGGGTCGTATTGAACGCGGCAAGGTCAAAGTCGGCGAAGAAGTCGAGATCGTTGGTTTGGGCGACACCCGCAAAACCATCGTGACCGGCGTCGAAATGTTCCGCAAGTTGCTTGACGAAGGCATGGCGGGCGATAACGTCGGCGCGTTGCTGCGCGGCATCGATAAAAACGATGTTCAGCGCGGTCAGGTGCTGGCGGCTCCCGGCACGATCAAGCCCCACACGAAATTCAAAGCCAACGTCTATGTTCTGACGAAAGAAGAAGGCGGTCGTCACACGCCGTTCTTCGGCAACTATCGCCCTCAGTTCTACGTCCGGACGACCGACGTTACCGGCACCATCCAACTGCCTGCGGGCACGGAAATGGTGATGCCTGGCGACAACATCATGATGGACGTCGAGTTGATCACCCCGGTTGCGATTGAAGCCGGGATGCGCTTCGCCATCCGCGAAGGCGGCCGTACCATCGGTGCGGGCGTGGTCGACACGATCGTCGCCTAAAAAACCCTTTAGGGAGCCTTTCGTTTGCCGGAAGGCTCCCCTTTCCCCTTTATCCCCTCTCCTTTAAACCGCCAATCTGACAGGAAGACCCCACGCTCATGGCAAAGCCCGCCCCGCAACAACAAGATCGCAAAGCCCCCTCTCGTCGGCGCTCTCCCAAAGATCGCGTCCGGATTCGCTTGCAGGCTTATGATCATCGTCTGGTAGACGTTTCCGCCGAGAAAATCATTGACGTGGCCAAAAACGCCAAAGCCCGGGTCGTCGGACCGATTCCGCTGCCGACCTGCCGTCATATCTTCTGCGTACAACGCTCTCCCCATGCGGATAAAAAATCGCGCGAGCATTTTGAATTACGAATTCACGTTCGCCTGATTGACATCCACAGCCCAGGCCCTGAATTTGCCAATCTGCTGAGCCGTCTGGACCTGCCGGCCGGGGTTGATATTCAGGTGCGCTTGTAATACATTGATTCCCCGCTAGGCGCTTCTGGTCGTCGCGCGCTGTCCTCCCGACTCTCGGGCCTAGTCCAGTGAAAAGCCCTCATAAAAGGCCCTGGGAATTTTAACTCCCTCCCTCCCAAGTGTTTCAGGAAGGTTTTGAACGTGTCGCTCCCCGGATTTATCGGTAAAAAACGCGGTATGACGCAAGTCTTCACCTCAGATGGCGCTGCGGTTGCGGTGACAGTGGTGGAAATGCTCCCCACGGTCGTCACCCAGGTTAAAACCGAGCAGACCGACGGTTACAATGCCGTTCAGGTGGGCTGCTGCGAATCGACCGCGAAACATTTGACTCGCCCCCAGCAAGGGCATCTTCAAAAAAACAGCCTGCCTCTCATGCGCCAATTGCGTGAATTCCGCGTGGACGCCCAAGCCGTCAGCGCCTTCACCGTAGGCGATGCGGTCGATCCGTTTGCCGAAGGATCGGTATTGGCTGAGGGGCAAAAGATTGACGTTATCGGTCAATCGATTGGCAAGGGCTTTCAAGGCGGCACCAAGAAATGGCATTTCGGTCGCGGGCCAATGGCCCATGGCTCTAAATCCCACCGCATTCCGGGATCTATTGGCGCAGGCACCACGCCTGGCCGCGTACTTCGCGGCAAGCGCATGGCGCGCCAAATGGGCAACGAGCGCGTCACGGTTAAGGCGCTCACGGTTATCCGATTGCTGCCGGAGCAGAACGTGGTTCTCGTCAAAGGCGCAATTCCCGGCGTGGAAGGCGGTTTAGTTACGCTACGCCAACAAACGCTGGTACGCTAGCGGCAAATCATTTTTTCTGGGCGCGACGATTTCGCGTCTTTTTTCCCTCTCCCCTTATGTTCTAGAAGGCTTCCCAGTTATGTCTGAGACCGCATTAAACGTCTACAGCCCCAGCGGCGAGGTCACCGGCAGCGTGCAGGCGTCCGACGACGTTTTTGGCATTGAGCCGCACAAACATGCCCTGTATCTGGCCCTGCGCCGCGAATTGGCGAACGCCCGCTCCGGGTCGGCGAAAACCAAAACGCGCGCAGAAGTGCGCGGCGGCGGACGCAAACCCTGGAAACAAAAAGGCACGGGTCGCGCTCGCGCCGGCAGTATTCGTTCGCCGTTATGGCGAGGCGGCGGCGTGATTTTCGGACCTCAGCCGCGCGATTTCTCCATTCAATTGCCTAAAAAAGTGCGTCGTCTGGCTTTGCGCTCTTCATTATCGGCAGCGCGCGCCAAATTCCGCGTTCTTAAAGATTTTTCGTTCCTGACGGCGCCCAAGACACGCCAGATGGCTGACCTTCTGAAAAACCTGTCATTAAGCGATCAGCGCGTGCTTATTTTAGCCGACTATCGTCTGGAGCAGAATGCGCATTTGAAGCTGGCAGCGCGCAATCTGCCGCGCGTCATTTTGCGCCTGCCCGCCGATCTCAGCGTGAAGGATCTCCTGCACGCCGACGCCGTACTGGCCGATGAATCGGCCATTCAGGCCATTAACCAGAGGTACGCCGCTCATGTCTAGCCCCGAGCAGTTATACCGGCTTTTAAAACGTCCGGTCATTACTGAAAAGACGACTGTTATGTCTCAACAGAATCAATACGTCTTTGAAGTGGATCGTCGCGCCAACAAAATTGAATTGGGCAAGGCGTTTGAACTGGCCTTTCCGGGGCGCAAGGTTGCGCGCATCCGGCTTATTACGATTCCCGGGACGATTCGTCGGGTGGGACGTCATGCGGGGCGCACGTCGCCGCGTCGCAAGGCGATATTCACCATTTCAGGCGATCCCATTGAACTCTTTGCGGGAGCTTAGTCGTCATGCAACTCAAGAAATTTAAACCTACTTCGCCCGGCGTTCGGGGCATGTCGCAGATCGACGCTTCGGATCTGACGACCAATCAGCCTCACAAGCCGTTGTTGCTGAAAAAGCAGCAGCATTCGGGACGCAATAATTACGGCCGGGTAACCGTACGTCATCGCGGTGGCGGTCATCGCCGCGCTTATCGGATCATCGACTTCAAACGCGATAAATTCGGGATTCCGGGCCGCGTTGCGACGATTGAATACGATCCGAACCGCAACACGCGCATCTCACTGATTCACTATATCGATGGTGAAAAGCGCTATATCCTGACCCCGGAAGGACTGCGCGTTGGCGAAACTATTAATAGCGGCCCCGGCGCCGATATCCGAGTGGGTAACAGCCTCCCCTTAAAAAACATTCCTTTGGGCACCCAGGTTCACAATATTGAGCTGACCCCCGGTCGCGGCGGCCAAATGGCTCGCGCCGCTGGCGCCAGCGCTCAGGTAGTGGCCAAGGAAGGCGCGCATGTAACGCTTCGCCTGCCGAGTTCTGAAATGCGCAAAGTGCTGGAAGGCTGCTATGCCACGATTGGGATCTTAAGCCTGTCTGAACTGAAAAACGTCAATCTGGGCAAAGCCGGACGCAAGCGCTGGATGGGCATTCGCCCGACAGTCCGCGGCTCGGTCATGAACCCGATCGATCACCCGCACGGCGGCGGCGAAGGACGCGCTCCCATCGGCCGCGACGCGCCTGTATCGCCTTGGGGCTGGAAGACGCTGGGTCGTAAAACGCGTAACCCGCGCAAGGCTTCTACCCGCCTGATTGTGCGCCGTCGCAAAAAATAGACGCGCTCGCGCAATTCCTCTTTTTCTGACTCGTTCTCTATTAACAAGTTCTGGTCGTAACGTCCTTCAACACGGAAGTTTTACCCAATGGCACGTTCACTGAAAAAAGGCCCTTTCGTCGATGAGCATCTACTCAAAAAAGTAGAGGCGGCGCAGGAAACCGGCGATAAAAAGCCGATCCGCACCTGGTCGCGACGCTCGATGATTCTGCCCAAAATGATTGGGCTGGCCATTGCCGTCCACAACGGCAAAAGCCATGTACCGGTGTTTATCACCGACAACATGATTGGCCATCGACTGGGTGAATTCGCGCCGACGCGGATGTTCCGCGGCCATGCGGGCACCGACAAAAAGGCCAAACGCTAGTTTCCCGACGATTAAAATAACGAGACGCCACACCAATGACGCAAGAAGTCGCTTCACAACAACGCAATATCATCATGACGGTGCGCAAGCTCCGTCGGATTATGGACGCCATTCGCGGCAAACGCGTGCCCGAAGCCTACGCAATGCTGCGCTTGATGCCGTATCGCGCCGCCGACGTGGTGCTGAAGAATCTGGTTGCCGCGTCTCATAACGCCGAAGTGAAGTACAACGTAACGCCGGATCGCTTACGCATCAGCGAAGCCCTTGCAGATGACGGCAAAATTATGGTCCGCTACAAACCGCGCGCCCAAGGCCGCATTTATCGCCGAGAAAAGCGCACCTCTCGCCTGACCCTACGCGTTCAGGTCGTTGAGCCGGTCGCCGCAAAGTAAGCAGGAGAACGCCACAGCGCCATGGGACAAAAAGTTCACCCTAAAAGCATTCGTCTGGGCATCGTCGCAGACTGGGAAAGCGGCTGGTTTGCCGCCCACCATGCGGAGTATGCCCGCTGCGTCAAAGAAGATGACGCTATCCGCAAGGCGCTCAAAGCCAAGCTGAAAAATGCCTCCGTAGCGCGCATCGAGATTGATCGCAAAGCGCAACGCCTGATCATTCGCGTGATTACCGGCCGCCCCGGGATGGTCGTGGGCCGTGGCGGCCAGGGCCTTGAAGAGCTGCGCAAGTTCCTCTCCGCCAAAATTGACCGCAAAATGAATGACATCCGCCTGGATGTGATGGAAGTCGCGCGGGTTGACGCAGAATCTCAATTGATTGCCGAATCCATTGCCCAACAGCTGGAAAAACGCGTGGCGTTCCGTCGCGCGATGAAGCAGTCGATGCAACGCGCCATGCGCTCTGGCGTTAAGGGCATTAAAGTGATGGTCGCCGGTCGTCTCGGCGGCGCTGAAATTGCCCGCACCGAATGGGCAAAGGAAGGTCGGATTCCGCTGCATACCTTCCGCGCAGATATCGATTACGGCTTTGCCGAGGCGATGACGGTTTTCGGCATCATCGGCGTTAAAGTCTGGGTATTTAAAGGCGAAGTCTTGCCGGGCGAGAAAGCCTCCGTGAACATCAAGCCGCGTGGCGGCGGCGGAGACGGCGAAGGCGGCGGTTCGCCCCAAGGTCTGCAAGGCGCTGGGCGTCGTGGCGGTCCGGGCGGCGGCGGCGGCGCTCCCGGTGGACGAGGACGCCGTGGTCCAGGCGGTCCTGGCGGTGGATCCCCTGACGCGGCCGGCGGTCGCGGTCGACGCGGCGGTCGTGGTCGCGGCCCAGGCGAAGTTCGGGTCGTTCGGCCTGCAGGCGCGTCTGATGCGCCTGAGACGCCTCCTTCTGCACCCAGTCCTGATTCAACTTCTTCTCCTCAGGAGTCTTAACTCATGTTAATGCCCAAACGCACCAAATATCGCAAGCAGATGCGCGGTCGGATGACCGGCCATGAAACGCGCGGCACCGAAATTAACTTCGGCGAATTCGCCTTAATTACCCAGGATCCCGCATGGCTGACCAGTCGTCAGATTGAAGCCGCCCGGCGCGCAATGACCCGCAGCATCAAGCGCGGCGGTAAAATCTGGATTCGTATTTTTCCTGACAAACCCGTCACTAAAAAGCCTGCTGAAACCCGTATGGGAAGCGGCAAGGGAAGTCAGGAATACTGGGTTGCCGTGGTCAAGCCGGGCCGTATTCTCTTTGAAATGGAAGGCGTCTCGCGCGCTGTCGCCGTTCGCGCCTTGGAACTGGCAGCCCAAAAACTGCCGGTGCGCACAAAAATTCTGTGCAAAGAAGATCTGACAAACGTCGCAGAATCGGGAGTCACCGAATCATGAGCATTGCGGAATTACGCGAAATGTCGGCTGAAGAGCTGAATCGCGCGTTGGCGGAAGCCGGTCGCGAGTTATTTGAAATGCGCTTCAAAAAGGCGCAGGCGCAACTGGAAAATCCTGCGAGACTGCGCGGGATGCGCCACCGCATCGCCCAGATTAAAACCGTACAGCGCGAACAGGCTGTCGCAGGAGGTAACCAGTAATCCCCATGCCCAAGAAGGAAAAAGTGGGTCACGTCGTCTCCAACAAGATGGAAAAAACCATCGTGGTTGCGGTGGAAGAACAACAACCCCACCCTAAGTACGGGAAATACCAACGCAAAACCACTAAATTCAAAGCGCATGACGAAGCCAACGCCTGTCATCCTGGCGACAAGGTGCGTATTGTCGAGTGTCGCCCGCTTAGCCGCGAAAAAACCTGGACGCTCAAGGAAATTCTTGAACGTTCGCAAGACCTGTAACGCTTCCCTGTAAGGATTTTCTCCCCATGATTCAGAACGAGACCATTCTACAAGTAGCCGACAACTCCGGCGCACAGGAGTTACTGGTCATTTGCGTCCTTAAAAAAGGCGCTCGTACGGCTGGCATCGGCGATAAAGTGACGGCAGTCGTCAAGAAAGCGCAGCCAGGCGGTCAGGTCAAAAAATCCGATATCGTCTCGGCGGTGATTGTTCGCACGACATTTAAACTGCGTCGTCTGGACGGCTCGGTGATCTCTTTTGACGAAAACGCCGCCGTCATCATCAAAAAAGATGGCAACCCCGTTGGCACTCGCGTTTTCGGACCGATTGCCCGCGAACTGCGTGACAAAGGCTATATGAAAATCGTATCGCTCGCTCCCGAGGTGCTATAACGCCCTCTTGTTTTCCTGATTTTTGAATTTCCCGACGACTGGAGACGTTCCCCCATGGCTCAAATGAGCGCCCGCCGTAGCCGCAAGCGGCTGAACCCGATTGAGAAATGCGTGATTAAACGCGGCGATACCGTGATGGTGATCACCGGCAAGGACAAAGGTAAAACCGGCGTGGTGAAACGCGTCTTTCTGGATCGCGCCAAAGTGTTGGTAGAAGGCCTGAATATCATTCGCAAGGCCGTGCGTCCCAACCCGATGGCCGGTTTGCGCGGCGGCATTGTTGAGATGGAAGCCCCGCTGCACTTGTCTAACGTAATGGTGTACGATCTCAAGTCTTCCCAGCCGACGCGCGTTCGACGCGAACCGCTTTCCACTCCCGCCGGAAAAGCCAAGCGCGTGCGCGTTTCCAAAAAATCCGGCGAGCAACTTGACGACTAGCGTCGTTTTTAGTTCAGTTGAATCCCTCCAACCCGAAGAGACCCCCTTTCCATGGCTTCCCCCAAATCGCTAAAAGACAGATACCTTAAGGATATCGTCCCCGCCCTCATGAAAGATCAGGGCTATACGAACGCGCTTCAGGTTCCGCGCGTCCAGAAGGTTGTGATTAATATCGGCGTGGGCGACGGCGCACAGAACGTCAAAATTCTGGATGCCGCCGTGCGCGACTTAACCGCTATCACGGGCCAAAAGCCGGTGGTCACGCGCGCCAAAAAATCCGTCGCCGGTTTTAAAGTGCGCGAAGGCATGCCCATCGGCCTTAAAGTGACGCTGCGCGGCGATCGGATGTACTATTTTCTCGCCAAGCTCAATGGCGTCGCCCTGCCGCGCGTACGTGACTTCCGCGGCCTGAGCGATAAAGGCTTCGACGGCCGGGGCAATTACAATATCGGCTTGCGCGATCAGTTAATTTTCCCCGAAATTAACTATGACAAAGTAGAAAAAGTGCGCGGGATGAACATCACCATTTGCACCAGCGCCCGCACGGATATGGAAGCCAGAGCATTACTGGCTGCCATCGGAACGCCTTTCAAACGCAGTAAAACGGAGGCGGCCCCGGTCGCCGCCGCGTCCTAAACAGGAGACGGTTTCTCGTGGCAAAACTCTCAATGATCAACAAGGAAGAAACCCGCCGCAAGCTGGCCGCTCAAGGCAAGTTTCCGCGCGTCAAACTTCATAACCGTTGCGGGTTGTGCGGTCGTCCCCGCGCGTATTATCGTCAATTTGGCCTGTGCCGCCTGTGCCTGCGCAAGCTGGCCTCTGAAGGCAAGTTGCCCGGCGTTTTCAAGGCGAGCTGGTAACGTCCTCTTCTCATTGAACGTCTTCCCCAACCCCATAGGATCTCTCCCATATGCATTCCGATCCCGTCGCCGATTATCTGACGCGCCTTCGTAACGCCGCTGGCGCAGGTCACGCGTCGGTCGAAATGAACGCGACCCGTTTGCTGGTCAGCCTCAGCCAATTATTGCTGGCTGAAGGGTATATCCGCAGCTTTGAAGTGCTGGAAGATCGCGAGAACCCCAAACGCGGTCATCGTCGTTTGCGGGTCAACCTCAAATACGACGTCGAAGGCTACCCGGTGATTCGCAAAATCAAGCGCGTCAGCCGTCCAGGCTTGCGCGTCTACTTTGGCTCACGCAATCTGCCGCGCGTTCTCAACGGCGCAGGCGTCGCGGTGGTCAGCACTAACAAAGGCCTGCTGACCGATCGCGAAGCGCGCAAGCGCAACGTCGGCGGCGAGTTGCTCTGTACCTTGTACTAACCCCAACCGAAGGTTGTAACAACGCATCATGTCGCGAATTGGAAAAGCCCCGATTGAAATCCCCGATAAAGTGGACGTCGTTGTAGACGGCCAGACCGTGCGCGTCAAGGGGCCGCTGGGCGAGTTAAGCTGGACGTTTCGTTCAGAGGTCGCTATCGAACGCGAGGGCAATACCCTGCAAGTGGTTCGCTCCGAAGAAACGCGTCAAGCGCGTTCGTTACACGGCCTGAGCCGGACGTTGCTCAGCAATATGGTCGTGGGCGTGAGCCAGGGTTTTGAGCGTCGTCTGGAAATCGTCGGCGTGGGCTACCGGGCTCAGGTTCAGGGCAATAAATTAACGCTGGCGCTGGGCTACAGCCACCCGGTGGAATTTGAGTTCCCCAAGCACATGCAAGTGGCCGTTGAGGCGAACACCAAGGTTTCCATCAAAGGCCCTGATAAACAAGAAGTGGGCGATTTCGCCGCTGCCGTTCGCGCCAAGCGTCCGCCGGAACCTTACAAAGGCAAAGGCGTCCGGTATGCAGGCGAGATGGTTCGCCGTAAAGCCGGTAAATCTGGTAAAAAATAACCCGCGCTGAGGCGCATGACTCGCTTTACCACCACATTGGGAACAATTGCACTATGGCATCCAAGTTGAATCACCGCGAAAATACCCGTAAACGCCACTATCGACTGCGGCGGCGTCTGGAAGGCTGTTCTGAGCGCCCGCGTTTAGCCGTCTATCGCAGCGGCAAACACATTTACGCTCAATTAATCGATGATGCAGCGGGCCAAACCCTTGCCGCAGCCAGTACGTTGGATAAGGATCTGCGCGCGCAACTAAAGTCCGGCGCAAATGTAGACGCCGCCAAAGCGGTCGGCGCGCTCATTGCCAGCCGTGGCAAAGCCAAAGGGGTCGAGGCAGTCGTCTTTGATCGCGGCGGTAACCTGTATCACGGGCGCGTTGCGGCGTTGGCCACAGCGGCCCGCGAAGGCGGACTGCTTTTCTAAGCCTGAATTTTTCGTAAAAATAATTTCTTAACAGGCCTTCTCTTCCCCGAGAGAGGGCCTTTTCGGCAAAATAAAAACATTCGGCGAATTTATTGCTTGGATTTCAACCGTGTCTTTCTTATGCTATCGAGCGGCGAACGGTTTATTTTCGATCCATCGTAACGCGCACGGGAAGCGCGACAGCAAAACGGTTCGCATAATCGCGCGGCGACGAGCTAAAGTGTCGCCGAGAGCGGCTGCTTGGCCGTTCAATCAGAAAGGAGACGTGGGAAATGAAATCATATTCGTTCAAGCGCTTGGCATTGAGTGTGTGCCTCTCCCTCGGGCTCGCGGCGGCTTGGGGGGTGATCATTGGGCCGTGTCAGGCTCAGACATTGACAAGCGTCGAGGATCTCAAAGACGCAGACTCATCGCACTGGGCATACGATGCGCTTAAAACGCTGGTTGAGCAGTACGGCGTCCTACAGGGCGATGCGCAACAGCTCTTTAACGGCGATCACGCCCCTACCCGCTGGGAGATGGCAACGGCCTTGCGCCGTCTAAGCCAGCAAATGGGTCGATCGCTGGCAAAAGTCGGCGCAGAAAAAGCCGCCAGCGCCGATCTACAAACCCTTGCGCGATTACAGGAAGAATTCAGGCAGGAGCTGAACGCCTGTTCGAGCCGCACAAACGCATTGTCAACGAGACTAGGAGAGATGGAAGCGCGCGATACGGAAGAAGACGCGCGTCTAAGATGGATTGAAAAAACGGCTATTCATGGCGATTTTACGTTTGGCGGCCTGTCGAATATGGGCGGCGGCGGCGTGAGCGGGCGTAAAATCGGAGGAATCAAGGATTCCCTTGAGGTCATCGGTCGCTTACGATTGACGGTCGACGTTCCGGTAGTTTCAGACGCGGGCGAGAGTTCCCATCTCGGCGCAGGCGTCTTATCGACGCGCGTGATTGCAGGTTATGGCCCGTATGCCAATAATCAGACGAATCAGGTCGCGCGGGGAGCCGACTACCCCTTTAACTTCTACTCGCGCGTGGCGGCCGACACAAGCCCGCGTTCAGACGGCCTCGGCGTGGGGGGAGCCAACCCCCTGTTGGGCGATGGCATCAACGTGCGAAGCAACGTGTATCTGGAAAGCGCCTTCTATAAGCAACATTTCAAACCGGGTCTCCCTCTTCTGAGTGACTGGACAATGGGAATCGCGCCCGCAAGCGATCCCAAGCGCCAGACGTCCGGCGATCTGTATCTGGGGCTGGTCCGCTGGTGGGATTTATTCGACCTCAGCCCGTACCGGGGCAACGAGTTGACGCAGTTTGAAAACATGGCCTTTATAAATATTCCAGGCATCGCGGTGAATATCGTCCAACCGATGGCCGCTTACCAGTGGCACCAAGGCCTGGGAAAACGGACGAGTCTGGATCTGACCGCTGCGCTGGGCAGCAATGTGGTTGACGATCTCATGGCAGGCCTTAACCTCACCTACGAAGCGCGGCTCAATTATACGACCGCTTTTTTAGGGGAGCGATTCACCAAACCGGGCTCCGCCTACGTCGGCGCTTATCATTTATGGAAAGCGGGCGGCACCGATCCGTTGAGGTCTGTTCTGGAGACGGTTCCCAATCGCAGCGGGGGCGCCTACCGCGGGTATCCCGGCGACACGGCCAGCCATTCGCTGTATATGGGTTGGAATCAGGAATGGTTGCGCGGCATTGGGACCAATGTCGGCTATCTGCTCAATAACAGCAGCCCTCAAACAGTTGCCAATACAACGCTTCAGCCTGGGCCGGGAGCTGTATTAGCCAGCGCCCGCCAATCGCTTTCCGCCGTGATTACCGCCCCGCTATCCGCGTTTGGGGCCAGCGATGCGCGCGGTCGCGATGCCGTGGGCGTCGGCTACGCCTTTAGCGATTTGCACGAAGGCGGCCTGCAGGGCTCGCGCTTCTCTGACGGGTGGGAACATGTGATGGAAGCGTTCTATCGCTATCAGATAAACGACGCAGTTTCGCTGATTCCTAACTGGCAACTAATCCTGAATCGGCTCGGCTTGCGCAGTAATAATCCTGTCACGGTCCTGGGCGTCCGGGTTGATTGTACGTTTTAGCGGCCGGTCGGCGTCGCGTTAGTCTTCATCTGCGCCGTGATAGTACATTCGCACGCCGGAAGAACTCACGCCGGTGAGGGCGTTCACCTGACGCGACAATTGATTCACATCGATTTCTGCGCCGGTCATATCGAGGACGTACGTATAGGTGGAAGGTCCTTCCGGCGCGCTGGCAGTTTTGATCTCCAGCACGCGTGAGCCGAAACGCTTATCAAGCCAGGTTTGAACATCCTGGCTATTCATGGGATTGGCAGTAATCAACAGCCGCAAACGATTAAACTGACGCTGACGCTTGCCGCTCAAACGCAGACCCACCTTCCCCAAGCCAAACAGAACAGCCAGCGCGACAACCGTAACAATGGCCGACAGCGCATAATGACCGCTTCCCGCCAACATTCCGACGCTGGCGATCATCCACAGACTCGCCGCTGTGGTCAGTCCCCGCACCGTTGCGCCATGGCGCAATACCGCGCCGCCGCCGATAAAGCCGATACCGGTCACGATTTGCGCAGAGATACGCGTCGGATCCTGGGTCAGACGCAAGTCAGCGCCATAAGTCGACGCTTGCGCAAGCAAAGCCGGCCCCAAAGAAACGCTTGAAATCGACAGAATCGTAAACACAGCCGAGCCCATACACACCAGAATATGGGTGCGCAGTCCGGCAGGATGCCGACTGAGTTCGCGCTCTAGGCCGACAATACCGCCCAGCAGCACGGAGAGCAGAATGCGGATCAAGGCGTCAGTGGCGGCCAAATCCATTGTTAGCGCGTCTCGGAATGGCTGAAATACCCCTCAGCAAGTCGCTGAATGCTTTGCGACAAAAACTTGTTATGCTCCAGAAGCAGTTGGGTCTGATCACGATCTCTCGCAACAGGAGAAGCAGACGCTTCGCGTCGACGCGCAGAACCAGAGCCAACTTGCGAGGCAGCGCGCGCGCGCTGAGCGACTTCGCGAAAAGGCTTGGACATAGGCATGGCGTCCCGCGCAGCGGTCTTAGAAGGAAAAGCCATTGCGGGCGGCTCCACCAGTTCGCGCGCTTCGACATGGAGCGGCGGGCGGGTCTTGATGCCAGCCATGGCCATTTTCATACGCGCCATGGCATTTTGACGCTCTAATACGATTAAATCCCGGGCGACATGGGCCAAAAAAGGATCTTCTTCAATCTCGTCCATATGCTCGGTTTCAAGGGCCTCTTCTGCGCGACGGCTACTTTCTACGAGATCCCGATCATTTTTGAGCGCCTGACTATCTCGCGCGCTGAAAAATCCGGTGACGGCTTCTGGGAACAGTTCGCCCAAAGGATCATCGCCCTCTTGTGCTGGCGGCGGCGGCAGAGGAGCCGAATCTTCTACCACACGGGGAGGGCAAAGGCGGCTTGCAAGACGAGAGATTGGAGCAGTCGGAGAATCAACATCGGTCAAGACAGCCGAGATCGGCTCAGCCGCAGGCGGATAAAGCCGCGTTTTAGAGCCGTAGGGCTTCAGCGCGCCATCGGGCAAACTGGGTGTCGCAGAGAGGTTCTCAGCGGCAAGCGAAATTTCGTTGCGACGGCGATCGCTCAGGACCCGAGAGAGCCGCACCGCCGCCTGCTCTGTCGTTGTCGACAGCAGACGTCCCAGATTCCCCCAGAATCCGTCGCCATGTGATTCACATTGCGGCAAATAAGCCTGATAACCCACGGGATTTCGTCTCATCCGTTGAAAGTTCCTACCGCTTGGCGCGTCAGGTCTCTCTTTATCCTGAGGAAACGGCGATTGCGCCCTGAAACCGACGGGTTCTTTTCGACGCATTGTGCGTAAAACGAATCCGTAGCTTTATGATAAGGCCGCGACTGCCATCGGTCACCCGCCAGACAGGGGATTTTAGCGCTGTTCCAGCGTAAGCGCCGCTCTCTGCCCTTCATTGTATTACGGATTTTGCGATTCTGTCTATGAAAGCGGCATTTACGACAGCGCATTGTCTCATTTACCGTAAACTCCTCCAGCCAAGGGAAGCGCCGCAGGCAGCAAACTGGCTACGATGCCAACAGGTTGACGCGAAGAGAGAAAGCCCGTTTTTTAACGCAGAAAATGCGACAAAGAACGGGACAGAGCAAGAGTTAGAGAGCAGAGGAGCGGCGCACTTCAGCTATGGCGCGACGAAAAAAGCCGACCTCTCCCAGCAGTGAGCAGGCGCAATCGCAGACGACGCCGTTCTGCGATATCGATCTAAACAGATGGCGCGATTACCCAGAGATCGAAACGGATTCGTTATGGCTGTTTTCGGGACGCGAGCGTTCCAATGGCCATCAACTCGACTATCACGGCAATTGCGTGCCGCAAATTCTCACCCAGTTGCTGACGCGCTTTACTCGACGCGAAGAGATTGTGCTGGATTTGTTTCTTGGGTCAGGCACCTCGGCAATTGAGGCGGCCAACCTGGGCCGTCGCGCCGTAGGCGTGGAATTAAAAGCAGATCTGGCCCAGTATGTGCGCGATAAACTCGCCGAACAGGGCAAGGCGCAGGCAACGCAAATTCTGCAAGGCGACAGCTCGCATCCGTGGACCGGCAAGTCCATTGACCATGCGCTCGCGGCGCTCGGCGAGCGCGAAGCGCAGTTTTTGTTTCTGCATCCGCCTTACGCCGATATTATCCGTTTCTCCGATCTGCCGCAGGATTTATCCAACGCCGATGGGGCCAGCGCCTTTATCGAGCAATTTGCGCGCGTGGCGCGGCTGGGCTTTGAGAAACTCGCCGCCGGACGCTTCGCCGGGCTGGTGATTGGCGACAAGTACGAAAACGGGCGGCTTATCCCGCTCGGATTCGACTGTATGCAGGCCATGATCGAAGCAGGTTTTATCTGCAAGTCGATCATTGTTAAAAATATCACCGGCAATGAACGGGGCAAGGGCCGCACCGGAAACCTGTGGCGTTACCGCGCACTTAAAGGCGGATTTTATATTTTTCGGCACGAGTACGTCATGCTTTTTCAGAAGCCGTCTTGCGCCAAGAGCGCGCGTCAACGCAAGAAAGCGTCCATGCCTCCAGAAGAAGACTCGCGCGCCGAGACGAGATAGCGCGGCGCAAACGGTTTACAATCGGCAATGATAGGTCATCTCAGCGCCTTGAGCGGCGTTTAGTGGAATGGGTTCTTGGCTTCTCACGGATTTAGCCAATTCTCTTCCAACGTCATCAGGGTTCTTTTTGAATGAACATCCGGGCCGAATGGCCTATCACCCCGAAGACGCCTATCTCTGTGAGCGTCTCCCAGCCTCGCGTGGCCTTTGGCGGCGAGACGCTGCTGGCGCGCGCGGGCCAGCGCGTGGCAAACCCGCTGTTGCGAGTCTTTAATCAGATTGACGCATCGTATCTGGTGGGATTCGTGGCGATGGATGTCGTCGGGCTCTGGATTGAGCGCATTTTTACGGGCCTCGTCGCCGGACGCTATCGCTATGACGCGAAAGCAGATCCCCAGAACCGGGATTTATCACCCTGGCGCATCCATTTGAAGTCAGCGCGTAAAAATCTGCAAGGCCTCAACTGGACCAATATGTGGGAAGAGCTCAAACGAGAAGCCCTCACCGCGCCAGGATGTTTAGGGCTCCCATCGCTGGCCTTCGCATGGGCTCGCTGGAAGCGCCGGACGCAGGCGAATGAATTGGGCTATACGTCTTTAAAGACGCTCACCCATTCTTTTTCGGAGAAATTGGGCGCGCTGAAGGGGCCGCTCACGCCGCAAGCGTTTCAGTCTCACTTAAAAACAGCCCTCAGCGAGCTTTTTCCGGACGCCGCCATGCGCGCCACAGCGCTGGATACTGGCTGCGAGCCGCTGGCGCGTGCCTATGGGCTCATTGCAGGCATCGATAATACGTCTGCCGCCCATACTTACGGCGACTTTATCGACCAGTGGGCGGAGCGCTTCTCGCAGAGGGCCAGCGAGGGCCTCTCCAGTCCAGAACCGTTGTCGCGACAGGATTTTAAACGCGTCTCCCAAGCCCTGGTTACTTTGAATGACGATCTCAAAACCGCCTTATTGGAGCATTATAATCGTCTACATGGCGATGACGTCCACGCGTTGAATCGCGGCGACGTTGTCACGCGTCTGTGGGAAAACCCTGCATCGGCGCAAGGGCCTGCTATCGAAACCCTTCAACGACGTCCGTTGGCCAAACTCTTAAATGACCTGACGCTGTATAAAGACGCGCTGCAAGAAGCGTTTCGCGTCCATCAGACGCAGCCCCAAGGCGTTTTCGCGCAGGCGTTGCGCGCGACAGAGCGCCGTATTCTGCGCAGCAAGTTCGCTTTTGCCATGATTGGGACCGGTCTGGGGTCCGCCTGGCTGCTGATGCTGCCACATTTCGTCCAAAAGAGCGCCCGTTACCCAGCCACACGATTATATTTACAACGCACCCCACAGAAAGCAGACGCGCCCACCCCTTCTCCCACGTCCTCCGTGGCGTCTATGAGCCAGAGCCCGTCGCCGCTCTCGCCTGCGGCGAGCGTATTGCCTCAGGCCGCAAACAAAACGGCGTCTCAGATATGGCCTCCGCGGTCGGCATTATGGCCGCAGACAGCCTCGTGGATACCGCCCGCATTGCCTCTACCCCCCGGCAGAGTCGCGCCATGGCAGCCGGTCGCGTCGATGCCGGGCTATGCGCCGCCTGCGTGGCCGCAAACCATAACGAATCCGGGATGGGGAGGGCGATCGGCATGACGTCCCTTCGCACTGAGGCCGCCACAATCCCCCCGACGGCGCGTCGCGTAGAGTCGGCCGCAGACTGGTTATTCAGCGCGCCTCAACGCGCCAACGCCTTTGTCGCGCGCGCCGCGTCCGGGCCGTCTGCCGGCGCCGTGGATCGCTTCGTGAGGCGCCCCGCCGTTCACGCCGCCGGTTGGCTTCGAAAGACGTTTCTCGCCTACGATTATCAGGACCATTTAACCGTTCGGTGGAACGGCAAGAGCATGAAAATCGCACAGCCTCCCATCGGCGCGTTTGCGGTGATGATTCTGTTTTTCACCACAGTGCCGCGCTTTGTTAAAGCGCTTCAACGCGCAGAAAACGGGGATCGTAGCGAATTTTGGGACGTGTTTCGTCGTGACAGTCTGACACTGGGAACAATTCTCTTTGCCCTCGACCCGCTCCGGCTTGCGCTCACCAAGTGGGCACAATCGAAGGCGGGCATTCGTCTGGTGGACACAAAAAATGCCATTATGAACAGCCCTCAAACGGCGCTGGCCTACGATATCACCTCTCCGCGCACGCTGGCAGCCTTCTTGCGGACGCCCGGCAACACCCCGCAAGCGCTTCAAAAGGCGCTCCAGCATGCGGTCGCGCGATGGGAACATTTCTCTGGCAATGGAGATGGACTCTCCCAGCCTCTTAAATCGCTGAGCCATACGATCGAGGCGCTCATTCAGGCCCACGCCGCCGGAGACGCGCAACGGGTAGACATCCTCTCCGAAAAAGCCTTCCATGCCATTCGCAACCTGGATAACGGCTGGCGTCAGCAAACGTGCGAGAAATTATCGGGGAAAGCGCGACAGGCGTTTGAAACCAAAGCCCCTGCCATGCGTAGCCTCCTGTCCCGCCATGCGGATTTACGTCGCCTGCCCGTCAGCGTCGGCAGCTTTGCGCTGGTATGCCTGGGGATCGGCTGGTTTCCGGTTGAATTTAACCGGCAATGGAACAAGCGACGGTTTGCCAGCGGGTCGCACCCGCCCCACGCCATTCGTATAGCGCCGTCTTGGGAGCCCAGCCAGAGCGGCGGGCTCAGACGCAGCGCATTTCTGAATCAGGCTTTCAGCGGGTCCTGAGGCCTGTTTATCGACGCGCTTTTAAAGTGGGGAACGCGATCACATCGCGAATATTGGGAGAATCGGTCAGAATCATCACTACGCGATCGATGCCAACGCCCAGCCCGCCGGTAGGCGGCAAACCGAATTCGAGGGCGGTCAGGTAATCCTCATCGAGATGTTGGGCCTCCGCGTCGCCGGCCTCGCGCTGAGCGACCTGCGCCTCAAAACGGCGGCGCTGATCGAGGGGGTCGTTTAACTCGGAAAACGCGTTGGCGACCTCCCAGCCATTAATCCGTGTTTCAAAGCGCTCGACCAGACGGGCGTCATCGCGATGCTCTTTGGCCAGCGGCGATATCTCGCGCGGGTAATCGGTAATATGAATGGGCTGAATAAGCGAGGCCTCGACCTTTTCTTCAAACACGCGCTCAAGAACTGCGCCCCAAGCGTCATTTTCCTCTACATGAACGCCCAGACGACGGGCCGCGTCGCGGGCCTGCGCATCGTCGCCAATGGCCATAAAATCGACGTCAGTAGCCTCGATCACGCAGGCGGCCATGGACTTGCGCGGCCATGGCGGCGTCAGATCAATCTCTTTGCCAGAGAACGTCACGCGCATGGTTCCCAGCGCCGATTGGGCGGCATGAGCAATCAGGTCCTCGGTCAGAGTCATCATGTCATGGTAATCGGCATAGGCCTCATACAATTCCAGCATGGTGAATTCAGGATTATGACGCGGCGAAATGCCCTCATTGCGGAAGTTTCGATTTAACTCAAAAATCTTCTCGCACAAGCCGCCAACCATCAGTCGTTTAAGATACAGTTCGGGAGCAATGCGCAGGTACAGGTCCATATCCAGCGCATGGTGATGCGTCGTAAAGGGCCGAGCCGACGCGCCGCCCGGAATGGCTTGCAACATCGGCGTTTCCACTTCCAGAAACCCGCGATCGTCTAAAAACCGCCGAATGCTGGCAATAATTCGACTGCGCGCCGTCAGTGTCCGCCGGGTGGCGGTGTTCATGGTGAGATCCAGATAGCGTTGACGGTAACGCGTTTCGACATCGGTGAGCCCATGGAATTTTTCCGGTAAGGGACGCAGCGATTTACTTAACAGCGTCAAATTCTGAACCTTCAGCGACAGTTCGCCGCGCGGGGTTCGGCGAATCACGCCGCGCGCGCCCACCCAGTCGCCGATATCCAGTCGCTTGAGCCACGCCGCCTGCTCGGCGGGCAGGTACTCTTTATGGCAAAACAGTTGGAATTTGCCGCTGTCATCCTGAACATCCAGGAACATGCCGCTATTGCGAATCGCCATAATGCGACCAGCGACCTGAGCCGTTTCAGCGGTTTCTTCGCCGGCGGGGAGCTGTGCATAGCGCGCATGCAACTCGGCATGGGCATGTGTTTTGTCGAAGTGGTAAGGATAAGGGTTAACGCCGTCGGCGCGCCATTGGGCCAGAGCGTCAATGCGCTGTTGGCGGATGTGAGCAAGCGTCGAGGAGTCGGCATCTGGAACAGAGGGCGTATGAGACATCGCGAAGAAGTCCTTCCATTTTTAAGAAAAATCAGGTTCAGAAAATCAGAAAGAGGGCTGCTGAATCCCAACGCAGGGGGAACGCGCTGACGAGAAAAAACGTCCTTATCTTATCATTTGAGATTTTGTTATTCGCGATTTTATTATTCACGGTTCTCTTCAGCGATTTTGACGCGCGCGGTCGTGTAAATAGAGGAGGCTCATCCAGAAACCTGTTTTCAGGACCGACACCCTAACGAGCGTCCCACAAGAGCCGGAGATTTGCACATGAGCTGGAAATGCGCGCATCCTGCAACATCAAGGATCATAGGGTCCATTGCCGCCTTTTTCTTCGCCTACGGCGCTTCCGGCGCGTTCTCTCCTGTCGCTGCCCAAGAGCCCGCCGTGACGCTGTCGTCTCTGGAAGCGCCCATTGTCGCGCGCGTACAGACGCCGCTGCATTTGGAGGGCATTAAGGTCGGCGATCCGTTTACCGCGCAAGTCCCGCAGGATTTATTCTATCAAACCGGCCTGATTCCCGCCGGATCGTATCTGGTCGGCGAAGTGGAACGCGCGCGCGCCTCGCGTCACTTCGGACGTCCAGGGTATTTTCAGATTCGATTCAATGCCGTCACGTATCCAGACGGCGAAACGTTCGTCCTCGCCCAAAACACGTCGACCGGCAAAGGCGCGCGCGAAAAGAAATCTGCGTTGATGCAGCGGCGCTTTTATCACCCGAAAGCCAAACGGGCCGGAGGTATTCTTAAAAACAACCTGGCCTCTTCCAGTGTCGGAATGGCGACCACCATCACCCTGACCGCGCTGGGGACCATGGCATTTCCGTATGCTCTGGGCGCTCGCGTAGCGGCAGGGGCCGTTTATGAAGGCTTCTGGGGCGACAAATCTCGCAGTCCGGGCAAACGGGTTCTGGTCGGCGGATTTCGCGGCACCGGCGTTCCAGGCGCGTATCAGTTTTTGCGCAAGCAGCCATCACCTGCTTTTGAACTCAATGATCCGATCGCGATTCGCTTGCCCAGCAATCAATCGCAAACCCTGTTTTCACATCGACGTAATCCAGATGTCGATTGGCGCAATGCGGGATTCTGCGCGCTCGACTGGTCACAGCCAGCCTCTTTGCAAACCTACGCCGCGCTGGCCAAGCAACTCAGCAAGCCGCCGGCAGAAGACGCCCGTGTTTTGACGGAAGCCCCAAGCCTTGACGCAACGACGCCCGAATTGACGACGATACAAACGACGGTAGACGCGCAGACAGGACCATCCTCGACTCAGCCAACGCCTTCCCTGTCTGTGGCGACGCCCGAAGAAAATCCGGTTAATCCGACGCCTTAGAGGCGCTGATAATCGTCTTCGTAGCGAACGATATCGTCTTCTGAAAACGCGTCGCCAAGCTGCACTTCGATGATTTCCACTTCCTCCGCACCCGGATTGGCCAGGCGGTGACGCTCGCCACGCGGAATATGGATGTATTCGCCGGGCATGGCTTGTCGAATGACAGTTCCCACTGTGACCAACGGCGCGCCGCGCACAACCGTCCAATGTTCTTCGCGATATTGATGGGTTTGCAAACTCAGTCGATGCCCCGGATCCACCACCAGCGACTTAACCTTATAGTTTGGTTCGTCCGCCAGCACGACAAATCGCCCCCACGGGCGATACTCGGCGTTTTGAGGCGAAGAAGAAGCATCCATGGCCGTTATTATAGGGCAAAGGACGACTCTGGCGAATGCCCCCGTTTCTGAGTCCCTGCTCAGGCCGACAAATGGCGCTGAGGCGATGCCTGCGCCAGATAGTCGGAGAATAGCGCCGATCGTCGAATCCCGGTTTGGGCAAGCCCTCCGAAACCTTGAGAAGGGGCCACAGCGCCCGCAACCTGCTGCGCGCGCCCCAGAGTCGACGTCGACGACGCGGGCTGGGCAGCGCCATTGATCAGCTTGTCAATAAAGCGCGCCGCTTCTTTTGAGTGATCAATACTGAAGCGCTCCAGCCAGAAACCTGCCAGACCAATCGACAGCGCAGCGCCGACCGTCGTGGGAAACCACTTGTAGAAGGTTTGCAATTTGGTTTTGAAGGGCGCTCCAGGCGTCTGCCGCGAGAAAAAGTTGACCAGCCGCAAGGCCGTGGCGCCAAACGGCTTGTTCTCAAGCGCCTCGGGCGAAGCAAAATGCTCGAAAGACTGAGTCGCAAAGTGAATCAACCCCGACTTCGCTTGTCGCTTTTGCAGGGAGCCCCTCCACCAATCTACTGCATCAGCGACCATTTGGTGGCGAACCAGGCGACTATGGCGAGGCGGCGCCTCAGGCAGCTGGAAGAATCGGCGCACGCCTTTCTTGATCATCAACTCGAACATGCGAAAGCCGCCAAACCCTAGAGACCAGCCCAAGGACTCACGAATGGTCGTGCGAATGAATTCCATACGCCGGTAGGCCTCATCCGGCGTACCTTTGGCTTTCTGAGCCGAGTTATAGGCGACGATAATCCGCGCAATCACCTGAATCAGAATGCCGATGACCGCGATATTGGATTTCAAACCGCCGTTATCCTGCGTCAGGCGTCGTCCATAGTCTCCAGCTGAAACAGCCAGATTTCGACCCAACAGGGGGAGACGCTTCAGGCGCGAGGCGGCTGGAGCGGCAGTCGAGATGGCGGGAGCGGCGGCGGCGATATCCATGGCGGCTAAAACCGGAACGTCCGGCGGCCTTCCGACAAGTTGGAAGACGAGTAAATCGCATCGCGCGTCTGCGCCGCAAACGGGCTGCTTTCGCGCACGACCTGCTGCGGCTGGTTGCTGATGCCCATTAACCGAAGAAGAAACGGCGAACAGTATTTGGCATAGATATGATCGTTAAACCATTGCACTCCAAACCCGCCATAGAAGGCGATCACAGAAACCGCCAAGGCAATATTGACGGCAGCCCCTTTGCGCAAGCGCACGCTGATGTTTTCAACCGCAGGCCGCAGCACCTGGGCCAGCGGGGTTTTAGCTTCCAGATCAATGCCCGCCTTGGCTAACGCTTCCTGAATCCGCTTGGGGCTGACGCGATCGTTTTCGTTCATGACCCGATAGAGCAATTGCTTTCGCGTTTCCCCCAACGCCTTCCAGATGGTCTGATTTACGGTTTTCAGGGTTTCCGCATTCACGCCGGGAGCGTCTTGCGGCGTCAGATGCAACTTGACGCGTCCTTGAAACCAGTTGCTGAACAGATCCATTACCGTATGCGAGCCGACAATAAAGCTCAACGTCGCGGGGAACTCCACAAAGACGCGCTCAACGCGCGCGGCTTCCTTGTCTACGGCAGTATAGTTTGGATTATGGTTGGCTTGCGGGCGGTTCTGATAAACCCGCGCTGCCGACATGCCCATGCGCGTGATGAAACCGGCTGTCATCAAATACGCCAAACGCGTCGCGCTGGTAGGAGCCAGCATAGAGGTAAACGGAAAGGCGCCAGCCAAGGTCAATCGATGCATCCCCTTTCTATTTGTAGGCAAGAGAGCAAAAGACAGAGAAAACGAAAGAGACCGGACAA
Organism: Vampirovibrionales bacterium; assembly: GCA_016712355.1. Classification (NCBI taxonomy): domain Bacteria; kingdom Bacillati; phylum Candidatus Melainabacteria; class Vampirovibriophyceae; order Vampirovibrionales; species Vampirovibrionales bacterium. Next base: position 1,544,274 of record JADJRF010000005.1, on the reverse strand, counting down.
AGACGAAGAATAAGAGGAAAGAGAATCGAGGAAGGGCAGAAAGAATAAGGCGGAAACAGGGTAAAAAAAGGCGGAGAAGTGGGACAAAATCGCTCGACGTGAGGGACTCGCGCGCCCTCTTCCCGCACGGCGAGAAGCGCAGGCCTTGCATTCACGCGTTGGCCCGTTGCGGGACGCTCACCCCATAAAACCCGCTCAAGCGCTTTTTTTGCCATAGAAGCGCACTTGGGTTACAAAATCGTTATGCCATCCGCTTACGAACGCGCGCAAGCGGCCACACGGAGGAAATCGCCCGGTGAGATTCTTTAAAAACCCAAAAATCCAGATGATTGCCGCTTTTCTCGGGATCGTCATCGCGGTTGGGATCGTCTCAGGGGTCGCCGCGCAGCGCCCGCCGCACAATCGGCTTACGCAGGAAGCCCCGTCCACAAGCTGCCTGAACACGGAGCGCCACTTTCCTCAAGGGACGTTCTATTATTGGCGAATCGCACGCAACGGCCCATGGGTTGTTCGACCCGTGTTCGCTTCGGGCGATCGGCTTCAGCGGCTGGAGGCGTTTGTGGCGCACTCACGCGCTCGCGCCGCCATTAACGGCGGTTATTTCGATCCAGCCAATGGGCAAACCACGTCTTTTGTTCTTGAAGAAGGGCAGCCATGGCAAGACCCGCGCAATAATAAACGGCTCACGGACAATCCCGCGCTGAAGCCTTACCTGCCCAGTATCTTTAATCGCTCGGAATTTCGGCTCTACGCCTGCGCAACAGGCCGACGCTACGATATTGCGTTTCATGACGCGCCTGCGCCCGAAGGTTGTACCCTACAAGCCGCTCTAGGCGCAGGCCCTCAACTCGCGCCCGATAACACGGCGCAAGCCGAAGCATTCATCGCATTTGACGCCGCCGGCAAGCGTACGCGCGATCCTTTGGGCGTTGATCGTCCCAACGCGCGCAGCCTGATCGGCATCACGCCGCAAGGCGACGTAATTCTGGGGCTGTTCACGCAAAGCCCCCAACCCGCCGCCTCGCGCGGATTTACCCTGACCCAGGCCAGCGCCCTGATGCAAGAAGCGGGCGCCGAGCGCGTCATGGCCCTGGATGGCGGCGGGTCCAGCGCGGCGTATTATGACGGTCGCTATTACTACGGCAAGCTGAATGCGAAAGGGCAAGTCGAAAAACGCGCATTGAAATCCATCCTGGCTGTCGTTTCGCCTGACAACGCGCTCGCATCGCCCGCGCAAGCGCGATAAGCCGCCTGTAAAACGGGCCGTTTACAGAGCCTTTCCTTTTAAATCCGCTTTCCATACAATACGCAGCAATGCGGGGTAACGTCGTTCCCGCCGTAAAGGCTCCCTCCAAAACGGATAGAAAACGCCATGCCGCTGTTTCGCAATCCCCGAGTGACGCTGCTCATTGTGATGGCGCTATTGATCGCCGCCGTCCTGGTCATTGTCAAAAAACCGCCAACGCTGGGGCTCGATTTGTCCGGCGGCACGCGTTTGACGCTGGAGGCGCAACCGGCCAAGCCGGGAGAACCCATCACCCCGCGTTCAATGGAAGCGCTGTATAAGATTATTCAGATGCGCGTCGACAAGATGGGCGTTGCGGAAACTATCGTGCAGCGAGCTGGCGAACGCCGCCTGATTGTGGAAATCCCCGGCGAAAAAGACCCCGAGAAAGCCAAGGCGCGCATCGGAAAAACCGGCCTGCTGGAGTTTCGCCGTCAAGGCAAAGGGGCAGACGGCTCAACGACCTGGGTAAGCACAGGCGTGTCGGGCCGGGATCTGGAAAGCGCCGATGTCGCCCCGGATGATCGACACGGCGGCTGGGCGGTAGCCTTCAAATTAAATGAGGGGGCCGCAACAAAGCTCCGTAAGCTCACGGAAGAACTGGTCGTTCATCACGAGCCGATGGCGATTTTCTTTGACAACGAATTGATTTCATCGCCAGAAGTGCAGGAGGTGATTCCCACTGGCTCCGGGCAAATTACCGGAACTTTCACCTACGAAAAAGCCAAAGAGATGGTCGACGTGCTCAATGCCGGGGCCTTGCCTCTGGATATTGAGTTCATTGAAGAAAGTTCTGTCGGCCCCTTGCTGGGCGAAGCGTCCATCCACCAAAGCATGATCGCCGGGTTGATTGGACTTGCGCTGGTGCTGGTTTTTATGATCGGTTACTACCGCATGCAAGGGCTGGTGGCCTCAATGGCCCTGATTGTCTATACCCTGCTAACCTATGCCGCTTATACGCTCTTGGGCGTGACATTCACGCTGGCGGGCATCGCGGGCTTTATTCTGAGTATCGGGATGGCGGTCGACGCCAATATCCTGATCTTTGAACGCGTGAAAGAAGAAATCAAGCTAGGCCGCACGTTGGGCAAGGCCATTGAAGCGGGCTTCGATCGCGCGTTTCCGTCTATTTTTGACAGTAACACCACCACGCTCATTACCTGCGCCTTGCTCTGGGCGCTCGGCACGGGCTCAGTCAAAGGCTTTGCCATTACGCTGGCCATTGGGGTGGCGATTAGTATGTTTTCTGCCATCACCGTCAGCCGGACGCTGTTGCACTTGATTCTGGGCGACAACTCCGCCATTAACCCGTTTCTGTTCGGCCTGAAGCCGAGCGAGGTGCCGGCCCCGCGCGGAGCCGCCTCCAAAACGTCCGCTTCTTAACCCTACAGGACTTCGCTGTTATGGCTAAACCCGCTTCTGCTTCCGCCAAAGCCGCCAAGGCGCAAGATGCGTCATACCTCAAGGCTGGGCCGATTGACGTAATTCGTCATCGATGGGTGTATTTGGGCATTGCGCTTGCTCTGGTCCTGCCCGGCATCGTCTTTATGGCGTTGATGATGATGAAAACGCCAAATCACGCGCCGCTTCGCCTCGGCATCGACTTTACCGGGGGATCAATTCTGCAATACGGCTTTGAGAAAAAGCTATCTCAGGCCGATCTCCCTTCTGTAGCCTCGGTGTTTGAATCGCGCGGCTACGCCGGGCCAGTCATTCAGATCCAGCACCCCAAAGGCTTGCTGGGAGACGCGCCTACGGCAGATAAAATCCCACAAGAAGCCGCCGTCGGCACGGACCTTTCAAAGTCAGACGCACAGACAGGCGCAGAATTAGGCGCCGACCGGATTCAAACCGTCGTGTCGATTCGCACCAAGCAACTGGCCAAAAACGACCAGAGCGTACTGGAAGAAGGCTTGCGCAAACGCTTTGGCGCCATCACGCTGTTGCAGAAAAACGCTATCGGCCCCACGTTGGCCTCTGAGTTATTTACCAACGGCCTGTTAGCCTTGGTGCTGGCGTATTTTCTGATCGTGGGTTACCTGACGTTTCGCTTCCAGTTTGATTACGCGGTCTGCGCCATTATCGCTCTGGTTCACGATACGTTGTTCGTAATCGGCGTGTTTGCGATTCTGGGCTATTTCTATCATGTTGAGGTGGATAGCCTGTTTGTGACAGCCATTCTGACCGTAGTCGGCTTTAGCGTCCACGATACGATCGTTGTCTTCGATCGCCTGCGCGAGAACACGCGCCTGTTATTCAGCAAGAAGCTGCCGTTTGGACACATCGCCAACCTCAGCCTCAATCAGACGCTGGCGCGCAGTATCAACACGTCGTTGACGGCGTTATTAACGCTGCTGTCGCTGTATTTTCTGGGCGGGGACACGACGCGTCATTTCGTGTTAGCGCTGATTCTGGGGATTGCGACGGGAACGTTCTCGAGCATTTTTATTGCCAGCACGCTGCTGGCATGGTGGCGCGAGCGCCAGGAACCCAATCGTTTAGCGACGCGAGAGGCCTAATCCTATGCAAGATCTGCCTTTTACCGATATGACGCCCCCGGCCACGCCGGAAAATCCAATGATGTCTTTTCCGACCTTGCGCTGCTGGGCCGTGATTGGGGTGTCTGCGGATCGCGAGAAATACGGCAACAAGGTGTATCGCGAATTACGCGAAGCCGGTTACCGCGTCTATGGCGTGAATCCCAAGCTCGATGACATCGAAGGCGACCGCTGCTTCCATAAACTGGCGGATTTGCCCGAGATTCCCGATGTGGTCAACGTCGTTGTTCCGCCATCGGTGGCCGAAGGCATCGTCGATGACTGCATCGAGCGCGGAATCGCCCGCATGTGGTTTCAGCCGGGATCCGAATCGCCCGCCGCGCTGGAAAAAGCCCGCGCCGCCGGGGTGATTGTCGTCTCTGACGCCTGCATCATGCTTCAGAAACAGCGCTGGGATTAGCGCCAATGGGAGCGACGCGCGAGAAAATCGCGATTCTGGACTGCGGCGCTCAATACACCAAGGTGATTGACCGGCGCGTCCGCGAGTTGCGCGTCGAGACAGAAATTTTCCCGCTGAATGTCGATCCGGCGCGCATCAGCTTGGACGACGGCTTCATTGGGGTGATCTTATCGGGCGGGCCGGCGAGCGTTTACCAGACAGGCGCGCCACAGCCGCATCCGGCTTTATTTAAGCTGGATGTGCCCATGCTGGGGATTTGCTACGGCATGCAACTGATGACGCGCGCGCATGGCGGCAGCGTCGTGGCAGGAGAAGCGAAAGAATACGGCGAAACCCTCATCACCGTGATGCCCGACTGCGCCCTGTTTCGCGGGCTAGCAGCCTCGCAACAGGCGCTTATGAGCCATGGCGATCGCGTGGAAGCCCTTGCGCCAGGCTTTACAGTTGTCGCCGAGTCGCCGGCCCCGCATTCAGGCGGCGCGCCGATTATCGCAGCTGTCGCCGACGCCGCGCGCGGACGCTATGGCGTGCAATTTCACCCGGAAGTCGAGCTGACCGTCAACGGCGTAACGATGTTGCAGCGTTTTCTGTACGACATCTGCGGCGCTTGCGGCGCGTTCAGCCTGGAAAACCGTCTGGAAACCACCATCGCCGACATCCGGCGCACAGTCGGCGATCAGGACGTCTTTGTGCTGGTCAGCGGCGGGGTGGATTCGTCGGTGACGGCAGCCTTACTGGTTCGCGCGCTGGGGCCGCAGAAGGTGTTCGCCGTGCATATCGACTCGGGCCTGATGCGTCATCAGGAAAGCGATCGGGTGTGCGAGGCGCTGTCAGCCATCGGACTGACCCATTTAAGGCGCATGAACGCCGCCGACGCCTTTTTCAACGCCCGCGCAGAGATGGACGGGCGCGCCATCGGCCCGCTGTCGCATGCGACCGACCCCGAAGAAAAGCGCCGCCTGATTGGCGATACGTTTTATCATCTGGCGCAACAGGCGATGCGCGAAGCCGATTGCGATATCGACCGGGCCTTTATCGCCCAAGGGACCTTACGTCCCGATCTCATCGAGAGCGGTAATCGCGATGTCAGCGTCACCGCGCAAAAAATCAAGACGCATCACAACGACGTACCGTTGATTCAGGCGCACCGCGAACGCGGTCTGATTCTTGAAACCAATCGCGACTGGCACAAGGACGAAGTGCGAGAAATTGGCCGGATGCTGGGACTGCCGGACGACCTGGTAGACCGCCAGCCGTTTCCTGGTCCCGGCTTGGGGATTCGCGTCCTGTGCGCGACGCAGCCTTTTACCACGCCCGACGACGACGCGATTGCGCTGGAACTGGATCGCTTAGCGAAAGCCGCCGGGTATGGCGCGCTCCTGCTGCCGGTGAAATCCGTCGGCGTGCAGGGGGACGGACGTTCATATAGTCATCTGGCCCTGATTGACGCTGGAGACGCTCATGCGCGGCGCGCCCGGTTCGCCGACTGGCAGACATTAAAAGCCCTGGCGCGACAGATTCCCAATCATGTTCATGCGGTCAACCGCGTGGCCATTGCCCTGAACGGCCCAGCGCTGCCAGCGGTCTGCAATCGAATCACCCCGACGACGCTGACGCCGCAAACCGTTGAGCGCCTTCGGCTATGGGATCATTACGTCAGCCAGGCCTTCCGCAAGGCGGGGCTGTTCGGGCGGATCAGCCAATTGCTGGCCGTTCTGGTTCCGGTGGATTTATCGGGCGGCGATGGCGTGTCGCTTGCCATTCGCGCTGTCGTCACTTCCGATTATATGACGGCGCGCCCTGCGGCTATTGGCGACGAGATCCCCATTGATTTCCTGCTGTCGCTCGCCGACGAACTGAGCGCGTTGCCGGATGCGCCGACGAGGGTTTTCTACGACGTCACCAGTAAACCGCCCGCCACGGTCGAGTGGGAATAAGCGATCGCGGTGATGCAGTCTTACGTCAGCCCAAACGTTTCTCAATCGGATCTGGCCGCGCAAGGCGAAGCTATCGATCGATTATTGAAGCGTCAATTGAATCGCTGCGAATCACATCCGTCAGAAAACGCCTCACAGGAGGCGCATATTCTGGCACAAACAGCGAAAGCGCTTGGCCCGCGAGGACAAGGCCATGGCGTTCTGGCCCAGATCAACCCGACGCCGGGCGATCTGGCTGGAAATGCCCGCATCATCATGGCATGGGCCCGGGCTGCCGAAGCCATTGGCGCAGACTGGATCGCCTTCCCGGAACTGGCGCTGATGGGCTATCCCATTGGGGATGTGATTACGCGCCATCCGTTTCTGGTAACGGAAAATTTGCGGTGGTTACGGGCATTGACGGCGCGCGCAGGCCAGACGCGCTTGCTGGTCGGCTTTGTCGAACCCCGCGCCTATCCCGGCGGCAAGCCTTTTTATAATGCGCTCGCCGTGCTGGGAGACGGCCGCATCGAGGCAATCGTCCGCAAGTCGTTACTACCCGCCTATGGCGAATTTTACGACACCCGCACGTTTGAACCGGCCCCGCGCGTGGGCGCGCTGTCGGCAGACACCCTCGGCTCCACCGGCTGGGAAACAGAAAACGCCGGCGATGCGGCGCTTTGGACGATTCACGGCAAGCGCTACGGCCTGTCCATTTGCGAAGATATCTGGAATGACGGCAATTTTTTCGCGCGTCCGCTATACCTCAGCGATCCAATTGCGGCATTAGCAGCACAAGAGCCCGATTTACTCCTGAACGTCTCAGCATCTCCAAGCCGCTCGCGTAAGGAAGCGCTCAAGCATCACATGCTCGCCAGCGCTGCGCGCAAGTATGGACGACCCTTAGCCTACGTCAACCAGACCGGCGCAGTGGACGAGCTTTCTTTTGACGGCGCCAGCCGGGTCTACGATGCGCAAGGGCATCTTGTCGCGCGGGCGCGCGCGTTTCAGGAACAATTCCTGATCGTCCGCCCTCTACAGCGCGACCCAGACGCTTCCCATGCGTTATACGCGCTCCCGGCAGGACTTGACGCCGCGATGGACGCGCCTAAAATGTTTGACGCCCACGACGAGAGCGATTTGGCCCGCACGGCGCAAACGCTGACACAAGGCATTCGCGACTACTTCGCCAAGACGGGATTTTCTCGCGCGGTTCTGGGACTTTCCGGCGGGCTGGACTCATCGGTCGTCGCCGCGTTACTGGTGGACGCGCTGGGGCCCGATAACGTGCTGGGCGTCAGTATGCCTTCTGCGCTGACCTCGATCGAAAGCCGCAACGATGCGCGGCAATTGGCCAGCAACCTAGGCGCGCGTTTCGTGGAAATTTCTATTGAGACCCCGGTAAGCGCGTTTGAAGCCGCTTTGATGCAGGCGCGCCCCACCCTCAATCGTCAGTGGGGCGCACGCGATGAGGCGTCGTTTTCCGCTGATAACCTGCAAGCGATGAGCCGGGCGTCGATTTTACGGGCTCTGGGCAATGATTTTCGCGCCCTGCCCATCGCAACGTCAGACAAATCCGAACTGTATCTTGGCTACGCCACGGTGAACGGCGATATGTCCGGCGCGCTGGCCCCGCTGGGAGACGTTCCCAAAACCAAAGTGCGCGCGCTGGCACGCTGGCTGAATGCCAATCGACCCGATCGGCCCAACGCTCTGCCGCTATCGGTGATTGAAAAGCCTTCCGGCGCCGAACTGGCTATTGATCCAGCGACAGGCCGCGCCCTAACCGCCGAAGACGCGCTGATGCCCTACGCGTTCGCCGACGAGATCATCTGGCGGCTGGAAGCTCTGGGACAAAGCCGAGCCGAGATGCGCGACGTTGAATTCCAGTGGGAGCGAGAGAACGCTCTGTCGCCTGAACAGAAACGCATGTGGCTCGATCGCTTCTTCAGCCGCATGTCGGCATCGGTTTTCAAGTGGTGGCTGGCTCCTCCCATTCTTCTGGTGGAAGGCAACGGATCCATCACCAAAACCGATTATCGCCACCCGATTACCGCCGGGCGTATTTGTTGGGCGGGCGTCAGCGACCCCGAGTGCGCCGCGCATCTGGACGCGCCGATCTTGTACTCGCCGCCGTCAGCAGTGCCCCTTCACGAGACGCCGTAACGATTTCAGCGCGGCAGACAGCGGCTGCGGCATATAAGAAAGCAGCCAAAAGGGCAGGCAATGCCGCGCCCAATCCCAGCGTGTGATAGAGGGATAACGCCAGCCGACAGCCACCAGACGACGCGCCTGAGACTTCAGCCCGGACTGAAGGCGCCCCCTGGCATAGAACCAGCCCAAATGCCGCGCGCACAAATCCGATTGTCTTGCCCGAAGCGATGAAGGCAACTTGGGATGAGAAAAAATCCCTTCGTACAGCCGCGGGATGCTCTGCAATACCTGCTGAAATCGTTTTTCGTCGTGGGTAATACTGTCAGGATACACGCGATAGTCAAAGATATAGGCGGGCGTGGTATGAACCGCGTCAAAATCATCCAGAAACAACCGAATATAGAAGGCCGTATCTTCCGCAACCGCCATGTCTTCATGGAAATAGCCAACCCGCGCCAATGCATCGCGTCGTAACATCAGACTTTGCAACTGCTTGGGCGTGCGCCATAAGAGACTGTCCCAAGATGGAAGCGATTCACGTTTGATTGTCAGAACGCCGCGCATGTCAGACTCAAGATGATCCCAGCTCATGGGCAGCGGCGCGCTATTGACGTCCATGAGCTTAAAATATCCATAAACGGCCGCACACTCGGAGTGTCGCATCAGATGCGAGGCCAGGGTTTGCAACGCATCAGGGAAATAGCGATCGTCGGCGTCGAGAAACGCGATAAACGCGCCTTCCGCCGCCCGTAACGCGGCGTTCCTCACGGCCATGTTGACGCCGCAATGCGGCAAGGCAATCCAGCGAATGCGCGGGTCCTGATATGCCGCCACAATGCGCGCCGTGCCATCGGTCGAGCCGTCATCGGCGATGATCAGCTCCCAGTGGTCATAGGTCTGCGCGCGCACCGAATCGATAGCCTCGCCGATATGGCGCGCCGCATTATAAGCGGGCATAATGACCGAAACCAAGGGCGTAGCGGCGACGGCAGACGCCTTCTCCATCACATGAGCCTCAAGCAGAAAAACCTCAACGACAACAGGCGCAAGCGGGCGTTACAGCGAACGCGCGGATGGCAGGGGTATTCTATGCTAAGATGAGCGGGTTGTCACAGAGAAGGGAATTGGCAGATATGACGCCTCGCGTGGCTTTTGCGTTGGTAGTCGGGCCGGGCGAGCGGACCATTGCGCTCGACACCCTCAACCGAATCCGTTTTTACTATCCGCAGGCTGATATCTGGGTTCGCGACGATTGCACCCATGACGGCGCCTACGATGCCGTGGCCGAATGGGCCCTGAGCGACGCGCGCGCCTTCGTCGCCAGAAACGCGCAGCCGGCAGGATTCTGGAACTTACCGCATACCCTGGCCGCCTTGTTTCTGGATATCGCAAACGCCCAGCCGCGCTACGATCTGGTGATTAAGCTGGATACGGATGCCGTCTTAATGGGCGACGGCTTAACGGCGCATTTCCAGACGTTATTTGAGCGTTTTGGCCCCGGCGCGATTGGCTCGTACGAAACCGACCCGGACGGAACGCCCCGAAATTTCTCATTCCTTGCGCGCAAAATGCAGCGGGATTTCTGGCCGCTCGGCGTCGGCAAAAAGCCCGCTTACCTGCGACTGGGACGCGCCTTTTACTGGCGCTGGCATCAAGCGGCGCTGCGCCACGGCTATCGCGGCGGCGAACATGTTCAAGGGGGCCTGTATGCCCTCAGCGGCGAAACGCTCCAAGCCCTGAAAAGCAATGGATTTCTGGACGCTATCCCGGCGCAATGCCGGTTTTTCCTGTGTCAGGAAGACGCGCTGATGTCGTTGGGAGTCAAATCCCTGGGGCACGCGCTCATTCATGCCAATCAACCGCCCAATCCTGGCATTCTGTGGACGATGCATCCCGGCCCGCTGACGGTTCCCGTGGCGCATTTACGCGAGCTGGGCGTTCAAGCGCTGCATCCCTGCAAAAATAACCCCATTGGCTGGGCTTATCGCGATGCGTTTGCGATCACGCCCTCGCCCGCAGCGCCCACGCCCTCGGCATTGCTTGCGCGATAAGCGCCCAAACGCCTCAGTAGAGGATCGAGCGCACACGTCTTAAGCAATTCGCGTTCTTGGGCCGATGCGCTCCAAGTCAACCATAACGCGACGCCCAGCATCGCTCCAGCCAGTCCGAAGGTCGCCATGCCCCAGAAAGGCGGCATCCACGCGCGCTCAACGGCCAGACGCCCCAGCAGGAATATCAACCCAGCGCCCAGCAGAGGCGTCAGATTCGAGCCATAGGTCTGGCGCGCGTATGCCAGCGCCGAAACCCCCAGCCGTCGCCGCGCCATGGGGATCGTCACAAGCTGATGCTGCAACACATGCGGCACGGCAATGCCCAGCGCCACGCCCAACAGACCCAGAGGCTTCACGAGAAGCAGGCAGGTGGTGGCGTTCAGCAGCGCCGTGGTGAGCGACGAGACGGTCTGAAAACGATGCATACCCGATGCGAAGAGATAATTCGAGGCCGGCAACTGCATCACGATACTCCACGACACCAGTCCCAGCAGGCAGGCCAACGCAATCGTCGGCGCCACCGGCAGCGTGCCGCCGCTCAGGAAGTGGAAAATCTGAGGGTAAAACGCCGCCACACCCAAGGTCGGCAACGAGGCCGTAAAATGCAGCAGGACGCTGACGCGCGAAAAGAAAAACCGACTCTTATCCGCTTCATTCGCCGACGCCATGCGCGCAAAGGCGGGAAACAGCCCGTCACTGAGCATCAGGCACAATTGGGTGATCTGACTGAAAATCCGCTCGACCACGCCAAATAAAGCCACGCTGGCCAGCGATAAAAACGCGCCAATGACAAAGCCCGCCGTGCGATGCGCCAAAAATGCGCTCAGCCGCTGAATCAACGCCGCTGCGCTAATAGAGAACAAGTCCCGAAACGCCTTGCCCGACAACGCCCCGCGCAGTTGAATGGCATGCGGCTCAGCGCGCAGAGCCCGCGCGGCCAGGCAGGCGTTTTTCACCACGCTGACCAGCAGGCGCGAGGCGAGGATTTCTACCAGCCCGAAGCCCATCAACAGCAACGCCAGACTTAGCAGATTGGCGGCGACGCCATGCAGACCGTCAGCCAGATTCGTCCAGCGGTGCAGACAATGCGCCTTTAGAATGGCGCAGAAATAGCACCCAAAGAGATTCAGCGCCCCGTCGGCGATCGTAATCGCCAGACAGGTTGCGCCGACCGCCTGAAGTGGTCCTGATAGATGAAACGCGCCCAGCAGCCACGGCGTCGCCGCCCAACCGACCAGCGCCAGCGTCACGGCCAGCCCCAGATAGAGCCACTGCCCCAAACGCAACTGTTCGCGCATGGCCTGAACGTCTGTTTGCGCAATCGCATGGCTGAGACGATGAATGAGCCCGGTCATCATGCCGGCGTCCAGCGCCAGCATCAGCTCGCAGAAATTCAGCAGGACGAGATAAAACCCATAATCCGCCGCGCCGAGATAGCGGATCAGCAGGGGGATCAACGCCAAATTCAGCGTCAGACGCAGCCCATGGGCCACCGCACCGCTCAGCATGCCGTGCAGCAGATTAGCCTTGAACGACGTCGCCACGCGCAGCCTCCCGCGACAGCGTCATCCCCCAGACCAGCGTCATGAAATACCAGAACGGGAAAGACAACGAGTAAAACATTTCGTCAAAATTACACACCCCCAGAAAATAAATCGCCAGACAAATCGCCAGCAAATAGAGCGGCTTTTGAGCGCTCTGAGAAGGCGCGCTCAAAAAGCGCCTGACCGCGACCACCATCATCGACAAGAGGCCCAGTAACCAGCCAAAGCCCAATAACCCGAAATCATACAGGACTTCGACATAAGCGTTATGAACAAACGGAGAGGCAATAACGCCCTTGGCAACATCGGCATAATTCATGGTGAGTTGAATAATACGGCCATTGGCCGCCGTCAGCCCATGACCAAACAGGAGAGAAGAGGCATCAATGTCCGAAAAAACCCGTTGCCAGGTCGCAAAGCGCCAGAGCAAACTTTCCTGATCTTCCATGCGCGCAGAGATGGTTCCGATAAAATCGACAATGCCCAAGGCTTGCAGGGCCATCGCCGCCAGCAAGCAAAACGCAATCGGGGCCGCCAGCAACAACGGATTGAGCTTATTGTCAGCGTCCGCCAGTTGATTGGCAATTAACATCACCACCACGCAAATTCCCGTAAGGGCCATCGCCGTTTTGGACATGGCGAGCATAAAAGCGGGAAGCGTCACAAAAATCCCGACGAGAATAAGCGCCACGGGAAGCGGCGGTTTTGACTGCTTTCGGTAGTAGAGCCACAAGCCGCATAAATACGTCAGCAGAAATCCAAGATAATGGGCATAGTGATTAGGGTGCGTAAAAATGAATTGAGATCGTTTAAAGCCGTCGACCATCACTGTAAATCCGCTGAGCGGGTAACTGATTGTGGTAATCAGCGAATAAATGACGAGCGCCCCAATCAGGACATAGTTAAACTTACGAAAAAAATCGCTTTTATCCGGCAGGCGCGTCATCACCTTTGCCGTCAAGAGCGTACCGGCGGTCAGCGCCACGGTGACGTATAATTTTTCAAACGCCAGCTGAGCCTCTCCGAAATGCCCGCCCACGCCGGGGGCTCTCGGGTCCGGCGTATCTGCATTAAAAAAGAAATAATAAGTCAGAAAAACGCCTGCAAAGGCAAGACAGCCCCAGACGTGCGGATAGCGCCGACACAGCGCAAACGCGCTGCGAAAAGAAAGAAGCGCCGATGGCAGACACACCAGCCCCAGCATTAAAATGCGCGCCCGGATATCCAGTCCCGCCTGCGACAACAGCATCGCCAGATAAATAAACAGGGGATAAAAAATAGCGACGAGCAGCACAATGGTCTGAGGACGTTTGCCTGCCCAATCCAGATAGCTCCAATAGCCGACGCCTGCGATTAGCAAAGCGCAAGCAGCCATGACCATCTTGAATGACAGGAGCGACATCAGCGCCGTGACACCCGCTAACGGGAGCAAAATATAGCCCGTCGCCGCCGCCAGCGTCGTCAGAATCGCCGCCCACGCCCACAGGGGGAGGGCAAAACGGGTTGGGATCGGGCGCGACGAGGCGCGAGAAGATGAAACGGCCATAGAAAACGCCTGAATAAAGTTAATCGTCGCTCCACGAAGCATGTTGCGACTCGCGAGCAGAACCGCGCGCCCCGACAGGCTCCGCGAGAGAAGTCTGCGTCTGATCGTCAGCGCGACGGCGCTCGCGTGACGGCGTATTCACCACGCCAGAAGGCGGCGCAAAGGCGATGGAAGACCCGTGACGCGAGTTAGATAAGACCGGGGCCAGTTTTTCTCTCAAGAGAGCAGCCGCAATGCCTGCCAGCAGGCCCATTAGCAAGCCCAGCGCGATCAAATGCGCGCGCGTCGGGGCAGTCGGCGACATGGGACGACTGGGCGCATCTACCATAAAGACATTGCTCAGGGTCTGGGCTTCGCGCAGACGCGCATCGAGCGTTTGCTGCTCCAGCGTACTGAGGGACTGGCTCAGCGCCATCTCGGTTTCGCGCAAATTGGCGAGCATTTCTTCGGTTTTAGGAAGGGTTTGCATGCGCGCGTCGATCTGGGTCAGGTAGGACTTCATTGTGTCTGCCTTGAGGCGCTGCGCGTGAGACTGGGCCTGAGCGTCGAGCATATCGCGCACCGCCTGCCCCCGCGTTTCATCGGCCAGCGCATGCGGGTCGCCCGCAGTGGCGCCAGCAGGTTTTGCGCCGCCTGAGGACCGGCGGATTTCCCGTTCAATGTCGCCGCGCACTTGCGTCAACTGGGCTTTCACCTGCTGGACAGGCTTGCTTTGGGGCGTATAACGCGTCGTCAGCGAGGCCAACTGCTCAGAAAGTTCGTACGATTTATCGTATAGCTTCGACAGCGTATTGTTACGACCAAGCGCCGCCGCGGCAATGGCTTTTTCCGGCGTCATGCCCAACGATTTCTGATAGGTTTTAAAGCGCGCGCTGGCGGCATCGGCCTCCGCATTAGCGGTCGCAGCGGCGAGCTCGAGATCAACGCGACCCCGCGCATAGTTCTGGATCGATTGCTGGATATCCGCCGTCTGCGTGGCGCGCTTGACGCCTGCAATACGCTGGCGCACGGCGGCCAGTTGCATCGCCAGACTTTCGCGCTGCGTATTCAGAAACGCATAGCGCTCGCGATGTTCGCTCTGATTAATGCGCCGACTTTCGTTCTGCAGGGCGGTAAAGACCGTGGCCAGGCCGCGTTGCGCCAAAGCCGGATCCGACCAGGTAAACGCCATGCTAATAACGTCCGTACCCGGCGGATTTTTAGCCTTGATGAAAGCCTTACCGTCGCCATAATGCGCGGCCCAATCGGCATAGCTGGGATAAACGTTCGGACCTTTTCCCGAAGACGCATAGGGCTTGATAAAGAGAAGCCACAGCGAATCGCGCACTGCGTCGCTCTTGAGCAATTCCATGGCATTCAGCACGGGATTGGCGTTTTGCGCCGACGTCGTGGTCACCGGATCGTTGGTAACGTAGCGCGCGGTAATGGCAGAATCGCGAATCAGTACGCTCGCCTGCGACGTGAATTTAGGGTGATAGCCCAGCGCCACGTAAAACGCCGTCAAAATCCACACCGTCAGGGCCACGGCGATCATCCAGCCGCGATGGCGCATCACTTGTCGAAAGACGCTTCCCACGGCGGAAGAAACCGTATCGCCGCCAGGCAGGGCGCTCAAGGAGGAAGGAATGTCTGAACGGTTCATCACCCGCTATCCTTTATATCGATTATATCGATGCACTTTGACTAAATCCCTGTTTATGGGTTCACCCGTCGGTCCCAGCCGCCCAAACCGAATATCTGCGCCATCGCAGAGCCCACCGCCGCAATCGACGTAAACGGCGATAACGCCTTGTTGGCCTCCTGAGCGAAGCGGCCAGTGCGGTAGGCCTTGTTTTCGGCCACGAAAATCACATCGTTGGGCCGCAGCAACAGATCGGTTTTTTCCACCTCGACAAACAGGGTGGAAAAATCGCTCTCGCTGGTAAAACGGCGAATGGCGATGACCTGCTTGCCCGCCGCATCCAGAAATCCGCCGGCCTTGGCTAATGCGGAATTCAGGTAAGGCGAAACGCCATCGAGATTATAAACGCCCGGCGTCTTCACCCAGCCGATAACGCGGATAGGCACGCTTTTAGGGCCCAGCGCAGAGCGCAAGAGCAATTGATAGTCCTCATCATTCAAAGCCATGGTCGCCAATGACGGCACATGAATGCGATCGCCCGGATTCACCCACAGGTCTTCGCCCGCGTCGCCTTCTTTCAGGACCTGCCACAAATTGGCCGTCTGGGATTCGCCGGTGGCCGCACGGGTCACAGTGACCTGAGAAAGGTCCGCGTTCATCGCAACCCCGCCCGCATTCGAAAGAATATTGGACAGACGCGAGTCCGTTCGCACGAGCGAGTCCTGAGCGCTGATAATCAGATTGTTTTCGCTGGCGCTGGTAGAAAACTGGAACATCCCCGGATGCATCACGGCTCCAGACAGATAGACGGTGCCGGGCCGAGTGGTTTTCAGCGTCAGACTGACCTGCGGCTGAATGAGCGTCTGGCCCAGAACCGTTTCAATCCGGGTTTTGACGGCGTCCAATGTCTGATTGGCGACCGGCAACTCGCCCACCCCAGGGAATCCCGCCATGCCGTCGGGCCCCACGAGAATCTGCTCCTGGCTGAAATCCGGCTCCTGCAAGGTTTTCATGGCCAGAACATCGCCGGGCCCAAGGAGATAGAGTCCCTGCTGGTAGGCAATGCGGCCCTTGAATTCGACGCCGGTAGAGGGAGGGGCCGCCGCAACAGCCGATGACGGCAGCGCGAAGCCGCTAAAAATCATCCCAAAACCGAGAAGGGGCAACAATAAAAAGCGCTGTAAAAGCATGGATGCCGACATATTGCGTGTTTCCCTGTGTTGTGGCGGCGACGCCCAGCGATAAAGAGGCGACAGAGCCAGGAGATTGCGTCAAATAGGCTCAATGGGCCGACCCTCGCGGATGAGGGACTTGAGACCCATCATTCTTCGTGTCTAGACTCTCTTTCTAATCATTCTAACCTGAACACGACGAATTTTTTCATGCCTGAGCTGAAAAAAGGGGATCAAAAAGAGGTCTAGTTCTCCATCATCTGGTAGAGGCGGCGTTTCTGCTCGGGGCTCAGGTAATTTTTCTTCAGCATAAAGATCCGCGTGGCCTCGCTCCGCAAGCGCTGCTCACTCTGTTGAAGATGACTCTGAAGGGCCAGCACTTGCTGGTCGTCTGCAGCCGGGTCGTTCATGAGGCGCCGCAGCTTGGCGCGATCGCTCTGGATCTGTGGATACAGGTCGGAATAGATGTTTTTCCACTCGCTATCAAGTGTTTGCAGGCTGTCGCACTGATTAGTCGTCAGCTCGAGAGCGTTCCAGTCTATTTTGGAGCCGGCTTCAGCGTAAGCGCAGGGCGAGACGGCGGCAAGCGCCAAAACAAACGCCAGAAATCCGCCTGAGGATTTTGAGAAAAATCCGTTGCGCCAAGTGGACCCACACCACGTTTTCTGCACTTTCATTATGCTCTGTTCCTACTTACAGCTCGTTTACAGACCGGAATTTCGGCCACAACTATAAAAAACCGCGTCCGCCGCCGCGTCAGCAGGCAGAGAAGATGCGTCACACGCGCTGAGCGCAACGTCTTCCGGCGTTGGAATATCGGCAGGCGGTTGCTGCGCCGTGCCGGCAAGCGCCACCGAAGCGCCTTCGCTACTGGCCAGCAAGTCAGCAGGCGCGGCGGCGGCGGGAACGTCGCCTGCTCCCTGCTGGGCCGCAATTTGCTGCAACAACTGTTGAGAAGCTTCCATCAACGACTGGGCGAGACGCCGCTGATAAAAGCCCTGGCGCGTCTCAGGGGCGAGCGCATAGGGATCCTGGGCGTCTGAGGAAGGGGAAGCCATTGCCAGCATACCCGACGTGGACAGAAACGGCTTGTTAACAGAAAGCGTATCCGAGAAGGCTTGTGCAGAGCGCCCTTTACGCGAGTAAGAAGCGACCACGGGCAGGGCAGCGCGCCCTGAAGAGGAGGCCAGCGGTGAAAAAGAAGACGCTAACGGCTGGCTCAGTAAAAGACGTTCTGCGTTTTGACCTTCCGCCGTCAACGGGCGAGAAACCAGCGCGCCTGGAGAAACAGAGGACAACTCCTGAGAAGCCTGAGACGATACCGTCTGAAGCGCCACAGAAGAGGGCCCCCCTTGCAACTCAGGCAAGACGCCGGAGGTGAGCGCAGCCAGAAACAGCGCAGCCGCCGCAGCAGCAGGCGCCCATAAACGCGGAGACGCCCAGCGCGCGCGCGCCTCTTCTTTTTGCAGGGCGGCAATGGTCTGCAGCGCAATATCCAGAGAACAAGCGGCTTCTGCACGAACGGCATAATCGCGAATCAAATCAGACACATGTTGCAGCGACGCCAGACGCCCAGCGGTCTGCGGCGTATAAGGTAACAGGGATTCAAAATCCAGAACAGCGGGATCTCTCAGCGACAATTCGCCATCGTGATACGCGCCTAAAAACGTATCGTCGCAAACAGGCTCGCACCCGGACAGCGCCTCACCCGCAAGAGAATCTTCTTCTAGCTGGCCCCGGATCGACGACCAGAAATCAACGTTGGCGAGCGGCCCCTGCCCACTGGCTGACTCCATGAAGCGCTCCCCATAGGTCGGTGACTCGCTCGCTTCTAAAAAGAAGGCGTCTGTGGCGGGTTCGGCTGTATCATTGTCAGGCGGAACGTCGTGAAACGACATGACTGCTATCCTCGAATGTAAGGCTCCAGGGCTTCTTGCAGCTTTTGGCGCGCGCGCGCCAAGCGGGACTTGACCGTTCCCAGATTGGAGCCGGTTAGAGACGCGATTTCTTCATAACTGAGCCCTTGTATTTCTCGTAGGACGACGATCGTTCTGAAATGTTCCGGCAAGGTGGTAATGGCGTGTCGAATCTGTTCGTCCAATTCTCCCCCCAGCGCCAGAAAATCCGGTTGCTGGGCGGTGTCGGCGATATCGCGGGTGGCCGAAGCGGCATCCTCTTCATCGCTGGCCCAGGGCGCGTCCATCGAGACAGTTTGCAGGCTGCGCGGCTTTTTACGCAGTTCATCGTAAAAGATATTGGTAATAATACGGTTCAGCCAGAACTTGAAGGTCTTGGGACTGCGCAAGGTATGAATCGAGCGGCACATCCGTAACAGGGCGTCCTGAGTGAGATCGGCCAGATCGGCGCGCTGCGGGGCAAGGTGATAAAGCGCCGCATACACGGTTTTCTGATATCGCCGCACCAGCTCTTCAAGCGCCGCCATCCGTCCGGCGCCGCGCTGCTGCGCCAACGTGACGAGGGCTTCCACGTCAAGCGTCGTCATCCGGTCCCGGGTATAAGCGGAGGAAGGCGGGGTGACAGACACGAGGATCAGGACTCCTGAGGCAAGCGCGAGACAGGCGCAATGGATCACGAGGGATCAGCCTTGATTCTATCACGGAGGGCGGCGCGCAGGCGCGCATTCTCACGCAGGCCGCACAAAAAGGGAGCCCAGCGGTTTTATGCCATCAACGCCATAAGACGAGAACAGGGGAAAAAGCGCAGCACTCGCGAATAGAACTCTCAAACGAAACGTCTGCGGGAGAAGTCCAAGGGAGCGATCTTAATCATGAGTACGACGCCTCAGGTCTTTATCATGCGCGAAGAGAGCGGATCGCCGTATGCGCCCCAGGGCGCAGGCCGTCAAGCCATGAAGCAACCATGGACAGGGCCGATGGCCCGAGTAATAGCGCTCCCCCCAGCAGATCGCGTCACGTTTCAACGATCGCCGCGCCCGCGTCAGACAACAGACGGCGACGGCAGATCCAAACTCAAGCAGTTTTTCAAAAACATCGGCATGGCCGCCATGTTCGCCGCTCCCGTCGTCGCGCCGCTGGCTTTTATGGGGTTTGGGGCCATCGCCGGATCGATTGCGCTGGCCGCAGTCGGCGGCGTCGGGCTCTGGAGCGCGACTGCTTTTATCACCGGGCGCCAATGGATGGGCGACGCGGCTTTGGGAGCGCTGGCAGGCGCATTTACCTGCTCGATTCTGGAGAGCGAGAAGAAACTACCCCTGCCCGCGAAAATCGGCATGATGGTCGCCGAAGCTATCGCCGTGGCCGGTATCAGCGCCATGGCGCGCGAGCAGATGAGGCCAAAACGACATTCCGGGTAAGATTCTCATTCTGCATCGCGATTTCTGACGTGCTTTGAGCCTCAGCAATAACGCTGGATGAGCTGCGCGCCGTCGCCGCGCGACAGACGGGTATTACGCCAGCCGCGATGATGCATGACGTCTTCCTGACATCCCGAATGGTCGAGCCCCAGAGCATGGCCACCCTCGTGCAGAATCGTCGCCTTAAGGCGCATCAGTCGCTGAGAGGGAAGCAGGGCCTGATCAATCAGGGGGGCTTTCATCAGGGTAATCGTCGCGCGCGTAATCCGGCCATTGGCGCGCACGCAGCGCTGGGTACGACCCACTTCGTAGTCTCGGCCCACCAGCGTCTCGTCGCTCCAGTTGACGACAATTGCCGCACTGTCCGGCGAATCGCCCGGATCCATCAGACGCAATCGAATTCGTCCTTCGCTGAGGCGTTCCCAATCTTGAAGAACGTCAAATATCACGTCGGGCGTCACTAACAGAGCGGCGTCGGGATCAATTGAAGCAATCAGAACGCCGAGAGGCATATCCGCCGCATCCCAGCGCGGGCCGGCCGTGCGGGTTAACATAGTATCCGGCGTCCAGGGGGCAGGAGCCTCTTTCTGGCGGATAGTCGGGCCTCTGGAGCCGGGCGGCGCCAGCCGCGTGGGGGAAAATCCTATGCCGTTCATAATCGGCGCACCCTCCTGCGTCGTCAGTTAACTGCCCGTGAAGACATTAGCCTTGCGGTCGGCCCTCTCGCGTCGGGTGGACCAGTCGCAACTCGCCGGAGACGGAATCCACAAAGTCATCCCACAGCGTGCGCATCGACTGCTGAAGCGCCAGATTGCCGGTAGTCAGGCTGCGCTGGGTAATAAGCTCGTTTGAGCCAGTCTCCATGATAAAAATCCTCACTCGCGATGAACCACAAACCATTCGTCTCGGTTTCTCGTCACCCGGCGGCGATTTCCGGCAGTCCGTCGGCGTCATTCGCCTTTAAATCGTAACCGGATTACCGGAATTATCGAGCGCAAGCGTCGATTCTTGAGGGATTTCCGCAAACATTTACAAATGGTTTAGAATCGTAAACGAAGCGGGGGCGCATAGGCGGTCTCACCGCGGTTACCAATTGTCAGGCACTGTCGCGCGCAAGACTTATGAAGAAATTTCTGCTGGGTATCTCGACGCTGCTGCTCACGCTGCGGCTTATTTTTCTGCTAGGCGATCCGCGCGTCTATGGCGTTCGGGAAGCCTCTTCAAAACCGGCTTTCGCGGCATTTGGCGGCGTAGTGGACGGGGTGTACATGCTCAGCAACATCCTCGTAGCGCCGCTCAACTGGCTTTACGACCTGCTTCACGCTGCGATCCCCTCGGTGCATTCGGCATTCTTCCCGTCGATGGAGGCAGCCGACGCCGTTCGCCAAATCGGCAAATGGCTGGCGTCGCACCCCGCTTTTCCATGCCCGGAGCCTTTACGGGCGCTACTCTGCTCGCCCGATCCCGCGATTCATTTCCCCGGCGTCATCGATTGGCTCGCGCTGCTCACCCTGGCCTTGCTCTGGGCCCTCAGCCCAGCGATTGAACCTGCCTGGCGGTGGATTCGCAATCTGTTCTGGAATCTGTTTATCGAAACCTCGTTTACGCGCAAGAAAAAAGCCCTGTATCAGCACGCCCTGCAAGAGCGCTCCAGCGATTTAATGAAGCTCAACGTCGAGTACCGCAACCTGTCCAAGGAAGCCAGCGTCCTGAAAGACACGGTCATCACCGATGATTTGACCCAGGTCTTTAACAAGCGCTACTTCTTACAGAAGTTTCATGAAACGTTCGACGCCGCCAAAACCGATCAGACGTTGCTCGGCTTAATCATGATGGACATCGACCACTTCAAGCGGCTGAACGATACGTATGGCCACCTCGTCGGAGACGCGGCGCTGAAAGCCATTGCGGCGGTCGCCAGCGGGGCGACGCCCAGCGGCTGTTACCTGTGCCGATTCGGCGGCGAAGAGTTCGCCATGGTCCTGCCCGGCAAGACGCTGGAAGAGACGCTGGGCGCAGCGCGAAAAATAAAAACCGGCGTTCCCGGCCTGCGTTTTGAGGCTGATGTCAATCTGCGCGTCACCATTAGCCAAGGCGTGGCGCATCTGGATTTCAGCAAGCCGCTTGCCCAGACGCTGGCCAAGGCCGATCAGTTTATCAAACTTGCGGACGACGAGCTGTACCGCGCCAAACTCGAAGGCCGCGACCGCATCTGCGTCACCCCGCTTGGGTAAAGATAGCGTCCAAAACCATAACACCTGGAACTAACGTCGACGCGAGCGCGCCTCCAGCGTTGCCAGCGGCGGTAGATCGCCCAGCGGCGCTACGTCTTCGGCAAGCTCATTGTCCTGGGTATCACGAGTCGCGCGCAGCGACGAGGCCAAACGGCTTAAAGGATTGCGAAAATACCGGCGCTGCAAGTTAAACACGCGCGCCGGGGGGCTAAATGTATCAAACGTCTCACCCAGCAAGCGTGATTCCAGCAGATTCAGGCGACCTTCCACCGGCAGATCCTGACGCACGCCGCCTGTGGCCTGACGTTCCAGACGATCCAGCTGACGCGACCATGACGGACGACCCGTCGCCTGTGGCCGGGGCGCAAATGGCGACTGAAAAGGCGCATCAAGCGCCGTTGTCCGCGACGAGTCGTTCTGAAACGTCAGCAACGGCTGAAGCGGCGCGCTTAATGCGGCGTATTCGCGCAAGACTTCCAGCGTGCGCGGATCCGGCGGCGGTGCGGGCGTTACGGCTTCAGGCGCGTATTTTTTGAAGGTTCTGGACGCTTTTAGGGGTTTTGTCGAAAGCGGTTTGAATGGCTTTGCCGCACGAGGGGCCTTCGCCGCCGTCACGGGCGTATCCGACGAAACGACAGGCGGCGAACCCGGGGACGAAACGCGGGAAGAAACGGACGTGCGGGACGGCGCAGACAGCGCAGCGATGTTAATAGGTCCGCGCAACGAGGGCAATTCGCCTTGCAGGCGCTCGGGCGATCCGGGGATAGGCGCAAAATAGCTCGGATCAGATCCCGACGGTCGCCGACGGAAGAGCCGGAAATTCGGCCCGGCCTCAGGCAGCGGCCGGGTGCGGGTTTCAGTGTAAATGACCGTTCCCGGCCCGCTCACCGACATCTGACGGCGGCGAACGCCGCGTTGCGTCACATAAGGCGTTTGCAGAAGGGTCTGAGACGTTTGTGTCACCGTCTGTCCGCCAGGAACCGTCCATTGCGAGGTCACGACCTCTTCTTGAGGCGTCGCGGTCCATGTGCCGGAAGGCGCATCAGAAGAGGCGTCAGGCGGCGTATTATAAGGGGGAGGGGCAAAACGGGCAGGCGTCAATGCCGCAGCGCCCAAACGCGCCTGAATCCGGCTAAAGCGCGTATCCGGCGACTCGCCTTCGTAGGGCCGGCCAAACAAGCGCCACTCGATGGCTTCCAAGCGCTCCGAAAGCAGCCCCTGCGGGTTGTCATGGCCCAGCACAATCTCTTCTGCCCGCGACACGGATTGCAGATAGTCCAACTCGACCTGAGAGGGCTGCGAGCGCCGGGGCGCGACTTGCGCTGACGGGGCGGCGGCCGCGCCGAAGAGGGCTTGCGGCGTCTTGCGCGTCAGTTGATCCACGCGATCGGCAAGCGGCAACTGCTGAAACGTCAGGTTAAAAGCGCGCCGCTCCAAACGCGCCAGCCGCAAGAAAATATCTTCAGCCTCAAAGGATTGCTGAAATAGCGCCTGCTCCAGTGACGTCACCGACGGATACTCGCCAGCGTCCGCAACGGCAGGCGCCGTCTTTTGAGGCTTCGAAACAGGCGCCGTCGACACTGGGGAAGAAGCAGTCGGCGCAAGCAAATGGCGCAAGGCCCAATGCAAGCGTTTTTGACGCGCTTCCAACGAGAGACCCGCAGGGGCGGCATCTCCGAAGGTTTGGCGTTCGAGTCGAGACAGTCGGGTATTCATGGCTTCGTCGCCATACGTGCGCCGAAACAGCGAAGATTCGCAGGTTTCAAGCCATGCAGGAGCTCTCTGGGATTGGGCAAGGCAGTCGGCTTGCGCCCACACCAGCGCACACAGCGTAATTCCCTGCGCCAGCGCGGCCAACAGGCGACGCAAGCGGATTGGAGGAACGGCTCTTCGCATCAGATGGCTCGATTCTTTGCGGGCTTAATCTGGACTGGGCTCGACTCTGGACTTCGAGCCATGGGCGAACTGGGGCGATTCTACCCCACATGCGCCGATGTGTCATCCGCAGGGCGAAGCGCAGGCAATCGTGCGCATGGAGCGGGTTTGATTCAGGTCGCGTTTATTTTTACAATGCCCTGGTCCTGTATGGCCCCCGTTCCCCATTCAAGAAGCGGTGTATTGACGATGCTGCCTGTCTCCTTCCGCCCCGCCCTTCGCTTCGGCGCAACTGAAACCACGCCCACGCGCGATCATACGCCTCAAAGAGGCCCGACTCCCACGCCCCAAACCTCAGCGAGGCCTGATTTTCCCAAGGCAGATAATCTAGTCAAAACCTTATTGTATCTTTTCAGGAAATTCCATGAATATCCTCGCAGCATCAAACTGATTCAGGGATGGAACCCTTTCCAGTCGTGCGACCGCCAGGGCGTTCTCGACTTACTCAATGCTTATAACCAGCACCAACCGCTACCCCACGCATTCACTGTAAGCGCTCACAATAGCAATACTTTTATTGCAAACCTACAAGACGGTCGTCAGATACGCCTGCGCATTATTCCGGACCCAGATACCCTCCATAACAAGGTCATAGGTCCACATCTCTTTCTTTGCCTTACAACCCCTGTGAGCCAAATTGAACCAAACGGGCGAACGTGCATGGAGCTAAAAATGCAGTTACCCATCAAAGGCGGCAGTTTCTTGGAACATCGCGAAAAAGAAGTACTGAAGCTGGCTCTGCGCAAGGCAAAGATCAACCGAGCAGCCGGAATCGCTCCCGAAGCGTGAAAAGGAGAGGCGCTCATCTGCCGGCGTCGATCTTTTACAAAACGAAACATGGCGGCCTGTTGACACGCCTGTTGGGGCCACGCTAGTATACCAATCCCAAAGCAACCCAGTACCTTGATAACTGAATACCCGCATTCGAGACGACCTCGTTCAATTCATGAAGCAAGGCCAAGCTCTTTTGAAGTTTTTTCGCCAAACGCCGCAAGGCGGGTTGGCAGAAGTAAATTTCTGTCATGGAGAGTTTGATCCTGGCTCAGGACGAACGCTGGCGGTGCGCCTCATACATGCAAGTCGAACGAAGAGGCCCTTTCGGGGGTACTTCAGTGGCGGACGGGTGAGTAACACGTAGGTAACGTGCCCTGAACTGGGGGACAACGCCGGGAAACTGGCGCTAATACCGCATAAGACGCAAGTTGAAATACTTGCGTTTAAAGAATTTCGGTTCAGGATCGGCCTGCGTCTGATTAGCTAGTTGGTAGGGTAATGGCCTACCAAGGCTACGATCAGTAGTTGGTCTGAGAGGATGGCCAGCCACAGTGGGACTGAGACACGGCCCACACTCCTACGGGAGGCAGCAGTAGGGAATTTTGCGCAATGGGCGAAAGCCTGACGCAGCGACACCGCGTGGAGGATGAAGGTTCTAGGATTGTAAACTCCTTTCGGCAGGGAAGAATTTTGACGGTACCTGCAGAAGAAGCGCCGGCTAACTACGTGCCAGCAGCCGCGGTAAGACGTAGGGCGCAAGCGTTGTCCGGAATTATTGGGCGTAAAGAGTTCGTAGGCGGCAAGTTAAGTCAGATGTTAAATACCAGAGCTCAACTCTGGCATGGCATCTGATACTGGCTCGCTAGAGTGCAGTAGAGGCAAGGGGAATTCCCGGTGTAGCGGTGAAATGCGTAGATATCGGGAGGAACACCAGTGGCGAAAGCGCCTTGCTGGACTGCAACTGACGCTGAGGAACGAAAGCCTGGGTAGCGAAAGGGATTAGATACCCCTGTAGTCCAGGCCGTAAACGATGGATACTAGGTGTTGGTGGAATCGACCCCTCCAGTGCCGTAGCTAACGCGATAAGTATCCCGCCTGGGGAGTACGGCCGCAAGGTTGAAACTCAAAGGAATTGACGGGGACCCGCACAAGCGGTGGAACATGTGGTTTAATTCGATGCAACGCGAAGAACCTTACCTGGGCTTGACATCTGGGGAATCCTTTAGAGATAGAGGAGTGCCTTCGGGAACCCCAAGACAGGTGGTGCACGGTTGTCGTCAGCTCGTGTCGTGAGATGTTGGGTTAAGTCCCGCAACGAGCGCAACCCTCGTGGTCTGTTGCTACAGATGGAAACATGCTGAGCACTCAGGTCAGACTGCCGGTGACAAACCGGAGGAAGGTGGGGATGACGTCAAATCATCACGCCCCTTATGTCCAGGGCTACACACGTGTTACAATGGGAAGCGGACAATGGGCTGCTTGGCAGCGATGCCTGGCGAATCCCTCAAACCGCCCCTCAGTTCGGATCGGAGTCTGCAACTCGACTCCGTGAAGTCGGAATCGCTAGTAAACGCGGATCAGCACGCCGCGTTGAATACGTTCCCGGGTCTTGTACACACCGCCCGTCACACCACGAAAGAAGATTACGCCCGAAGTCGGTGCTCCAACCCTCTGGGAGGAAGCCGCCTAAGGCAGGATTTTTGATTGGGGTGAAGTCGTAACAAGGTAGCCGTACCGGAAGGTGCGGCTGGATCACCTCCTTTCTAAGGAGATCATCCAGATTGGCTTTTTCACGAAAGCGCAAACTGGTATCTCTCAGGTCGTCATCGCGAGACGGCGCGCTCCGCGCGTCGCCTCTGTAGCAAGCAAACTCCAGGCCCTGCTAGTCTGCTTGCCAAAGATGGAATTGAATGGGTCGTCTGGAATGCGGTATTCAGTTATTGAGGTTTTAAAAGACCGAGACAATTATTGCAATTGTCCGGTTTTTTTCGTTGGGAAGCTTCCCAACCAATAGGACGTATTCACGTATGCATACCCTTCGCTTTGGCGCCGTTATTCCTGCTTTGCCTTACTGCCGTGGTGGATCAGCCCACATAATCCCTGATACGCGGAGCCCTGAGTTTAGGGGGTTTATGAATGAGGCCCGATTGCCTGCGGGTTACTATGGTGTTGAGGTTAAGGCCATTCCTGAAACAGGCGCATGGGTCAGCGCCCAGGGGCCAAACGGCGATATACAACAATATCTGTCCCTGCAGGCGACGATCTTCATGACGCCTCAAGTGGAGAGTCAGAATCCGGCGCCTCCAGTCAAGATTGCAGCTCGTGTGGTGTATGGTCCCGGAGAATGCCCAACACTTGTCACGGGAGCTGATTTAAAGGAGTTAGACTGTATAGCCTTTCGCGCAGCAGGTAAGGAGTCTTAACAATGCGGGCTGCGCCTGTCCACTTCGGGGCCCGGGGTTTCGCTCAGGGGGACCCGCGCGACACTAGAGAGGCATTTAAATTCGAGAGTCCCGCATGACCGCCGGAACGCTTTGGTCGTTCGAGCCGCTGGCGCTGGGCTGCGACGTGGAATCCGTTGCGCGATTCGCCGATAAAGCGTCACAGCCTGCCTTTCTGGCGCGCGTCTACGCCCCGGACGAGATCGCCTATTGCTGCGCGCGCGCAAATCCTGCGCCGCATCTGGCAGCGCGCTTCTGCGCCAAGGAAGCCAGCATTAAGGCCCTGCGCAGCCTCTGCCCCGACGCCCCTTCAGTACGCCTCAACGCCATCGAAGTGATTCGCCTTGCCGGGCAGGCGCCGCGCCTGGCGATTCATCATCCGGCGTTTTCGGGCGTAGACCTGCAAGTGAGCCTGTCTCACACCGACGACATCGCGATGGCGGTGGTCACCGCGCGCGGCGCTATCCAGCTTTGACAGCCCCTGCGGGCATTGAGGCGCAATCCTGCCGACGTGCGCGGTTTTGGGTATAATAAACCGCCTGTCTTGTATGAGCGATCCCATGACGACCCCCACCTCTCCATCGCCGCACTACGCTGCCGCCCACGACCCCGCCTCGCCGAATCTTTCGGTTCAGGCAGATGACATTCTGGTTCGCGCCGCAGAGGGCGGCCTTAGCGAGATTCGTCGTCGCTCAACGGGCCAGCGGTTGGGGGCGTTGACGATGCGCGCCGATGCCACGGCCCACCTGACCCTGTTTGAAGGGCGTGGCGGATTTTGCGCCATTGCATCCACCCCCGCCCACACGCGTTATATCGGTCTGCCGGGCTCAGAAATCCAGGTAGGCGGCGTATCCGTGAGCCTGTCCGGTCCCTTTATCCAGCCCGCGTTTGTCACAGCGCCCGCACGACCGCACCCCGTTGGCCGACAAAACGTATCGCCTTACGCTATGATTCTCGGCGCGGGTATGGCCACGCGCTTTGAGCCGGTTTCAGGCGAATTTACCCAATACGCCAAGCCCGCCGCCCCGCTGATTCACGGGAAGTCCGTTATCCGCCTTATCGCCGAACAACTGACGCGCCAAGGCTTTCACGAGATTTTCATCAATACCTACTTTAAGCCCGAATCGCTGAAAGCGGGTCTACAAGGGGTGGATGGCGCGACCATCCGCTATATTGACGAGCCGAGTCCCTCGGGGACCGCAGGCGCGTTGCGCAAAATTCTTCAGGCTCCTGAGCAATTCGCGGGTTATCTGGACTTGGCTCGGCCCTTGTTGATTGTCCAGGGCGACGCCTTCAGCAACGCCGATCTCGCCTCGCTGATGGCGGCGCACGTGCGCGAGGGCGCTGCCGTAACGATTGGCTGTATGATCAAACCCGATGAGGACGTCGACAAGTTCGGAATTGTCGCCACCAATCACGCCGGGGCGGATGGCGTGTCCGGTCAGGTTCAGATGTTTCTGGAAAAGCCCTCGCTGGAGGTCGCCGGCCCGCATCGACTGGCCAATACCGGCTTTTACCTCTTCGCCCCCGAGACGTTTCCGCTCATTGAGGCGATTTATGCGCGCAAACTTGCCGAAGCCCGCCAAGAAGCGATTGCCGACGGCAAAACGCCGCCCGACGACGTCTTGCTTGATTTCGCCCTGGACGTATTTCCCGACCTGCTGCGCCGCACCCAGGCCGGAACCCTGCGCAACGCCGCCGGCGAGCCGATGGCTTTCTGGGCTGAGCTGGTCGAAGGCTACTGGAGCGATATCGGAAATCCGACGCAATACATTCAGACGCTGCGAGACGCCTACGGCGGTTATCTCGACGTGACGCGCTCGCCTCGGGACGCCGACTATTACGACGACGAGACAGGCGCCTGTTACTGGCCCGGCGCACGCCAACGCGCAACCGTTGAAGGCGCGCGCGTTCATGGCAATGTCATCGTCGCCGTGCCGTTTGATTGCCCGCCGTCTTGACGTGCCCTTTCCCAACAAAAACGCCGAGACCCGAGCCAGGTCGCGGCGAAGAATGAGCATTGCTGAGTTGTTGAGGAAGACAGCCTGTTGGATTGAATCCGGCCTATAGATTCGTTGTGCTATAAAACCAATCAAGTCTCAACATCTTTAATATATACTTTTTGCGTGTGTCGTCCATCGACCATCTGGAGGAATTGACGACGAGGAATCGAGCGGACACGCCAGGCTATTTTCCATTACCATGCATCACTCTTCTATATGAGATTTATAGCGCCTCAACTTATATAAGGGACATACGGAGCCGAAGCCAAGCGTCGGTAAGCGCGACGCCCTGCGCCACAGAAAGAGCATCCCAACGATAAGGGCTCCACTATAACGGCTATTGGGTGGGAAGCTTCTACCACAATGGACGGATGGCACGTTGGTAATAAATTTTGCATTGAAGAAAAATGCTACCGATAAAACCATCGTGCTTTATATCCTCTTGAGTCAGTGTGAATAATATTGGACCGGCTACCGCCGTATTTCCCCAGTCCGCCATCCTGCCATCCTGGATCAACAAATTTATAAAATGGGATGGGAGGACAAGAGGGTCGCGTCGCCATCTGTCCCGTATTTTGACGAGCCAGTAGCCCTAACACTGAATTAGGTGCGTGTATTCGGGAATTTCTACAAGACGGCGTTGATGTTTGCTTTCGAGTCGCGTCAGCGCATCCCTGACAATGATCGATGGCCTAGGTGGTGTCGACATTCACACTTCCCCTAATTAGGAATCCGTGATCTACTATCCTTGTTGGTTATGCGAGGATAGAGAGATGGAATTAACGGATGAGCAGTGGGAGAAAATCAAGGACGCCCTGCCGGGGAAGGCCGGTGATCCGGGCAGAACGGCGTCGGACAATCGTTTGTTTGTGGAGGCCGTCTATTGGGTGGGCAGAAACGGAGGCCGCTGGCGGTCTTTACCACCGGAGTTCGGTAAATGGTATAGCGTGCACAAGCGTTTCTTACGCTGGGCTGAAAAGGGTGTATGGCAGATGATTTTCAATACACTGGCAGCAGATGCGGACACCGAATGGCTCATGATTGATTCCACCATTATCCGGGCGCACCAATGCGCGGCAGGGGCAAAAAAAGCGCTGGTCCCCAAGCGTTAGGGAGAAGCCGGGGAGGCTTTTCCACCAAGATTCATGCCACATGCGATAGTCACGGAAACCCGCTGCGCTTTATCCTGACTCGCGGCCAAGCATCTGACCACACACAAGCGCACGCTTTGCTCGCGAATCTTCCGGCAGAAGAGGCTATTCTGGCTGACAAAGGGTATGATTCGGATGCTTTGGCAGACTCAATCTCAGAAATTGGAGTGCAGCGTGTGATTCCGCCCACAAAAAACCGGAAAGAACAAAGAGAATACGATACCCATCTCTACAAAGAGCGCAACCAAATTGAGCGTCTGTTCAACAAGCTTAAAAACTTTCGACGTGTCGCTACCCGCTATGACAAGCTGGATATAGCCTTTTTGAGCTTTATTCACCTAGCCGCTATCTACCTCTGGCTAAAATGAATGTCGACACTGCCTAGCCTTAGAAGTTTCCACGGGTTGATAAGTCGTCAGCGGCGACGAGGGCCTTCGATAAGGACGGCTTTGCGAATGCTCTGGATCAGGCAACTGGCGCCCTTTGGCGCGAAATATCTGGATTGATTTGAGAAAGATGGAGTCGCAAAGCCGCTGAAAACTTCCGGCGCTTTGTATGGCAGCTCTTGAATTGCGGCTATAATTTTAAACATAGAATTTAGGGTGTCCAGAAAGCTGTGCTAAAACCGAAAAAGCGCAACTCTTAGAGGGCGCCTTTTAGAAAAGACCTGTCACTGTTTTCCTATTTTTAATGATGTTTTGAGGATTTAAATAATTTTTTGAAACAGAAGACCCCCAACGCTAAAATCGAATACAGGCCAATCAAAATAAGGCTGCCATTTAAAAAAATCGATAGCATATTACTTTGAAAGTCCATTTCATGAAAAGCGCCTGGGAAATAGGCCCCCGCAATAACCGAACTGGTTACGCCACCCAAAAAACCTGCCAACAAAGAAAACAGACCGATTTCTTTAACGGTTTTAAAGCGCCAAAGAAACGTAAACACAATGAGAAGATAGCATCCTAGAATAATTCCCTTTCCCGGAACAGGAGACCCGGAATTAGCAACCATAAGCCACAAATAGGAAAAGCCGCTATGTAAAACGGTGGATATTAAAACTGGCCAGATAACATTTCTCACCGACGTTTCCTTTTCGGGTAATGGGCTTCAATTTCAATTATAGCAGTGCCATGTATTATCGGCCCAAGCAAACTCCCATCACTATGGCCAAGATCAATACAGCCAGCACTGCCAGGCTTATCACCTCCATGAATATAAAAATCTTTTCGGCCAAAAGTATTAATCTTCGGATCGGGATATAAAGGAACACGGCATAGGCCCCATTCGCCCCAGAAATTTTTTGCAATAGAGCGCAAAGGGTTATAAAAAATATATTTTATATCCAGATAATACAGTCCTTCTGAAATAGGGCCTTGGTTTTTTTGTGGGATCGGAATTACCGACACCACCTGATGTAGCAGAATCAGCAACACTTTTAACAAGCTTATAATTTTCATATTGTCGATCTGTTAATGTATCCCCATCAAATTTCGTTTAAATCAGCATTCTTCTTATCTTTTGTCGCAATTATCTGCTTTAGCGTTAAATGTCGGCCTGTTTTCTGAAAATAACGAATATCTTCTAGGGAAAAATAGAGAGCATCTTCTGCGCGAATGGGAACGCCTTTAACATAAAGATTACCGTCCTTATCCTGTTCTGCATAACCGACCATATTTTTGGCCATTTTTTGTTCAGCATATAAACGGGCAGCATCTACTTTCCTGTGGGTAGTTGAAGTTAAAGCGTCATATTTCTGAAGATCAATGGCATGAAACAACTGCTTCATTTCGCTATCGCTCAAAACGTCTCCCCGGTGCAGCTTTGACCAGAGA
Organism: Vampirovibrionales bacterium; assembly: GCA_016712355.1. Taxonomy (NCBI): domain Bacteria; kingdom Bacillati; phylum Candidatus Melainabacteria; class Vampirovibriophyceae; order Vampirovibrionales; species Vampirovibrionales bacterium. The sequence continues at coordinate 1,512,323 of JADJRF010000005.1, read as the reverse complement.
TCCTGCTTGCCGTCATAACGATTAAAGTTTCCGTATCAGGCGCTTGAGGACGAGATGGGCGCGGCGCCATCTGTCCCGTATTTTGACGCGTTAACTCTAACAGTGGACGAGGTTGCGTGTACTCAGGAATTTCCTGTAGTCTTTACTAAAGACAATCAAAAAGCTTTCGAGGTCTTCTTTTGCCACGATATACTCTCCAATACTATTCATCGCCACCTTTCATGGCATTATCATCACGCTGGTTGAAGTGGCCAAAAAGCATATCTCCCTGCTCAACGTCCTAGCCACCTCGCTTCCTTTGAGCAGAGATCCGAAAACTCACAAGGGATTTCAGCAATGTTGTTATTCTCCTCCCTCCAAAATATATTACAAAATTTCAAAATTCCGGAAAAAATTTTTAAAAAAATAAAAAATTTAAGCGTCAAGCAGATTTTGTTGACATTAGGCATCTTATACGCCTTGGGCCTGATCATTCCTGTACTATCCCTGTTGGCGTTGGGATCAGCTAATTATCAATTATACAAACACAGTCCTCTTGGCGTATATTCTGTTGTTACTGTCGAATATTTTTTAAATGCTATCTCAACTTTCCTCTATTTAATGTTGGCTCAGAAGCTTAAAGGCCCCATAAATATAATTATTTATCTTCTTGCGTTTTTCACAATTCTTATGTTCCCATTCTTGTTTTTATTCGTTTTTTTGCTTTATTTCGCCTATGATTGCTGGTTTTTTAATGACTGTTTTCTTAGCGCGTTACATTAAATTATTTATTTATTTCTAAAATACTGGTCATAGCCCTCGCTCATGGCATGGTTATCACGCTCATTAAGATCCCCCAAATATTGACCGCCCAGACTACCAGCTAGCCAAGCCGCTCCATACATTTCTTCTTTGCTTAGCATACCTGCTGCTGAGGCATAGCCATAAGCATAGTTTGAGAGATAACCCGCTGTGACAAGTTTATTTATTATAAATCGAGAACTCATCTGTGGTTTTAACATAGCCATTATTTTCATATTGAATCTCTCCTTGCAGATTAAACAACACCGCTTGTCCAGGGAGTTCATTATTAACCTGTAAGTCCCAAGGCTTATTATTTCCAAAGTTTCTTTTAAAGACCGGATAGACTCCATCGCCAGAAACAATCCCACTAAATTTACCATCTTTTAAAAAGGCCTGTTTTGTTTTATTTTTAATTTCAACCAGCACCTTATTATACTGTTCAGTAACATCGGGATAATTTTGACGGTAGTAATTTTGTTCTCGCATTAAGAGTCCGGACAAATCCAGTGGCGTATTCTTTGGACCGATATGTGGATATCTTGAGGGCGGAAATTGTTCGTTCTCAACAAGAGAATCTATGAACTCACGAGATTTTTGTGACGCTTCTGCCGTACCATAAGCCCGATTGCCGATGACAATGTACCCATCCTCTGTTCGTAAGGCATTCGGGCCGGTTAATATTGCAATGATAGCTTTTTCAAGTTCCAGTTTAATTGCGTTTGCCTCAGCCTCTTGGCCTTGCTTAACCATGGTTAGATAGTGCATGTGCAGCGTATGGGCAAATTGGTTCCATTCATTCAAAGAACTTAAAGGCTCCCCCCGTCGAAGCTTATCCGTTAAATTGATAGGGGTTCCATGCTTTTGCTTCAAATAAGAATCGGGTACGCGATGCAGAATATCTAACGGCTGCCTGGGAATCCCATGGTTGGAATAACCAGGAATTCTTGCTCCAACATTAATTTGACGTTGATACTGTCGACGGTAATTGTTTTGTAACATCTGTTCCTGCAATGCTTTTATCTTCGCTTGCTGCATGGCCAATTCTTGTTGCTGACGGCTCGTCTGAAGGTCAGCTTGCGTCTTTGGGCTTGACGCATGCGCCAGATTCGCCTCAATCTGCGCCCAGTCCTCTTGAATGGGAGCAGACGCCCCCCTCCCGAAATTCGGATCCAGCGCGCGCAGCAAGGCGTCACTGGATGACGGCGGCGTCTCAAAGATTTCCGTATCAGGCGTCTGAGGACGAGAAGGGCGCGGCGCCATCTGCCCCGTATTTTGACGAGTCAACTCTAACGCCTCGCCCCCCCCGATTCTGCCCTCCATGAAGGAGGCGGCCGGTTTTCCGGTGGCCTCCTGTTTTTTGATATCCTTCACATATTTATTGTGGTATTCTCTATTAAATTATTTATAAATCGAGGAACTTGTTATGCGCATCTTCTTCGCCGTTATATTAGGCTTTTCTCTGGCTATAGGCATTGCTTACGCCAAAGAAGGAATGAGTGGGTACGATTATTTATGGCAAGCTTTTCAACCAGTCTATAGAAACTGCAATTTTGATAAAAGAGGGCCCGAAGAAAGCCCTAAGTGCCGAAAAGCGATTAATAAATATTTAAACCAAAGCCTGCACATTCTTATGCCAGAAGGTTAATTTATAAGGGCTTTTGAAAAATACCCGCATAATTCTTGGAACAATTGGCGTTACCATTGTCTCGGTACAATAACGGATTCCCTTTAATTCGCCCAGAATTTGCCACATTGTCTAAGACACCCAACTTCTAGCCGCTTCCTTTCAAAAGATTGGGGAACAAAGTCCTCTTTTTTTGAACGGTCCTCAACAGGTCACTACAGCCAACCTGGCGGAATATATTTCATTTGTTCTCTCGGATTCCAGCCAGATGGGGGCATTTCATCTCTATCGTCCCATTTCATACCCTTGGCAATCCATTTCTGGCGGTAAGCCCGTGTGCTGTCCAGGGTAAAGTCTTCGTTTCCAGCTTCACAACCACAGCAAGGGCAAATATCATAAGTTGCCCCATCTTCGGGATCCCACACAGGGCCGGGATAACGCCATCCACAAACCCGACAACGACTCCGGGCTTCCAAGTCATCCATTACTTATCAAAAATTCCTTTCAAAAGATTGGGGAACAAAGTCCTCTGCTTTTGAACGGTCCTCAACAGGTCACTACAGCCAACCTGGCGGAATATATTTCATTTGTTCTCTCGGATTCCAGCCAGATGGGGGCATTTCATCTCTATCGTCCCATTTCATACCCTTGGCAATCCATTTCTGTCGGTAAGCCCGCGTACTCTCCAGGGTAAAGTCTTCGTGTCCAGCTTCACAACCACAGGAAAAGCAAATATCATAAGTCGCCCCCTCTTCGGGATCCCACACAGGGCGGGAATAACGCCATCCGCAAACACGACAACGACTCCGGGCTTCTAAGTCATCCATTACTTATCAAAAATTCCTTTCAAAAGATTGGGGAACAAAGTCCTCTGTTTTTGAACGGTCCTCGACAGGTCACTACAGCCAATTGGGCGGGATGTATTTCATTTGCTCTTTTGGATTCCAGTTGGGTGGTATCGGCCTACAGGCTGGATCAGGATATACCCATTTCATTCCACCATCAATCCATTTTTGGCGATATTCTCGGGTCTCTTCAAGAGTAAAATCATGGTTGCCAGCTTCACAACCACAAGAGGGACAAATACAATAAGTAGGGTCTTCTCCGTCAACCCAAAATTCCCCTTGTTCTAAATAGCCACAAACCCGGCATCGGCAATATTCTTCTTTTGTCATACTATTTAGTACCTTCCCAGGGGTTGTAAACCTCTATACCGGGCTGGCTCTTAAAATACTGCTCGGGAGTACCCGTTGTACGATGAAACACTGTACGAGGGGCACCTTTAGCCTCTTGTATGATAACAATATAAGGACTACCATTGTCCGAATCTATAACATAGCGTTTTGTACCCCATTTGTCTATCTTTAAACCGATATTGGCAGGCAGACTTTGAAATCGCTCAATATGGTCAAGAAATTCATGCACTTTCTGTACATATCGTGGATCACCCGGCTTTAGCTCAAAAACTTCTGGATGATGTTGAAATCCTAAGTGCTCATAAGCGTTTTGTACTGGGTTTCTGAATAGGCCTGATGACCAGAAGGGTCGATTAAAAGGATAGTTATCAGGCAAGGGGCCATCCGGGTTCATTAGTTTGGCGATGTCGTCATTTGTCCAATTATACTCTTTTTTGAGATAATTGACATATTGATCAATGGTCTTTGTTGAATAGTCGGGATTCCTTTCAAAGCGCCGGATCAGCGCCTGGAATGCGGGGGCGGAAGTCTGAACGAGTTTCAGCAGACCTGCCCCAGCGCCTGCGGCAATAGCGCCGTCAATCAGTCGGTCTGCCACATTCAACTGGTTTTCCCAGCTCAGGTCGCCTTCACGCCGAAACGCGGCGGCGCCTGCGCCGGAAATAATGGCTTCGTCGGTAAGCGCGCCCAGTCCCGCAGAAGTCAACAGGCCCTGTCCCCACAACCCTTCAGCAGCCAATGGCGCCAAACCTCCGGCCGCCTCAACCCAATGATTGTTCGTCACTTCCGGGCTTGCGCCCAAAATCTCTCCCGATTTTCGCGCATCGTTTGTAAAATCTGCATAACCCAACGTTCCATATTTGAGCGCGCCGGTAGATGCCAGCATCGTGGCTGTGGCCAGATCGGCAGCCAGCCGCCGGGCTTCCTCCAAAGAGCTGGTAGATTTCGATTGAAGCGCCTTGAGATGCTCTTGAAGCTGGGCCGTACTCAAACGGGTATCCGTCTTGTGGAAATGCTCCATATCCAATGTGATTGCATAACGGGCTTCCATCTCCGTGAGCGTCATCCCCCGGTATTTAACGTTGCCGTCCGAGGTTCTTTCGGCATCATGAAACGCATTCTTCTTAAGCTTCTGAAGCGCGTAATCCTCTGCTTGCGCTGCTGTTGCCCTCTTCGCCGCATCATTTATTCCATATCTTTCTAAATCAATGGCATGAAATAACTGCTTCATTTCGATATCGCTCAAGACGTCTCCCCGGTGCAGCTTTGACCAGAGATCCTGTTTGCCGTCATAACGATTATTGTGAACCGCTTGCGGGAAATTATCCTGGTTAAACTGAGACGCCGCCTGCCTTCGCAAGCTTCGAGCCTGTTCTTCAGCTAAGCGCAATTGCGCTTGCTGATTCTGCCGCTGAAGTTCCGCCAGTTGGCGGGCTTGGGCCTGCTGAACCTGCTGTTGATAAGTCAGGGGGGTTGACGCATGCGCCAGATTCGCCTCAATCTGCGCCCAGTCCTCTCACTCCCTCCCTGAGGGAGGCCGCCGGTTTTTCGGCAGCCCCCTATTTTTGAAACGCCCTCAATGTTATAATGCAGTGGCAAAGAATCAACAATTTACTAGGTTTATGCCATGCTCACACAAAATAATCCTAGAAAAATGAAAACAACCGCCCCCATGTTTTGCTTCTGGGGGGCAGTTGCTTGCTTTGTCTTTGGTTATTTGGCACCGGCTTTATTTACCCCTGATTTTTTTGAGTTCTTCCCTTCGCCAATATTAGGTTATTGCCAATTAACTCTTTTTGCAATTATAACAATTTTAAGCTTAATAAGCATAATCTTAAATAAAAGCTGGCTTGTTAAAATTATAAGTATTCTTTTATTTGCCTTTGGGTTGATTTCTACAGGTGGAATGCTTCTGTTTGCTTTTGTAATAATATGCTAGATTATTTAACTCCCCAATATAAGCCATCAGGTAATCGCAGCTCTTTAGGAACTCGATATAATAACGGATTCCCTTTAATTCGCCCAGAATTTGCCACATTGTCTAAGACACCCAACTTCTAGCCGCTTCCTTTCAAAAGATTGGGGAACAAAGTCCTCTGTTTTTGAACGGTCCTCGATAGGTCACTACAGCCAACCTGGCGGAATATATTTCATTTGTTCTTTCGGGCTCCAGCCAGATGAGGGCTTTCGATCTGTATAGTACCATTTCATACCCTTGGCAATCCATTTCTGTCGGTAAGCCCGCGTACTCTCCAGGGTAAAGTCTTCGTGTCCAGCTTCACAACCACAGGAAAAGCAAATATCATAAGTCGCCCCCTCTTCAGGATCCCACACAGGGCCGGAATAACGCCATCCACAAACCCGACAACGACTCCGGGCTTCTAAGTCATCCATTATTTATCAAAAATTCCTTTCAAAAGATTGGGGAACAAAGTCCTCTGTTTTTGAACGGCCCTCGATAGATCACTACAGCCAATTTGGTGGTATGTATTTCATTTGCTCATGAGGGTTCCATCCGGCAGGGCAATGCTCGTTTACGCCCCACCATTTCATACCGCTATCAGCCCATTTTTGACGGTAATAACGGACAATCTCAAGTGTCATATCATCTTCTCCTGCTTGGCATCCACAAGCAGGACAAATACCATAATCAGTATGCTCGCCCTCCCATATAGGGATTGAGGAGAGAAAGCCGCAGATTCTACAATTGAATTCTTTATTTTTATTCATTTATTTAAATTTCCCGTAGTAAGTGCCTGTTCTGGTATCAAACCATTGCCGTCCTAATTTTGGCCTGTATATACTTTGCATTACGCCGTTTGCGTCCTGGACCATAAAGATATTACTAGATTCATGATAGTATAAACGCTGGCCATTTGGCGTTATTTTTAATTCCGTTCCAGTCGGAAGATTACCTCTAAAGCTATGAGCAACATCACCATAATATGTATAATCTTTCGGATATATTTCTGAAAATTCTGGAAGATGTTTGTCACCATGATATTCTAAATTATCCATAAAATTAGGGAAGCCCCCTTTCGTCCAGACCCGCTGTTCACCTAGTCGATACGGGCTGTTGTGGGGCGGGACGTTGGTTTTTCCGATGAGGAAGTCCAGTTCGTGCTGGGTCATGCCTTGATCATTTTTGACTCGGTTTAAAAACTCATTCAAAGTAATATTCTTTCCGTCTACCGGCAACCTGAAACCGGTAACCTGTTTGAATCGCTGCACGACAGCCTCAAACACCGGCTTGGAAACATAGGCAAGTTTGACCAGCGCCGCACCGGCTCCAGCGCCAATCGCCGTATCAACCAGACGATCGCCTGCTGCCAATTGGGTCTCCCAAGCCAGCTCACCTTCTCGGCGTTGAACTCCTCCGATTGTCGCTCCAGCGATCGCGCCCGAGGCCAATTTACTCGTCCTTGCAGCGGCTTCAAAGACTTTTCCTGCCGGAAGCCCCATACCGATTACATCGCCAACGGTTTGCGGGTTAAAGTAGGGATTTTCGGCAATGGCCGAATTCGCGCCAATAATTTGAGACGTCCTCTTGGCATCATCGATAAAATCTGCATAACCCAGCGTGGCGCCCTTCAACAGGCCCGTACTCATCAACATAGCGGCGGACGCCAGATCGGCAGCCAGCCGCCGCGCCCCCTCCAAAGAGCTGGTAGATTTCGATTGAAGCGCCTTGAGATGCTCTTGAAGCTGGGCCGTACTCAAACGGGTATCCGTCTTGTGGAAATGCTCCATATCCAATGTGATTGCATAACGGGCTTCCATCTCCGTGAGCGTCATCCCCCGGTATTTAACGTTGCCGTCCGAGGTTCTTTCGGCATCATGAAACGCATTATTCTTAAGCTTCTGAAGCGCGTAATCCTCCGCTTGCGCTGCGGCTGCCCTCTTCGCCGCATCATTTATTCCATATCTTTCTAAATCAATGGCATGAAACAACTGCTTCATTTCGATATCACTCAAAACGTCTCCCCGGTGCAGCTTTGACCAGAGATCCTGCTTACCGTCATAACGATTAAAGTTTCCGTATCAGGCGCTTGAGAACGCAAGGGGCGCGGCGCCATCTGTCCCGTATTTTGATGAGCGCCCCTGACACTTCACTCCCTCCCTGAGGGAGGCTGCCGGTTTTTCGGCAGCCTCCTATTTTTTGAAACGCCCTAAATGTTATAATGCAGTGGCAAAGAATCAGCAGTTTACTAGGTTTATGCCATGTCCACAAAAAAAGATCCTAACAAAGAAAAGGCAACCAACCCCATGTTTTGGTTCTGGGGGGCAGTTGTTTGTTTTATTTTCGGTTATTTAGTGCCTAGCTTATTAGGACCCTACTGGTCGGAAATTATGCCTTATAAATTAGGAGTGTATTATGGCCTTTTTGCAATAGGGATTCTAACGATTACAAGCCTAATTAGCTTAATTGTCAATAAGAATTTGTTTGTCAAAATACTCAGCATTATCTTGTTTTTAGTCGGCCTTATTTTTGAAGGAGGAATGCTTATGTTCATTTTAATCCCAATAAATTAGATTATTTGACTCCCCAAAATAAATCATCCGGCAATCGTCGTTCTTTGGGAACTCGGTATAATAACGGACCTCCTGTAATTCGCTGTTTTTAACCGCCTTGATACACTCGACATTTTGGGCAATGCATGCCAAAATTTCCAACTCATTTATGCTAATTGACTAATACTTTTTTATGAGTAAAATAAAACCATAGAATTTGCATTCCTCTGCAGGCTGACCAGATGACTTTTCTTTCTTCGATTTACCTGAAGGCATTAGCGCCTTTCCGCTTTCTTTTTGTTGTCAATATCCTTCTGGTAATTTGGTATTTCTTATATTGCAAAACCATTCCAGAATCGCATGTTGCAGCAGCAAAGGGGGTGTCTCTCCTTGTTTTTTATTTATTTGCAGGCGTTCCATTCATCATGGTAGATTTATTTTTAATTTTTACCATATTTGTTATTCAAAAAAATCGAAAAATACCTTTAATTTGTTTTTTTGCGAAGCCATGGCCTTTCAATCGTTATGTTGACATTCCTTTGCTTGCTATTGGAGCAATGGCAGTGTGTCTCGTCTTTTTTGAAACGCTACGAATTATTGCCACTGTTATAGCTGCTTACTTCTATACAAAGATCTATTTCCCAAATTCAACTTGATATTTCTGATAACCTTCTATAATTGCTTGGAGATCTGCTGGGTTGTCTAAACGTTGATTATTTAGAAGGGAAACGCCATTAGCGATAATAAGCGCTGCTTCTAATGGTAAGCGGCCAGCTGCTGAGGCATACCCAAAAATATAATTTGAAAACCATCCTGCTCGTCGTGCCTTGCCGTTATACAAGGCATATTGATCGATGGAATCAAATCTACCTGGTTTTTTAGGGTGGGAAATAGGTCTGCCATTCCTATCTAACCTTAAAGCTTGGCCAGGGAAATCAGGCCGACCTTGCATATCCCATTGGCCATTATTAGGGAAATTATGTTTAAGTGCGAACAGGCCTTGTATGGGGCTAAGTCTTTCCATCTCAGAACCAACCATTTTTAAGTATCGATCATATTCATGGGTTATATCATGTTTTTTTCGATCGAGCGACTTCTCGCCAGTGGGAAAAGGGGGTTCTGGAAATTTTTCATGCCTTTGGAAATATAATAAATATTTTTTTGCTATGTCTAATGCAAATTGGGGCTGATAGCCGCTGCCATTAACTACAATATAGCCATCCCCAAGCAATTTTTGATTCGGCCCATAGGACATATTGTAAGCAAGGGCCTCCGAAAGGACATCTTGATCTTTTCGAATAAACATTCGCTCTATATTATTTCTTGCATCAAAGAAAGCTAAGTCAGATTCATGAAAAATTTGTCGAAGCTCATTTTGAACAGGAATATTTCCTGTTGTTATTAAAGATTCGATTCTTTTTTTAAGCTGAGAGCGATATTTAGAATCTGATTGAAAAATTTGAGAATTTTTTGGAGATTCTTGTTCAAGATGCTGCTTGATTAACTGTGACTGCTCTTCAGCTAAACGCAATTGCGCTTGCTGATTCTGCCGCTGAAGTTCCGCCAGTTGGCGGGCTTGGGCCTGCTGAACCTGCTGTTGATAAGTCAGGGGGCTTGACGCATGCGCCAGATTCGCCTCAATCTGCGCCCAGTCCTCTTGAACAGGGGCAGACGGCCCCCTCCCGAAATTCGGATCCAGCGCGCGCAGCAAGGCGTCACTGGATGACGGCGGCGTCTCAAAGATTTCCGTATCAGCCGCTTGAGGACGAGAAGGGCGCGGCGCCATCTGTCCCGTATTTTGACGCGTTAACTCTAACAGTGGACGAGGTTGCGTGTACTCAGGAATTTCCATAAGACGGCGTTGATGCTCGCTTTCGAGTCGCTTCAGCGTATCGCGAACAATGCTCGATGGCTTGGCCTCAGGAATTTCCACGGGTTGATAAGGCGCAGGCGCTGGCGCTGGCTTTCTATAAGGAAGACTTGGCGAAGGCTCCGGATTCAGGCGACTGACGCCCTTTGGCGTGAAATACCCGGATTGATTCAGGGACGTCGCGGCCAGTCCCGTCGCAACGCCTTGCAGAATTTCCGGGGCATGTTCAATGACAGCGCCGCCAGCATCTTTCAAAATATCTATTACCCCGTTCAGGATACGGGACCATAAACCGCCTTTTTCATCGTAAAAGATCCCACCTTGCAGTGGTCCTTGAGAGGTATTCATTGGTATCTAAGGCTCCTTCTCTAAATAGCTCTAAAATTACACAGGTTGCTTTTATCACCTTACAATCTTTTGCTTAAGAACCATAGCGAATTAGGTTTACGATTTTGTAAGACCCTTCTCTCGCAAGGGTTTTCAGGTTGAAATCTTGCCAACTTTAGCTTGATATATCGTTACAATATACGATTTACGCCCGCCTCGCGGACTTTGAAGCGACTGAACGGCTGATGAGCCTACCCTTCAACGCTTTTGAGGAAAGCGGACGCGGTGATCGCCTCAGAGTGTAAAACTCCTGTTACAATTGAGTGACGCAAGCGAGCGGCTGCGCTGGACGCAAGGCGACTCGGGCTTAACAGACAGATGCTTCCCTTGGGTATGTTTCCCCGGCAGGATGGACGGATATGAACAAATTGCCTGGTTTTCAACATGATCTCTCCCGGTGTTGCCGCCTGTTGTTCTGGCTGGCGCTGGCCTTATCGGGCCTGAATATGCTGGCAGGCCTGTGGGAAAGCGCTCTGGCCAACCCGTCCATCTCTATCCGCAGCAAAACAGAGACCATTCAGACGGCGCAACCCAATAAAGTCCTGCGCCTGCGGCTCGATGACGAGATGATCAGCGGCATCAGCGCCGATTACATTCGCAACGGGATTGAACAAGCCGCGCGCAACGGAGCTTCAGCCGTCGTGATTGAACTCGACACGCCCGGCGGGCTGCTGAGCGCCACGCATACGATCGTCAAATCGATTCTGGCCTCACCGGTGCCGGTCATTACCTATGTCGCGCCGGAAGGCGGGCGCGCCGGATCGGCGGGGGTGTTTATCACAATGGCCTCCCATATCGCGGCGATGCATCCCGGAACGCGCATCGGCGCCGCTCATCCGGTGGATATGAATGGTCGCTGGCCACCGAAAGGCCCGGCGCTCGCGCCTCTGGACGAGGCTTCCCAACGCGTGATGGCCGAAAAAATCATCAACGACCAGACGGCCGCCATCCGCGCGCTGGCCGCCAGCCATGGCCGTAACCAGCAATGGGCGACGCTGGCGATTACCGACAGCGCGTCTCTCACCGCCGATGAAGCCCTCAAACGTAACGTCGTCGATATGGTCGCCCCCTCGCTGCAAACGCTGCTGATGCAAATCGATGGGCGAACCGTGCGCATTAACGGCCAACTGACGCCGCTGCGACTGGGCCAGCCCATTATTGAGACGATGACCTTCTCGACGCACGACCGCATTCTGAGTTTTCTGGCTGATCCGATGGTATTTTTCGTCTTGCTGACGCTGGGCCTGTTCGGGATTTTCTTTGAAGCCACGCATCCCGGCGTCGGCGTGGCGGGCGTTCTGGGCGGGCTCTGCCTGCTGCTGGCGCTGGTGGGCATTCATGCGCTATCGATCAACGTGGTAGGCGTCGGGTTGATGGTCGTGGGGATTCTGCTGTTTATTATCGAGATTTTTACGCCCACGATGGGGATTCTCTTTGCGTTGGGCGTCTTATGCCTGATGGTCGGCGCAGTCTTGCTATATCAGACCGGAGAACCCTATTTGCTGGCCGTCTTGCCCTACGTGCTGACGCTGACGCTGGCCTTATGCGCACTGGCGGGCTTCATTCTGTTTCGCGTGGTGAAAACCCACCGGCGCGCGCCTAAAGGCGCGGTTGACAAGCTAATTCATCAAATCGGGCGGCTGATGGACGACGTTGAGCCCGGCCAAAGCGGCAAGATGAAAGTCTACGGCGAAATCTGGGATGTTCAGCTGGACCCGCAGACCGCCCAAGGGTTGCGGTTAAATGATCGCGCGCGGGTTATCGGCGTGGATCGCGAACGCGGGCTGTTAAGCGTCGCGCCCCTGGAAGAAGACTCTTAAGAAGAAGATTCTTGGAAGAAGACTCTTAAGGGCCGAGCTATCAGCGGAGTTTATTCGCCTGATTCGCCAGACGCGTCACTGTCGGCAGCCGTTTCAGGTTTTACAAACGGCGCGGGCGACTCCACAATGATGGTGAGAATGCGCGGGCCTTCTACTTCGTCGACGGTCAGGGCCAGATCTTCAAATCCGACGCGATCGCCGGCTTCGGGCTCCCGTCCCAGCATCCCGAACACCAGACCGCCCAGCGTGACGTATTCGTCTGTCGGGAAATTAAGATCCAGGGCGTCGTTCAGATCTTCGATATTGGCTTTACCGCTGATCTTGAGGCGATTGGACTCGAGAAAGGCGAACGGGGCTTCTTCTTCTTCGTATTCGTCCCAAATATCGCCGACGATTTCTTCCATCAGGTCCTCAATGGTGACAATGCCCGCAAAGCCGCCATGCTCATCGGCTACTGCGGCCATCCGCAAGCGACCGCGCCGGAACTCCTCAAGCAGATCGCTCACCAGCTTGGTTTCGGGGTAGATGTCAATTTCACGAATGAGATTGGCCAGCGGCGTTTGCGCGCGATGGGCCAGCACCTCGCGAAAGATATCGCGCGAATGAACAATCCCCAGAAGATCATCGATGGTTTCGTTGAACACAGGCCAGCGGGTATGGCCGGTTTCAATAATGCGCGCCGCCGCCTCTTCCAGCGGCGTATCAATATCAAAGTGCTCGACATCGGTCCGTGGAATCATCACGTCGCGCACCATCAACTCGCTAAAATCCGTCGCCCGGCGAATCAACTCTTCATCTCGCGGACGCAGCACCCCGCGTTGACGCCCCTCGTCGATAAGGGCTTCAAACTTGGCGCCCCACTCGGTTTCCGTCTCGTCGGCCAGTACCTCGATAAACACCTGTTCTTGACGAATAGCGCGAAACCGCCCGTAGAGCTTCTCTTTAATGCGCTCCGTGAGGTCGTCCACGTCTTTCACCGGCGTATTCGGCTCAACTTCGACGGTGAGATTCACAATCAAACCGGCGTGGCCCTGGTCGATGGTCTTGAGATCATGGACATGGGAGACCCCATGCAAACTCAGCACCAGCCGCCGAATATCGGCCTCTACTTTGGCAGGGGCCGCGCCGCCCAGCAAAATGCCCTTGTTATGGAAAAAGAGATTCCAGGCGAGCAAAAACAGCATGACGGAAATCACAATCGAGGCGACGGCATCAGGCACATGCACCCGGTCTGCGGGCAGCCATCCGGCTGCAGAGGCCGCCTGACCGCCAATCAGCGCAATAAACGCCGTAAGCGCGCCGAGAAAGGCGAGCGTATCCTCAAAAAACACATAGCGCGTAGTCGGGGCCTTGGCTTCACGCACATGACGATACCCCAGCGGGATGGTATTCCATAAAGTCGCCTTGACGCCCACTTCCGTCAGCACGGCGCGCGAGGCCGTCCAGATGGCATACACCTCAAAGGCCATGCTCAGCGCCAACACCACCAACGCCCAAAAGTAATCGGTGTGCCCGGTGGGCTGTTCAAAGCGATGAATCCCCTCGATCAACGCCCACGCCGCGCTCAAAAACAGAATAAAGCTGGCAAACAGCGCCCAGAAATTGGCTTCGAGCCCATACCCAAAGGGATGCGCCCGATCCGCCGTGCGATTGGCCCGCACCACGCCCACCAGCAGCAGAACGCTATTGAGCCCGTCGCCCAGCGAGTGCAGCCCTTCGCTAAACAGCGCGGCGCTGGGACTGAGCAGGAAATTCACGCCCAGCTTGAGCGCGGCAATCCCGAAATTCACGCCCATGCCGATCAGGCAGGCGAAGAGGGCCTGTCGAAACGATTGCCCCGCCGAACTGTCCAGCTCTGCGGCCGCACTGAGAGAAGACTGCTCAGAAACCGCCGGCGCGTCCTGTTTTATCCAAGAGTCGAACGAAGAAGCCATTAATGCCAGATATCCATCCTGTCTCCATGCGCTTGGCCTCTGACGCTCGGGCGCATTCTCAGGTGAGGGAGCGCGCATAACCGGACATCCGGCGGCCGATTGAGCGCCAGAAGTAATCCGAATCGCGACCCATCACCACACGAAAACACGTCCCCATTATAGCATCCCCTCACGCCCACGCGCCCGCCAATTGGAGGAGCAGCCGGGCACAACGCGCCGGAGCGCGCATTCGTTTCCCGTAAACAAGCGTCATCGCTTATTTTCCGGTGCGCGTACGCCAGTTATCTTCCTGATCCGGGTTGGTGGAAACGCGTCCGCTCGGCTTTGGCTTGGCGGTTTCCGGCGCAGCCGGACTCTGGGGGGGCGTCGTCGCCGCAGGCGTCGTGGCTGCAGGCGGCGGCGTCGCGCCCGTACTGGAAGTCGTCGAGGCGGGCTGATGGCGCTGATGATCGCGCAGCTCGCGACGCGTGATCGCGCTGCTATCGCCATCCCGGGCCGCCGCCGTGGTCACATCGGACTTGGACACGCCGTCTTTGCCATTATTTTCGCGAATCAGGCGCGCGGCGCGTTTTTCGTCGCCACTGAGCGCGCCGCCGCCGTCTGCCTTCAACTTCGCGTCGCGGATTTCCTTGCGGGTCAGCGCGCCGTTTTTATCGGCGTCCAGCTTGTCAATGACGCTCAGGGCGGCATCTGCTTTGGCGCTGCGGACCGCGCGTCTGCCCGATGCGCCGGTGTCCTCGTCAGAAGCGGCTTCTTCGGCGTCTTCGCTCTCGTCGGTCCTGGTCGACATCCCCCCGTTATTGCCCACGTCGTCCGAAGCGCTTTTACGATCCTCGTTAGGATTACCGCTGGTGACAGCTACCGCAGGCGCGGCGGTGTTGGACGTTCCGGCCTGAGCTGCCGTGTCAGCCGCATTCGCCGTGTTCGCCGACTCAGCGGCCCCGGTCGTCGACTCATCGGCGGACGACTTTTGAAGCATCTGACTGAGCATGTTAAAGATCAGCATCATCATTTGCATGAATTGCTGCCCACCGAAGGGCGCCGACGCGCCCGAAGCAGTAGGCGCGCCATAACCGGCAGGCGACCCGTTACCAACAGGTGCGCCATAACCAACAGGTGCGCCATAACCAGCAGGCGAGCCATAACCAGCAGGCGAGCCATAACCAGCGGGCGAGCCATAACCAGCGGGCGACCCGTAACCAGCGGGCGACCCGTAACCAGCAGGCGAGCCATAACCAGCGGGCGACCCGTAACCAGCAGGCGAGCCATAACCAGCGGGCGACCCGTAACCAGCGGGCGAGCCATAACCGGCGGGCGAGCCATAACCGGCGGGCGAGCCATAACCGGCGGGCGAGCCATAACCAGCGGGCGCGCCATAACCAGCAGGCGCGCCGTAACCGGCGGGCGAGCCGTTACCGGCAGGCGAACCCCCCATGGGGGGTGGCGCCAATGACCCGCCGGGAAGCGGGCTGCCATTGAGCTGGCCGTCATCGCGCATATCCGTTTGCACCAGCGAGAGGTAATTTTGAACCAGCGGATTGGAGGCTTGCGGCGCGTAGCCCGCGCCCCCAGACGCCGACGGTCCGCCGAAATTACCGTAACTGACCGGCGCGCCGTTCAGCCCGTACGTGCCATAGCCCGGCTGCACGCCGAATCCGTTGCCCGTCAGGCTGAATCCGCCTGCCACGGAGCCGTTCATGACACTGGTAGGATACATATTCGCGCCCATCTGCGCATATGGGTAGGGAGGCGCGCCATAGCCGCCAAAACCCGAAACGTTCGGATTACTCATTACTCGCTTCTCTCATATCCGTTCTAATCGCTCTAACCTGACTTTTCACGCGATCGCTACACGTAAAAAATCAATTCTTATAAAAATAAAAACAAATGCGATGCTCAAATTGCCTGCCGCTTTTATCCGATGGCTATGCGGCCGATACGCTTCTACTCCCAGCCGAGCGCGCGGCGGCGCCAAAAAATAAACGGGTCGGAAGTGTCCAACCCGTGACGCTGAATATCCAGTGGCGGCGGTCCCGCCACGTCATCTTCTCTTTGTGGTTTCTCAGGACGCTTGAGCAGAAGGCGTTGCGCTGACGTCAGCGCCCGAATGGGCTGCCTTCAGTAAAGTCTGCAGTTCGCCGGATTGCCGCATCGGCTCCAGCGTATCGGTATCGCCATAGAACACGCCGTTGATAAAGACTTTGGGAAGCGTCGGCCAGTCGGTCATCTCGCTCAGGGCTTGGCGCTTGGGGAAGTTCTCGAGAATATCGATAAAATGCGCGCGGCAATTGAGGCTTTCGAAAAACTCTTTGGTTTCCAGCGTAAAGCCGCATCGCGGAACGGCGTCGGTGCCTTTGCCGTAGACCAGAACGGGATAGCGGGCAATTTCGCCCTGAATTTCGGTGGTTAAAGCGTCCAGTTCGGTAGTGGCGTCCACAGGGGTCATTCTCCGGCAAGGTTAACGAGAAAATCCTGAAAAAGATGTTTTGTGAGGGGTTTAGTGTACACGTTGTGGGGCCAAAGATCAATAACTTTAACGTTAAGGTTATACTTGGACGTCCAGAGAGCCAGGACGCCTGCCTTCCCGCGCAGAAGCAGCCAGAATAGCAGGACGTGTTACGTCCCGGATGCGGGCGCGGTCTGCGAGCGCATGCGGACATCGAAATAGCGCGCCTGCGGATGATGCACAATCAGCGCGGAGGTCGACTGTTCGGGCTCCAGCATGAATTCTTCCGACAGGGCCACGCCAATACGCGCCGGATCCAGCAGCGCCACCAGCTTGGCCTGGTCTTCGAGATGCGGGCAGGCGGGATAGCCGAAACTATAACGCGAGCCCTGATACCCCTGCGCAAACAGGCGCTTGATATCGGCGGCGTCTTGCGCGCCCACGCCCCACTCGGCGCGGATGCGCTTATGCCAGTATTCGGCCAGCGCTTCGGCGCTTTCCACCCCGAAGCCATGGAAATAGAGATACTCCTGAAACCGGCCCGCCTCAAACAGGCGTTGCGCATGGGCGCTCGCCTCATGGCCGACCGTCACCAGTTGAAACGCAATCACATCCACGCGCCCGCTGTCGCAGCTGGCAAAAAAATCAGACAGACACAAACGCTTGACGCCCCCGCGCGGAAACGAAAATCGTTGCAGCGCCTGCAGCCGTTGCGGGTAGACCGCCGGGTCATACACAATGAGGTCGTTGCCCTCAGACTGGCAGGGGAAATAGCCATAAACCACGCGCGGAGTCAGCAGACCGCCCTCGATGGCCTCTCGCTGGAGCGTCTCCAGAACGGGAACGGCAGTTTCCATCAGTTCTCGCTGATACGCTTCGCTGGCCTTGGCGCCGCGCCGCATCTGCCACTGGCCCGCAAAAAGCGCCTGGCGGTTGATATAAGGATACACATCGCTCAGCGAGACGCTATCCACCACGCGCACGCCATAAAACGGAGGCGCGGGGATGGGATTGTCCTGGGCGATTTCGTCGCACCGGCGCGAGAAGCCCGGATCGTCGGGGGACAGGCCGACATGGCCGCCTACCGAGCCGACGGCCTGATAGGGCGCGCTGTCATCGCTCTGCGCAGAATCCGTCTCAGAAGACGCGGCGGCAGGGCTCTGCGGCGTGACGTCGCCCGCCAGAATCGCTTCCATCGCCCGCAGGCCGTCAAAGGCGTCCTTGGCGTAGAAAACCCGCCCGTCGTACACCCGCTGGCAATCGTCTTCGACAAAGCGCGGAGTGAGGGCCGCGCCGCCCAGCACCACGGGGATCGTCAGGCCCCGCGCACGCATCAGCTCCAGGTTTTCTTTCATGATGGCCGTGGATTTCACCAGCAGACCGCTCATCCCAATGGCATCTGCCTGATGAGCTTCAGCCGCTTCGAGAATCGCCTCAATAGGCTGCTTAATGCCCAGATTGACAACTTTATAGCCGTTATTGGTGAGAATAATATCCACCAGATTCTTGCCGATATCGTGGACGTCGCCCTTGACCGTGGCAAGCGCCATCAGTCCCTTGCTGACGTTCTCGCCGCCTGCCGTGGCCATGTGCGGCTCCAGATAGGCTACAGCCGCCTTCATGGTCTCCGCCGACTGCAGGACAAAGGGCAATTGCATATCGCCGGCGCCGAACAGTTCACCCACGGTCTTCATCCCGGCCAGCAGAATCTCATTGATAATGGTCAGCGGTTCCCATTGCGTCATTGCCGCGTCGAGATCGGCTTCAAGGCCGGTTTTTTCGCCGTTGATGATTCGGTATTTCAGACGCTCGTCGATGGCCTCAGGCATGGCCTGCTCCTGAGCGTCGGCGCTGGCTCCGGCGTTTTGCTCGTAATAGCGCATCAGTTCCATGAGCGGATCGCTGACCACGCTGCCATCGGCGGCAAAAATGCGATCGTCTTCAATCAGGCGCTGGCACAGCGTGCGCTCTTCGTCGGAGATTTTGTGCATGGGAATAAGATGGCGGCTGTTGATGATCGCCATATCCAGGCCGGCAGCCACCGCCGCGTGCAGAAAGACGCTATTCAGCACGTGACGCGCCGCAGGTTTCAGCCCAAAACTGATGTTGCTGACGCCGAGAATCGTCGAGACGCCGGGTAAATCCGCCTTAATGAGGCGAATAGCCTCCAGGGTCGCCTGTCCAGCTTTCCGGAACTCTTCATCGCCACTGCCCAGCGTAAAGGTGAGCGGATCAAACACCAGATCGCGCGCAGACATACCGCCTTGCGTCACGGCCAGATCGTAAATCCGACGGGCGACGGCGCGCTTCTTGTCGATGGTCTTGGCCATGCCGTCTTCGTCGATCGTCAGCGCCACCACAGCAGCGCCATACTCGCGACAATATCCGACGACGCGCTGAAGCCGCCCTTCACCGTCTTCCAGATTGATTGAGTTCACAATGGCCTTGCCCGCCAGCAACTGCAAGGCGGCTTCAATGACCGGGGCCTCCGTCGAGTCGATCATCAGGGGCAGGTCGAGTTGATGATTAAAGCGCGTGATAATTTCGCCCATATCTGCCGCTTCGTCACGCCCCACGTAGGCTGCGCAGACATCCAGCACGTGGGCGCCCACGCGGGTCTGCTCCTTGCCGATGGCGACCAGTCCATCGAAGTCGTTTTGCTGGAGGCGATCGCGAAACGCCTTGCTCCCATTGGCGTTAGTCCGCTCGCCGACCAGCAATGGCGGCGGGTCCGTCTGCATCGGCGTCAGCGCATACAAACTGGTGAGGGCTGACGGCGTTTGCGGGTCGCGCGCCGCCGGACGGACGCCCGCCACACGGTCGACGACCGCGCGCAAATGCGCCGGAGACGTGCCGCAGCAGCCGCCGACGATGCGAACGCCCCAATCGCCGACAAAGCGCGCCAGATGCTCGGCCAGCGCCTCAGGCGACAGATGATAATGCGCCTGCCCGCCGACATTCTCAGGAATCCCCGCATTGGGCAGACACGAGACCAGAAACGGGCTGTGCTCGCTGAGATATTTGACGTGACGCGCCATCTCTTGCGGACCCGTCGCGCAGTTCAGGCCCAACGCATCAATGCCAAACGGGGCCATAGCGGCGACCACGGCGGCAATGTCCATGCCGATGAGCATCGAGCCGGTCTGCTCCATCGTAACCTGCACGATAACAGGCAGATGCGCGCCTTTTGCCCGCTGGACCTGACGAATGGCGGCCAGCGCGGCCTTGCTTTGCAGTAAATCCTGACAGGTTTCCACCAGCAGCAGATCGGCGCCGCCGTCGATGAGGCCTTCAATTTGCGGCAGGTAGGCGGCCTTTAAATCTGAAAAGCGGATATGCCCCAGCGATGGCAGTTTTGTCGTCGGCCCGATGGATCCAACAGCCCAGCGCGGTTTAACGCTGCTGAACTGACGCGCAACGTCTTTCGCCAGAGCCGCGGCGGCGCGATTAATCTCATAAGTCTGGTCCTGGAGATCGTATTCGCCCAAGACCAGCGACGTGGCCCCGAAGGTATTGGTTTCCACGGCGTCACACCCGGCCTCGAAATATGCCGCGTGAATTTTCCCAATCACGTCCGGCCGCGTCTTGACGAGGATTTCGTTACACCCGTCCTGACCGTCGAAATCGTCGGCTGTCAGGTCGTATTGCTGGATACAGGTTCCCATCGCCCCGTCCAGAATGAGCGGGCGCTCGGCATAGGCGTCAAAAAACGGGTGCGGCATTGCGGCGCAGACTCCATCCGTCAAAGGGCGCGGCGCGTCGAATCCCCCAACGCCCGCAGGTCAATCTTGCGCATGGTACCCGTTTGCCATGGCTGTGGTCAATCGCAACCGCGACAACGCCCGCCAGCAGTCTGAAGCAGACAGTCTCAAGTTTCAGTCGCAATGGCCGATTAGTCTAAAAGCCCCCTTCAGACCCCGATGAACCGTGACGACGATTCTGACCTCTCACACGAGCCCCTTACTGTAAGAGCCCCTTGGGAAGTTATCTCAAGAGAAGTCGACGCCAATGACTGAATCCCGCCACGTTCAGCGTACGCGCGCGGCCGTTCGATACGCCGCCAGCCTGTTAACGGCCCTGACGCTGGCCGCCCCCGCCGCCGCCCTGCCCAGCGGCTGGCAGGTGGAAAGCGGCGACGTGTCGTTCGATGTCGTCAATGGCAATACGCTGAACGTCACCTCGCATCAGGCCCATGCGATTATCAACTGGCAGCAGTTTAATATCGCGCAAGGCGAAACCGTTAATTTTCTGCTCTCCAATAATCTTGCTTCGATTTTAAATCGAATTTCCGGCGGGGCCAGCGTGATTAATGGCGCGCTGAGCAGCAACGGGACCGTGATTCTCAGCAATCCTGCGGGTCTGACGTTCGGCAATACAGCCAACGTGAATGTCGGCAATTTAATTGCCACGACGTTGCACCTGTCCAGCGCCGATTATCTGGCGCAGAACTGGACCTTTTCGCGGCCCGACGGCGTGGGCGCAGGGCTCATTGACAACCGCGGCGATATCACCACGCAGCCCGGCGGCTTTGTCGTGCTGGCAGGCGGCGCGATTAAAAACAGCGGCAATATTTATGCGCCTGAAGGGCGTATTGCGCTTGCCGCTGGCGATGTCGTGCGTATGCAGGTCAGCCCGACGCAATCGGTTGAAGTCACGATCGATGAAAGCGTTAAAGCTCAGATTGACGGCCTGCAAAGCGCTATCGACAACAGCGGAACGCTTAGCGCGCAGGAGATTCGCTTAAAAGCCAAATTAATTGAAGCCCTGTACGCCAGAACCATTAATCATACCGGCGTGATGACCGCCAGCACTGCCAAAATTGGCGAAAGCGGGACGATTCAGCTACGCGCGGAAGGCGCGGACGCCTCGATTGTCGTGGGAGAATCCGGCGAACTCACAGCCAACGGCGCGGGTTCCGGCAATGGCGGCGCGATTACGCTGCTGGCCGACGCGCACACCCAGTTTGACGGTCTGGCCGAGGCCAAGGGCGGCGAGATTTCCGGCAACGGCGGCTTTATTGAGACATCCGGGACCCAGACGCTGCGCATTGGCCAGACAGCGCGCGTCAATGCGTCTGCGACAAACGGCGCCGCAGGCGAATGGCTGATGGATCCGACTGATATGACCATCCATGCCGGGGCCGGAGCCGATGACGCCTCGAACGTCTATGCCAATAATATTCAGGCGACGCTGAATACGGGCACCAGCGTGACCGTTCAGACTGCGGCTGCGGGCGGCGCGGCGGGCAACCTCACGGTGATGCAGGATACCAGCATCGCCAAAACTTCCGGCGGCGATGCGACGTTGACGCTCAAAGCGCATAACTCGATCCTGATGGACGGCGCGGCGGGCCATGGCATTAGCATTACGTCCAGCAGCGGCAAATTAAATCTGGTCCTCAACTCTGATACCGATCAAGGCGCAGACGCGGGCGCCGGCGGCGCTGTTCGGCTGAATTACGCCAATATCAACACCAATGGCGGTAATATTACCATCGGCGGCGGCGCGGACCCGACGACCCAAGCCGCCAGAGGAACGGCAAGCAATGACGACGGGGTCGGGCTTTTCCATTTCTCCATCCTGAATGCGGGCGCTGGCCATATCAGCATCCGGGGAGAGGGGAGGGCGTTAACCCCTTGGCACAGTACTATTCTCGGCGTTTATGTCGGCGGGGGCAGCGAGATACGCACGACGTCAGGGCATATCACCCTCACGGGCCAAGGCGGCGCGGGGCAATATTATAACCACGGGGTGATGATGGAAGACCCGGGCAGCTTAATTCAGAGCGATTCCGGCGCCATTACCGTCCAAGGCCAGGGCGGAAACGGCTCGTGGGACGAGAGTCACGGCGTGTACATCTCGAATGGGGCGCGAATCGAAAGCCTCAGTTCCGCGCCCATTGAGGTCACCGGCACAGGCGGCGCAGGACGGAACCTGAATATCGGGGTATTTTTATATCAAACAAACGCCCGTATCACCGGCGTCAACGGCGCCATTACCGTCCACGGCGTCGGCGGGGCGGGCTGGGGAAGCTTTAATGACGGCGTTGTGGTCTATACCGATAGCGGCATCGTGAGTACGGGGACCGGCGCCATCAGCGTTCTGGGCGAAGGCGGCTCGGGAGTCAGCAATAATTACGGCACGCTCATAGAGTTTAGCAATGCGCGCATTACCGGACATGCGGGCAATATTTCAGTCACGGGACGCGGCGGCTCCGGTTCCGGCAATGATCACCACGGGCTGCTGATATTCGATGACGGCGCCATCACCAGCGACGGCGCGGCCAATATCACGCTGACCGCCGTCAAAGGCGCCAACGCGTCTGTAGGCTTTGTCACGTCAAACGGCGTCAATATCGTTGGCGGCAACGCCATGACCGGCACTATCAGCATCGTTTCGGACAGTTTCAACGCGTCGAGTCTGGCCATCCGCAATCATGGCGGGGCCGTTCACATTGCCCCGTATACGCCCGGCGCCTCGATCGGAATCAACGGCGGCGCCGGAACCGTCCAATTAAGCAATGCCCTGCTCAACATGATTGACACCAGCGTCGCCAGCCCTGCAAGCGTTACGCTGGGAGACGCTTCTAGCGGAACCGGCCTGGTCACGATCGGCAATAACTGGGCGCTCGGCGGCTATAATTTTGACGTTCGGGCTGCGGGCGGGGCCATTACCGCAGGCGACATCGCTTCCGGCGCGCACGACATCACGCTGATGGCGCGAAGCGGCGACGTCACGCTCAACGGCAACCTCACCGGCGATGCCGTGACGGTCAGCGCGTCGGGCAGCATCCTGGACGGCAACGGCGCCGGCGCCAATATCACGGCCAGCAGCGCCAGCCTCAACGCAGGCGGCATTATTGGCGCCGCAGGAGATCCCCTCGATGTCGCCGTCTCCGGCGTTCTCACCGCACGCGCCAACGGCTCGCAAAACGGCTATGCCATCCGCCTGGATGGATCTGCGGGAAGTCTGGACGTATTATTGCCCTCTTCAGGCGGATCGTCCGCCGGGGGCTATTACTGGGAGGGCCTGGCGAGCGCAGGTCAGCCCGTCTCAACGCCGAGCGCGACGGGCAACGTACTGTTCAACGGCAATACGCTCGGCTCGATCCGCCTCGCCAGCGCCCCCGCGCCGGAACTGGGATTCCTGATGACGGATAAACTGACCCCGATTGCCAGCGTCGTGGCGCCCGGCGGGCTGTTCAGCGACCTGGGGCCCGCCCCGCCAGACTTCGGCCCGGTGATTGAAATCGGCGCCGATGGCCCGCTTGCGACGGCCCCCGAGCAAATCAGCTCTGAACGACGCCCCTAAGCGGTTTGTATTACAATAGCGCTTTCGCCCTGACGATGCGGAGGCGCGCGCATGTTTCACAGTTTGTACGCCCGATATCAGCAAGAGCTGAGCTCCCGCGAGCAGTCAACGAGCGCAGGGGGCGCTCAGCGGCTCTTCTGGCCCGCTTCGTACGCAGGCGACATTGTTCCTGCGTCTGCCGAGGGCTGGACGCTCACCGTGAACGGCCTTGTGGCGCGGCCGCAAGCCTTCACGCTGGAATCGCTCAAGACCTCGTTTGCGGTGGTACGACAATCGCGCCGTCTGGTCTCGGCTCAGGGCTGGACCGTTCGAGCCAACTGGCGTGGAATCCCGCTGCGAGACGTGGTTGCCAGCGTCGCTCCCGATCCGCAAGTCACCGCTATCCGCCAGACCGATGCCCAGGGACGGCGCGAATCGCTGCCTTTACGCGATGCGCTGACGGCCAACGCCTTGTTATGCATTGGCGTGGACGATCAGGATCTGCCGCCGCTGCATGGCGGGCCGTTATGGCTGGCGGTGTTTGATCGTTTTCATTACAAGGGGCTGGGCCAGCTCACGCAACTGGAGTTTCTGGGGCCCGTGTCAGAAGAGTCGCCCGAGGAAGGCCCGGCGCCCTATGAAGGATTCTGGCAGCAGCGCGGCTATTCGCTCAGCGGTGATATTACGCCGGGCGAGTATTATGCCTTCGATTTGGGCGAAACGCGCACGATTCGCCAGGTAGGCGAAATCACCTCGTACTGAATTAGATTGAATCCGGCGATTTAATCCCGGAATTTTTCCCGCCATAAAGGGCGGGCTTATCCTGCATTTGAAGGACTCTCGCCTACACTCTTCAATGAATGGCGCGCGCGCGCCGATACGCCGTTCATGAAGCAGACAGGAGACGCCTTGATGATCCGGGAACACGAGCTGAAGCGCGATCTCAAACGCGGATTTACAGGAATCGCGCTGACGCTCGCGCTGGCGCTGACGCTCGGGCTCGGACCAGAAGCAGAAGGCCGGGCGCCGCTTTCATCCTCCGCTGCCGCAGAGCCGTCTTCCGCCGTGAATCTCCCCCTGGCGCAGGTGTCTCGCGATGCGGCGATTCTCACCGCCTTGTCCCGCCTGCGCGGCACCGGCGCAGAACCGGCCCTCAGCGCGATTGTCAATCGCCATGGGCGGGTTATTTTTAAGGATTTACGCGAGATCAGCAAGCAGGTCAAGGATTTCGACGCCTTGAGCTGGATCAGCCCGTCCGGGCAATGGATGATTTTCATCAACGTCAAGCACCAGAGCGCGCCGCCGGAAGCGCTGGCGGCCTTAATCGCCCATGAGTCGCTGCACTGCGACCCGCACAATTCCATTGAAGAAGAAATCGCCGGGTGGACCCAAGAAGCCATGACCTGGAGCGAATTAAAACAGCGCCATGCGGCCTTGCGCCAGATCGCGCCCGGCGTCAGCCCGCTGGTTGACCGCCTCAACCGCTTGAGCGCCGAACGCGAGGGCGGCACGCTGGAAACGCTGGTGCGCAACAACAAAGGCTACCGCAATCTGGGCGCCTCTTCGCCCGGATTCACGCCGCAGGCGGCGTCTCAGGAGCGACGCTATCCCCTGACCCCGCCGCCTGCGCCCCGCCCCGCCTTTGAAATGAACGATCCGCCCGCAACATTCTGGGACAGCTAGGGGCTTCGATAAAAGCCGTCCGGACGCGCGAACGTTTGCGATCGCCATACGCGCGAACGGGTCGTCGACAGGCGCAGCCGTCCGCCCCAAAGCGAGGTTGTATGGTATAACTATAATTTGAGAGCGTCACAGGCGCTCGCGCGAAGCTCATCCCGGCCTTTGCCACGTCATGGGGTCGCTTTCTTTGGATTTCAGGATAGAGTCATCGCCGCCGCCGCGGCTGGATACGGGAGCGCCGCCCGCTGTAGCGTCGTCAAAGGCGACGCGCGCCTCGCTGACGCCGCTTCAAAAGCTGGCGGGCGTTCAACCCTCGGGGGCGACAGGCGTTGAAGCCATCAGCCCGGCGATTCAGCCGGCGACGCGCGCGCCTTCGGTAAACGCGGCGGCGTCCGACAAGTTGTTTTTCTCGTCGCAATCGACGCGCGCGCAAGTTGAACGCTTTGTTCAGGACAAAACCCTGCCGGGGGGCCTGGCGTTTGAATTCGTCCCGACGCAATCGCCCGCGCGGCGCTGGATTTTTCCGCAGCGGCTGACGGCTCTTGCGGCGTATCGACGCCAATCGCGCAAGCGGGTGGCGAGCGACGACGAGCGCAACGGACGCCAGAACAGCGGCAAGAAGCGCCGGGGCAAGGCCTCCAAGCGCGCAAAGCAGGACAGCGAGCCCTTGCCGTTAGCGCACGTGCGGCTGTATCGACTCGAATACGCGCCCGTGATGCGCCCGCCGCTCTTAATTGAGGCGCTCAAGCTGGATTTCGACAAGCTGCCCGCCCCGGAAGACGCTGCCAAGCCCAATGTGATGCTTACGCGCGACGGCGCGCTGATTCCGCACCGGCAGTTCCGCCGACAGGGCGTGACGCAGCGCCCGCGTCCGCGCGTGGAAAAGATCGTGCAGGCCCTGCGCGGAGCGTTGCCCGGCGGGGCGCTGAGCCGTTTCCTTCAGATTGACCCGAAAGGCACGGTGCGGCTGTTCGAGCAGTTTTCATTCAATCCGACCTTCCAGTGGGAGGACGCGCAAGGCAGTCCGCTGCGCGCGTATCACCTGGAGCGGCTGCCCAACGGCGTGATCGCAGAAATCTTCGTGAAGGAGCGACTCGGCGAGTTTGAGGGCGCCTTGCGCGACCCGGCCCTGCGTAAGCGCCTGCGCGAGAAGATTCTCGCCGAAGTTGAGCGCATGGAGGCTCAGGGCCTGACGCTGAAAACCACGCCTTCGCTGGCGCCGGTGGGCGTCCTGAGCGCTGGCCAGATTGCCCGCGTCTCGCAGGAAGGCGCGTCGAAGAATCCGTTTATGAAGCTGAGCGCTCATTTTCAGGCGCAGCGCTCCAGAACAGCGGCCGTTACAACGACTTCAGACGTAACGCCGGTCTTGGACGCGCCTGTTTCCACCCCGTCAGAATCCTCAGACAACCGCGAAGCGGCCCGCACGGAAGCGCTTCCTGCGCCCTAGTCGCGCGATTAATGCGACGGCGGGGGTTTTTCGACGGGCTCAATGGGCGCCGCGACGCGAACCGGCGTAATGCGCGCGCCTTTTTCCAGCGTCGGCTGAATATGCAGCGACGACGGCGGGGCCGTCTCCTTCGGCGCAGCGGCCTTGGGCGTGATAATGGTTTCTTTGGGACCGCCGCTGGCATGGGTATCGACGAAAATGACCTTCACCGGGCCGGTCTGTACGGCGTCTTCGCGCTTCTGCGCCAGCGGGGCCAGCGTCGGGGTCGCGGACGCGGCGGCGGGCGCCAGTCGTTTTTCCCAGCGGCCCTGCTGTTTGGGGTCCGTCTGGTTCGCAACCATCTTACTGTAGACGATGATATCGATGCGCCTGTTTTTGGCGCGTCCCGCCGGGGTTTTATTGTCGGCGACGGGCCGGGCGTCGGCAAACCCGGTGGCCGACAGGTACGCGGGGTCATAGCCCTGACGATAGGCGAAAAACCGCACGACGGCGCTCGCCCGAGCCGTCGACAACTCCCAGTTGGAAGGAAAGACGGCGGTCGCAATGGGCTGATTGTCCGTGTGGCCTTCCACCTGAATCAGGTTCGAGCCTGAAAAAGCTTTCAGGCGCTGGGCGATCATCGACAGCGCCTTGAGCGCGCGCGGGCGGAGAGTTGCGCTGCCGGGCTCAAAGAGCAGCGAGCTGTCAAAACTGACCTTGATGCCGCGCGATTGCACCGAGAGCTGGACGCCTCGGGTTTCCTGCTGCCCGTCCTGGCCGATATCGGGCGGTTTCAGACGATTCTCGCTGCGGATTTCCTCGTTGATGTCCTCGATGTCCGATTTCATATTCTGGACGCTCTTTTCCACGTCCTGAATCTCGCCTTTGGTGTAGGTCAGGCTCTGATACTTGTCCAGAACGCCATCGGCGGCGCCTTTGTTGTCGCTCAGCGGGTTGGGCTTCTCGCTGGGCGGCGATTGACCCTGCAACACGGACTTAATGCCGCTGATGATGCTTTCCTGATTAAATCCGTCGCTGATGGCCTTGGAGACGTCCTTCATCTTGGCCAGATCGGCGCTGGCAATGGCAAACAGCGCGGTAAACGTGGCGAACAGCAAGGTAATGAAGTCGGCGTAAGACACCAGCCACCGCTCCAGATTCTCGTGTTCAGGATGTTTATGCTTGCGCCCCATCGTCTCGCCTGTCGTCGTCGTAAGCCCGAGCGGGTTATTTGGGTTCCTGCGCGGTCATTTTCTTCGCCTCGCCGGCTGGCAAAAAGACCTTGAGCTTCTCACGGATAAAATTGGGACTTTCGCCCGCCTGAATCGACAGAATGCCCTCGATCATCATTTCGCGGCAGACGACGGCGGCCTTTCCCTTGAACTTGATTTTGTTGGCAATGGGCAAAAACAGCAGGTTGGCAGCGCCCACGCCGTACACGGTCGCGACAAATGCCACTGCGATACCCGATCCCAGCTTGGAGGGATCGGCCAGGTTCTGCATCACCTTGATTAAGCCCAACACCGCACCCAGAATACCGACTGTCGGCGCAAAGCCGCCGCCGGATTCCAGCACTTTGGCGCTGTGGCCGATTTCTTCTTCAAACATGCCCAGCTCGGTTTCGAGCAATTCGCGCAGCAGCGAGGGGTCCGTGCCGTCGGTCATCAACTCCAGCCCCTTGCGCAAAAAATCGTTGGGGATGTTCTTGATGTCGTTCTGAAGGGCCAGAATGCCTTCTTTGCGGGCTTTGAGCGCCAGCCCGACCAGCAGCTCGATAATTTCGCGCGGCTTTTCCTTGGGCGGCAGAAACACGCCCGGCAAGCTCTTGACGCAATCCATCAGCTCGTTCTGCGGGTGGCTGAGCAGAATGGCGCCCACCGTCCCGCCCATTACGATGATAAACGCGGTCTCTTGCAGAATCGCGTCCAGCCCGAGGCCTTCGAGCAATGCGCCGCCAAACACGGCCAACAGACCTAAAATCAAGCCAAGGACTGATGAAATATCCACGGTTGCGTCGTCGCCCCAACTCCCTGCAGCAGCCCCCGCGGCCGCTCGCCGTATTTATTATAGGGGGCGATCGCCGCGCGCGCGCCGTCTATGCACAATTAATAGAGCCAATGCCGGAGGGCGCCGCGCAAAAATCCTCCGCGCGCATGAGAGGCGCAGACGTCACACAGACCACATGGCCCCGCATCGTCCCCCCATTCTGGGAGTGCGCGGCGCAAGAGGCCCTGAACGCGACACGCGTCGCTCAACAGCCATTGCCGGGCAAGGCGAATCGATTGAATCCGGGCTGTTTTGAGCGCCTGCGCCCCAGGGGTCGGCGCTTGCGCCCATTGCGCACGACTCAGCGCCTCCTGATAATCGTCGCGGGTGTAGAAAATCACGCCTTCGACGGCGCGCGACTCGTTTTCGCGCACTTGAAACAACTGGGCGAGCGCCTCTTCCAGAGACACCGGAAATTGCCAGTACAGGATTTTTGAGGCGTCCTGCGGCGGCGGCAAGAGCATGCGATCGCACGGGCCGTGGGCGACCACAATGGCATTGCGCTGCGTGGCGTACGCATGCGCGACCCGCTCGCGCTCAGCCGACGGCAGCCGGTCATGATATGCAAACAGCGACTCGAAGCCCACGCGATGCAGGCGCGTCAGCAGGGCATTCGCGCTGCGGGCGTCTCGCGCGCGAATCAGCGCGGAGCCCACGCGAAACAGTCCGCCCATGTTGCCTTTGCCGACAACGCCCGCCAACGTACGGCACAGGGCGTTAAATTTCTGACGCTCGGTAAGGGCCAGTTGCGCGCTCAGACGGGTTTGCGACAGCGACGGGGTCTCCTGCACGGCATAGAACGTCTCGCGCGATGAAATAAGGCCGTTGGAAGCGCTCACCCGCCGCAAGAGCGCATTGCGCCGCGCGTCCGACAACGGCGCCGAGAATAGCGCCAGAGGGGGCTTTTGACGCAGGGCGCCCAGCGTCTGAAGCGCGCGATCCTCTCCGCGCGACTCGCCATAACCCGGCAACAGGCGATGCGCATCTTCGATGGCGAGAAAACTCACCCGCTCGCGCGCCAGCACCGGCAAAAAGCGAAACGAGCAGAACGACTCCGGCGTGACAAAGAGCAGGCGAGCGCGCTGACGGTTGATTTCTTCAAACACGCTTTGCTGATGCGCCGCCGTCGCCTCGCCGCCCAGCCCCAGTACGTCAGGCGCGTCGTAGCCCGCCGCGCGAATGGCGTCCAGATTACGGCGCAAGGCGAAGTCGTCGACGCACAGCACGATCGCCAACCCCGACAGCATCATGGCCGGAAACGCATACAGGGGCGTCAACGGCGTCGAGAGCGGAAAGCTTCCCACAACGCTCTGTTTGTGGAAAATAGAATCGAAGAGCCGCTTTTGCAGCGATTCCGGCGCGGGCGCCTGTTTGAAGAATTCCGCCATGTCATTACTGTAGCACAATCGCCCTGCCTGACGGCCTTTGCGCGCGGCGCGCGCAGGCAAAACGCACGGCGCCCCGCCTGCGTTTCTGTCGACCCCAACCGGAGACCCGCCTGAATGGGACTGCGCGGCGAGTTGCGCCTGCCCGGCGATAAATCCATCGGCCATCGCGCGTTGTTATTGTCGGCCCTGTCGCCCGGCGAAAGCCATATCGCGCATCTGCCGCCCAACGACGACGTGCGCGCCACGCGCCAATGCCTCACGGCGCTGGGGACCCGCTTTGAACCGCTGGGCGACGACGCCTGGCGCGTGATCGCCCCTGCGCGCTGGACCCAGCCCGACGGTGCCGCCGCCACGCTGGATTGCCTGAATTCCGGCACGTCGATGCGTCTGCTGTCGGGCCTGCTCAGCGCCCACGCCTTGCGCGTGACGCTCACTGGCGACGAAGGCCTGCGCCGCCGACCGATGGCCCGCGTCATCACGCCCTTACGCCAGATGGGCGCAGATATTGCCGGTGCGGCAGACAACACGCGCGCGCCTCTGACCATCGCGCCCGCCCCGAACGGCTTGCGCGGCATCGACTACGCCATGCCCACGGCCTCGGCCCAAGTGAAATCTGCGCTGCTGCTGGCCGGACTCTTCGCAGAGGGCGACACCCGCGTGCGCGAGCCCTACCCCACGCGCGACCACACCGAGCGGATGCTACGTTTCCTCGGCGCGCGCGTCTCTCACGCGCCGTCAGATGGCGCCGTCTGCGTCTCGGGCGACCCCGAACGCCGTTTTTCGCCCGTGAATTGGACGGTTCCCGGCGATGCGTCGTCGGCGGCGTTCTTCGTCGTTGCAGCGCTGCTGAGCGACGGCTCGCGCATCCGACTGCGCGATGTCGGGCTGAATCCCGGTCGAATCGGGCTATTTGAGGCGCTGGATCGCGTTGGCGCAGGGCTTGAATTTGACAATCGGCGCGACGTCTGCGGCGAACCGGTCGGCGATATTCTGATTGAAACACGCGCTCTCAAAGGCGATCTCACCCTCGAAGCCCAGGACGTGCCGTCTATGATTGACGAGTTGCCGATTCTCGCAGTCGCCGGGCTCTATCTTGACGGCACGCTGACCGTGCGCGGCGCCGAAGAGCTGCGGCATAAGGAATCTGACCGCATCGCCGCCATGGCCGACGAATTCGCCAAGCTGGGCGTGTCGATGGACGTCTTCGACGATGGCTTTCGTCTGGTCGGCGACCCGCAACGGCGTCTGCCTTCTCCGCGCGAGCCGCTGTCGGCGCACGGCGATCACCGCGTGGCGATGGCCCTGCGCGCGCTCAACCGCATCGCCTCGCCGGATGCGCGCTGGCCGATGACAGGCGCCGAATGGGCGAGCGTCTCGTTTCCGGGATTTCAGGAGGCGCTCGACGCGCTGGGCTAAGCCCGGCAGCGATGCCCCTCTTTTAAAGAATCCCCACCCCAGAAATCCCCTCATCTCAGAAGGCGCCTGCCATGACGGAACCCCAAAACCTCAACCGCTTCGCTCAGCGCAAGCTGTCAGATTACAACACCTTTCGCTGGTGGTTTTACCGCCTGTCCTGGAGCGGCCTGTGGATCCTGTTTCGGCTGCGCTATGATCTCGTCATCGTCGGTCGCGAGCATATTCCGCGCGACACCAGCCGATTTATTGTCGCCGCCAATCACGTGTCCAATTTTGATCCGGTTTGCGTGGGGCTGGCCATTGATCGCTATAACACCGCGTTTCTAGCCAAGCGCGAGCTGTTCGTGCATCCGGTCATGGGCTGGATTATGGATCATCTGGGCACGATCGCCGTCAACCGCGACAAGGTAGAAATCGCCACCGTCCGCGCGGCCAAGCTGGCGCTGGAGGCCAAGGGCTGGTGTATGGGGCTGTTTCCAGAAGGCACCCGGGTGAAGGACGGCAAGGTCAGCGATCCTAAAAAGGGCGCGGCCTTTATCGCGCGGGCCACGCAGGCCCCTATTCTGCCTGCGGCCGTAACGCACACCCAGCGCGGTCGCGGCAAGCGCTTGCTGGTGACGTTGGGCGCGCCGATTCCTTACGAGGGTCAAGACGTCGACACGCTGACCGAGATTCTCATGCATCGCATCGAGGCGCTCAAAGCCCAAGGCGAGCAATGCGCCGCCGATCGCGCCTCTTAATTCCCTTCCTCAGAACGCGTCGCCAGAATTTATTGCCAGACAGCCTTGCGCGTGAGAACCTACTTGCGTTGTCGTAGATCTTGTTGTCAACTCACGACTCTGCGAGGTTCCCTGCCATGATCACTTCCCCCCTCTCCGCCGCCCGCTTCGGCTCTACGTTTGTCCTAAAAAACCCGCCCATTGAGCAACTGGGTGAGGCCATCTTCAGGGCGATGCGTCAGGAGCCCAACGGCATTCGTTTGAATGCGGCTTCATTAGACATCCCTGCTGGAGACGGCGACCTCAGCACCGTTATTATCCCCAATACCAACGGATCCCTAGAGGGCGACCGCGCCTTTGCGGTCACTGCGTACAGGAATGGGCTCCAACTCGTCTCGGTATCGGGGCCTTTTGCGGCCTCCCCGGATGCTTCCGATCAGCGATTGATTTTAGACTTGAAAGGGTAATGCCCCCCCGCGTCGCGCGGGCAAATCACGCATCCTTGCCAGACGGCTTTGGGCATGAGACTCTACTCACATTGTCGTAGATCTGCTTGTCCGATCAAAACGCTGCGAGGTTCCCTGCCATGATCACCTCCCCCCTTTCCACCGCCCGCTTCGGCTCCACGTTTGTCCTGCCCACTAATCCATCAACCCTATCAAGACTGGGCCTTGTTATGGTAGACACACCCCAACCCCTTTCAGTCAAATCTGATCGATTGAATAAGGTCTTAACCGTCGACGTCCCGGATGGTTTCCCAACCATGGATGCCGACCGCACGTTCGCTAACGCCTTAATAAATCATGGTTGTAGAGGCGTAAAAGTCCTGGGGCCTTTTGCCCGTAGCAAAAATCCAAAGGACCAAAAGGCTTTGTTGCTTCTGAACGCTTAATGCATCCCCCCCTGCGTCGCGCGCGCCGCTCTGATGATCGCCCTCCGCTTTGGCTCTGAATTCAAAGCCCTGTCGCCCCGGCCCGCCGACACGGCGGTAAACGTTCTGGACATTGCGCGCGCGCATGGCGAGGGCGTGCAGTGGGAAATCGATAAGCACAATTGCATCACACAAGTGACGCTGACGAATCATCAGGGCATTGACGCCGATCGCTGTCTGTTGGCGGCCTTGGCCGGTCTTGGGGTGCGCTGCCGCATCAAGGGCCCGATCGCGAATCAGCCTGATCCGGCGCTCCAGAGCCTTCTTGGGCAAGTGGCGCGCCCACCCGTTGACCGCCGACGGCAAGCATGAGAACCTACTTTTGTTGTAGCAAATCTTGAGATTTTCGCGAATGCTTTCCCCCAATTTGCCTCGCTTCGGGTCGACGTTTACCTTTCCCATCCCGCGAAAGCTCGATAGCAACCTCAAATCCAAACTAAAGTGTATCGAAGATTATGCAGGCCAATACACGCAGCAAGTCTTACGCACTGATAATGCCTTGACCGTCATTATCCCCAACGGTTTTTTGGGCGATGATCTGGGCGCGGATCGCGGGTTTGCGTTTGCGGCGGCCAATTTAAAAATTAAGGGGGAAGTGGACGGGCCTTTAGCCCAGAGCTCTTTCTCGCTCGATCAGGAATTAGTTTCCGCCCTCCGGGCCCCTCATCCATATTAATAACCGTCTTTACGAGCTTCCCCTATGCTTTATTCAGCAGAAAGAATCACCCCATGAACCCCCTTCCCCCTGTTCGCTTTGGGTCGACGTTTAAAGTCCATCTCCCAACACATTATGCTCCTGTGAAGCTCGTTGAGACGCAGGCAACGCTCGTAGGATGGGCGAAGGATACATATAAGGCAGATCAGGCGGAAGTAAACCCCGACGATACCATTACCATCCGCTTCCCGAAGACTCATCAGGAAACCTTCGTTCAGGGCTTTTTATTAACCTTGAAGAACCTAGGCTTCAAGGCAGCAGTAACAGATCTCCCCAACAATCAGGATCCCTGGGTCCAACGTGTGATTCAAGCTATTAAGCCCCCCACCCCGGCAGGAGCCCCCTCGTCATGACCCCGTTCTCTCCCGTTCGCTTCGGCTCTGTTTTCACAAACATTGTCGGTATGGAAACTATTGATAGCGCAGAATTGGCGAAGCGTACGAGAGGGCCCGTTGAAATTCGTTATCATCGTGACCAAGGCCAGCATGGGGTTACCTATGCCAACATTTCCAATGACCTCAAGGGAGGATTGATGGGCGATCGCATGTTTTTAAGTGCGTTGGCGGCTCAAGGCGGCATGTGCGACATACGAGGCCCCATTACCAACAGCCATTACCCTGACGACCAGGCCCTGCTGAGACAGGTCCAACGCGGCAGCAAGTCTTAGGCCCAGCGGGCTAGCGCGGCAGCCAGTGCAGGAATTCGCTGGCCACCCCTTGGCGCAGAATCACCCAGTGGATGTAATAGTAGGCCGTCACGCCGCAAAACAGGAAGCTGTCGAGGCGATCGAGCAGGCCGCCATGGCCCAGAAACAGACCGCCGGAATCCTTGACGCCCGCATCGCGCTTCATGAGCGATTCGGCGAGATCGCCCAGTTGCGCGACGACAATCAGCAACAGGCTGAGAATCACGGCGTGAATCCAGTTGAAATGCGGCAGCCCGGCAAACCCCAGCCCGAAGGCAAGACCGATGATCAGCCCGCCGACCGCGCCCTCGCGCGTCTTCTTGGGGCTGATGGCCGGATACAGCAGGCGACGCCCAAATAGCCGCCCGGCGTAATACGCCCCCACATCAGACATCGCAATCACCAGCGAGGTGAAAAACACATAGAACGCGCCCGGTTGCAGCCACGGGGCCAAATCCGGCTGCGCGACCAGATTGCGCAACAGGATAAAATGCATCGGCAGGAAGCCGACATAAAAGATCGCCAGAAACGTCGCGCCGATATCGTTAATCGAGGCGCGCGGCTGACGAAACAGCAGACGAATAAACCCGCTGATAATACCCAACGTCACGATCGGCAGAATATACCCGGTTTTGCCAAAGTGCGCCAGTAGAATCAGCGCCACGCCGACAGCCAGCACAATGGCCTGAGACGGCGAAACGCCCTTGGCGCGGTAAATGACCGTCAGTTCGCGAAACCCCTGAAACAGCGCAAACAGCGCCGCGCCCGTCCACCACCAGCCCCCGGCGAAAATGACAGCCGTCAGCGCGCCGGCCAGCGCAAAGCCGATGCCCACGCGCTGCGTCTTGGCCTTTCGCGGCGGACTGGGCGCGTCGTCGGCTTGCGAAACCGGCTCTTCTGGCGTCGACAGGTCGGTGATAGAGCTCACGCGCTAGATTTCCAGCACTTCTTTTTCTTTTTCGGCGATCAGGGTATCGATTTGCGCGTTATAACGGTCCGTGAGCTTTTGCAGGCGGTCCTGACGGGTCTTAAACTCGTCTTCCGGCAGATTCAGTTCTTTATTGAGGCGATCCAGATCGTTGGACGCGTCGCGCCGCACGTTGCGAACGGCAATTTTGCCGTCTTCACCCATCTTGCGAACCGATTTCGCGAGATCCTTGCGCCGGTCTTCGGTCAGCGGCGGGATGTTAATGCGTATCACTGCGCCGTCGTTATTGGCGGGCAAGCCCAATTCGGATTTCGCGATGGCTTTTTCAATCTCCGCCAGCCCCGATTTATCGTACGGCTGAATCACCAGCGTCTGACCGCCCTGCACCGACACGTTGGCCATCTGGCGAATCGGCGTCGGCGTCCCGTAATAATCGACCAGCACGCGGTCCAGAATCAACGGATTGGCGCGACCGGTGCGCACCGTGCCCAATTCGTTCTGAACAGCCCCGATGGCCTTCTTCATCTTGGATTCGGCCTGACTAAAGAGTTCATCGACTGTAGCGACCATAGCAAGCGACTCCCCATATCCATCCACATTGCAGGATTTCAGCGATAATCGCCTGCTATCTTAAACAAGACGTTCAACCGGCGCAAGCCGCCACAGGCCGCGGCCCTCGCGAAGCGCTGCGCCAAGGTAAACAAGGCGTTACTTGATTCGGCGCATCGGCTCTGGCTACCATAATCTCCAAACGACAGTGAGCCCAAACCACAGTTAAGAGAGTTGACGCGTATCCGCGCACGGGAGAGCGTATCCACATGCAGCAGTCTCTTTTTGGCAGTCTGGTCGTCGCCGAGCGCGAAGCCGCGCCCGCCAAGGCCGTTGAAGCCGCCACGCCTCTGACCGAGGCCCTGTTCACCGTAATTGATCTCGAAACCACAGGCCTGAATCCGCGCAAGAACGCCATTACCGAGATCACCGCCATCCAGTTCGTCAACGGCGAAGAGGCGGCCAAATTCACGACGCTGGTCAAGCCCACCGAAGAGATTCCCGACGAGGTGCAGGCGCTCACCGGCATTAATCCTGCCATGACCCTCGACGCGCCGGCGCCTGTTCAGGCCCTGAGCGAGCTCTGCCGCTTTGTCGGCGAGGCTCCGGTCATCGTGGGGCATAACGTCGCCTTTGATATCGGCTTTTTACGCGAGAAGCTGGATCAAACCGGCCTGGGCGCGTTCATTTCGCGTTTTGAGGTCACCCGCGCCGTCTGCACCAAAGTGCTGGCGCAGAAAGCCATGCCCGGACTTCCCAGTTATGCGGGCGTCTCGGTCGCCACCCAATGCGGCGTTTACAATCCCAACCCGCACCGCGCCGAATACGACGTGCGCATGAGCGCTGGCATTCTCTTTGCGCTGATGTCGCAACTGCGCGAGCGCGACAATCTGCGCACCGTCGCGGATCTGCTGACGTATCAGGGCCCCATCGCGTCTTAAGCGCCCTGCGAGGCAAACGTCAGCGCATCGAGAGCGTCTGCGGGCTGAAATAACGCAAAGCCCCTGCCGCAAAGCTGGCATCCTGCTCGGCCGTTCGAGGCGTCACTAGCCCCTTCACGTACAGAAACGGGAACGCGAGCGTGTTCAGCAACCGAGCCATTTCCAAATCCAGATAATAATTGGCGCCGTAGACCTGCTGTTCTGTGGCCTCAGAAGGCAAATCCGCCTCCACCGTCAGCAGAATTTCGCTCGCCTGACGCCAATCAGGCGCTGAAGATGGCTGTGCCGATTCGACCTCAAGTCGAAAGGGCGTTCCTAACTCTCCCTTACGGATCTGCGCCACGATCCCCTCGGGGCTTCGCGGCGCGGGCGCATCCGGCGATGGAAACGCCAGAGTAATCTGCCCGTTATCGTCGAAGCTAACTTCAGGAGGCCGCTCCGCCTGAGCCGGGGGCTGGCATTTGACCGCAAACACCCCGCTGAATCGTGGCAAAACCCGCATCGCAAACGCTCGCGTTTTAATAGACAGGATATCTCCCCTCCACTGTAGAAGCGCCGGACGCTCTCCGCCCCATTTTGTTACAAAAATTGACGCAATTGTCCCTGTTTAATTGTTTTTATAATACTTAGGGGTAGTGGTTTCAGAAGACGTGTTCGAGGGGTCAGAGGAATGACAGGACTTTACGCGAGTTATGGCGCGTCCGGCGCGAATCCGTTCGCCGGCAATCCATTCGCCATGGACTACGGTTATTCGCCCATCTACGGCAATCCGTTGTTGATGCGCGGGTATGGCCCGGCGATGGGATTTGACCCTCTCCTCTCGACCAGCGGCGGCTTCGGCGGCTTTGGCGGACTCGGCGCGAGCGTCGATGGCGGTTGGGGCGGATTTGGCAGCTTCGGCGGTTTTGGAGGTCTTGGCGATCTGGGCTTCGGCGGCTGGAGCGGCGATGGTTTTAGCGGCTATGGCGACGTCGGGGGTTTCGGTCGCGGCGGCCTTGGCGGATTCGGCGGATTCGGCGGATTTGGCGGATTCGGCGAGATGGGCAGCATCGGGATGGGCGCGGTGAACGGGGCGTTGTCCGGCTTGGGGCTGGGAGCCTTTGGCTTTGGCAACGACGCGTCTACCGCGTGTTCTACCGCATCGACCCTCGGCGGACTGATGGGCGGCCCTTTGGCAGGCGCGCTCGTCGGCGCCGTCTGTAGCGCGGTGGATGCGGCCACCCAGGGCGGCTTCAGCAACAGCTCCCTCGGCGGCATGCTCGGCAGCATTGGAAGCGCCATCGGCGCCATGGGCTCTCAGGCGCTGGAAGGTCTGGGCTCTTTTGGCTCGGCCATTGGTTCGATGGCCTCGTCGGCTTTAGAAGGCTTAGGGTCGTTCGGCTCCGCCGTTGGTTCAATGGCGTCGTCGGCGATGAACGGCCTTGGTTCAATGGCCTCAGCCGCAGTCGAAGGCCTTGGGAACGTGGGTTCCGCCCTCGGTTCGATGGCGTCATCGGCCATGGAGGGCTTAGGATCAATGGCGTCAGCGGCTGTCGAAGGCCTCGGATCTATTGGCGAGGCAGTGGGAAATGCGGTAGGCGGCGCAGTCGGCGCAGTGGGCGACGCCATTGGGGCCGTTGGGGATGCGATCGGTGGCGCTTTCGGCTCCTTAGGCGATGCCATTGGCGGCGCATTTGGAGGAAACTCCAATGCGGATGGCAGTAGCTCCAACGGAAGCAGCGGCAGCTCCAGCGGAAGCGGCAGTTGCGGCGGCACTGGCGATTCAGGTTCTAGCGGGGGCAGTTGCGGCGGCAGCGGAGCGGGAGAAGGCTCCGGCTCTGGAGGCGGCGATAGTAATGGATGCGAAGGCGGAGGAACAGGCAATGCCTAAACTACCGCTCCATGGTATTGATGAATAATCTCACGATCCCAAAGGTTAAAGCCTCAATGTCGACCTT
Organism: Vampirovibrionales bacterium; assembly: GCA_016712355.1. Lineage (NCBI taxonomy): Bacteria > Bacillati > Candidatus Melainabacteria > Vampirovibriophyceae > Vampirovibrionales > Vampirovibrionales bacterium. Next base: position 1,473,100 of record JADJRF010000005.1, on the reverse strand, counting down.
CAAAACCCGATTTTTTCAAGCCCAGAGCGGGCTCTGAAAAATCGTAAATATTGATCTCTATGCTTTTATAAAAACATGGGATAGCCTGCCAATAGTTGCCCCAATGCAGGCGTTTTTCCATGAAGACACGGATTTCACGGCCAAAGGCCCTGTTTTTTACCCTGATGGAAAACCTCTCGCTGTTTGAAGAGGTCATCGACGCTGCGCTGGAATCCGGTCAAACCCGCATCGGCCTGTGGGGCGCGTATTTCCTGGCGGACGCGCAGCGGTTTTTTAACCACTGGCTGCGCTGGCCATGGCGGCGCGCCGACGCAGAACGCGTTCCCACGCCGCTGCCGGATGTCCTGCGTCAGATGATCGCCGTCCTGCAATGCCCGCTGTCGGCCTTGTCCCCCGACACGGACGCGCACGGACAGAATCAGACGAACATCCGCCCGGCGCCGTCGCCTGTTGCGTCCAAAAACGCGGAGCGGGTCGGGAGCGCGTGGCGGATGCCGCCCCCGCCCCCGTTTCCGCGGAAATTTCTGCTGGCCTTCGCGCGGCGGCGTCTCCTCGAGCTGGCGGGAGAGGAGGCCCTCGCCGCGCTGCCGCCAGCGCAATCGATGCGGCCTTTCCAATGGCAGACGCCAGCCGATTCAGACAGGGGGCCATCGCGCGCGCCGCAGGCGGGCGTCAGACAGGCGCCAGCGTCGATGACAGTTCCCGCAGCAATCCCCGCCACAATCCCTGCGAAAAAATCAGCCGGAAAATCCGACAGAAAGCCTGACGCCGGGCCTGCGGGCGGGAGCGCGGGAGCAACGCCCCCTCCCGACCATTGGCGCGATCCGTATTTGGGATGGGGGCGCCCTCAGCGGTATCGCCCCCGCAATACAAGCCCGATCGGGCAACGGGGCCGCGAGCCGCCCTAGCGACGGGAATTTTTCGCGCGCGCGCAGGCGAGATTGACAATCGCGCCGCCCGCCGCCACAATCGCAAGATGACGCTCCCGATTGCATGTGATTTACTCAAAACCCCGCTCCACGACGCCCACCTGCGCGCCGGGGCCAAACTGGTTCCGTTTGCGGGCTGGGCCATGCCATTGCAGTTTTCCCGGGTCATGGAAGAGCATCGCGCCGTCCGCGAGCGCGCCGGTCTGTTTGACATCTCGCACATGGGCCTGGCCTGCGTGCGTGCCGATGACTGGGAGCGCGCGCGTCTAGCGCTGGAGCCGCTTGTCCCGCGAGATTTATCCCGCCTGACGCCGGGCAAAGCCGTTTACACGCAGTTTCTCAACGACGCCGGGGGCATTCTGGACGATATCATCGTCTATCGTCTGGCCGAGCGCGAGGCGCGCTTTGACGCCGCGGCGCTCATCATCTGCAACGCCGCCAACGCGCAAGCGGATCTGGCGTGGATGCGCCGTCATCTGCCTTCTGGCGTCGAGGCCGCGCTGACCACCGAATACGCGCTGCTGGCCCTGCAAGGTCCGCAATTTGCCAGTGTTCTGGCGGCGCTGGGCGTCTCCGCCGAGCGCCTGCCGCCGCGATTTCACAGCGCCTGGGTCGAAATTCCCGGACAAGAAGCAGGGCCGCTGCGATCGCCCCTGTCTGTCTGGCTCAGCCGCACCGGCTACACCGGAGAAGACGGCGTCGAGATAGCTGTCGCCCATGAGCGGGCGGCTAATCTCTGGCAAGCCCTGCTGCAAGCGGGCGAAGCCATTGAAATGCTACCCGTGGGACTGGCAGCGCGCGACACGCTGCGACTCGAAGCCGCCCTGCCGCTGCATGGACAGGACATTACGCCGGAAGACACGCCGCTGGAAGCGGGTCTAGGCTGGTCGTTGTCGCTGGATAAACCCATCGCATTTATCGGGCGTGAAGCCCTCAGACGGCAACAGGAAAAGGGGCTTGCCAGAAATCTTTACTGCCTTAAACTGTTGAAGAAGACGATTGCCCGTCCTCACGACGCGCTGCTGAAAGCGGGCGAGGCGGTAGGCGCGGTCACCAGCGGTTCGATTTCTCCAACGCTGAATGAACCGATCGCGATGGGCTATCTTCAAGCAGGCGCCGTCAGCGGCCCGGGCGACGCCGTAGAGGCGCAGATCCGGGGCCAACGCGCGCCCGCCGTGATCGTCCCGCGACCCTTTTACCGAGCAACGCAGCAGAGGTGAGACAGCAGAGCATGGGAACCTATATGAAAGGCCTGATTCCCGAAGAGGCGCGACTCATTGAAACGCACGAATACGTGCTGGTATTTGACGAAGAAGATCGCGCGCGCGTGGGCATCAGCCACTACGCCGCCGAAGCGCTGGGCGACGTGGTGTACGTCGAACTGCCCGAAATCGGCCAGACGCTGGCCAAAGGCGATTCGCTGGGCTCGATTGAGTCGGTCAAGGCTGCCTCAGACCTTTATATGCCGGTCAGCGGCGAAGTCGTGGCCGTCAACAGCCAACTGGAAGACGAGCCCAATCTGGTCAACGACGACTGCTACGGCGACGGCTGGATGCTGGAAATCAAGCTCGATCGCGCCGAGGAGATTCAGGCCCTGATGACGCCCGAGCAGTACATGAAGTTTCTCGAAGAGAGCCAGGCCTAAGGCGCGCTGATTCTCGCTCCCGCCCCTCTGTCTGTGGAGATTGCTCGCCGTGTCCTCCTCTTCCGCCGCCGCTAAATCCGCCAGCAAGCCAAAATCCGCCGTTCAGGCCGCGATCGGCGTTGATATCGGCGGAACTAAAATCTGTTCGGCCGTCGTCACGTCTCAGTTCGCCGATAATCCGCGCCTGAGCAATGTCCAGATGACGGCCACCCCGCAAAACGCCGAGCTGTTTCTCGAAGCCATCGAGACCATGGCCGAAGAGCTGCGCCGCCTGCACCCGCAGGCCGTCATCGGCGGTATCGGCATTTCTACCGCAGGCGCCGTCAACAGCCGCGCAGGCGAAATCGTCGGCTCGATTGGCAATCTGCCCTTCCTGTCAGAAATCCCCCAGCTCAAACGCATTCTGGAAGAGCGCATCGGGCTACCCGTGTGCGTCGAAAACGACGCCAACGCCGCGGCCTACGCCGAATACCGCGTGGGCGCCGGCCGCGGCTTTGACCCGGTGATGATGGCCACGCTGGGCACCGGCGTCGGCGGCGGCTTTGTCAGCCAGGGCAAGATCTACAGCGGCAGCCGCTTCTTTGCCATGGAAGTCGGCCACATCTGCATTGAGAAAGACCGTCTGCGCCAATGTACGTGCGGGCGCTGGGGCTGCTGGGAAGCCTTCGCGTCAGGCACCGGCCTGCGCAAGACGATTCACGAGACGCTCCTCAACGACGAACGCGCCAAAGGCTCTCGCCTGCTATCGATGGACAAGGAGATCGAGTCCATTGGCAATCACGACCTGATGGACGCCTTCGCCAAGGGCGACGTCGCCGCGCGGCTCATCGTCGATATCTGGCATCAGGATATCGCCACCGGCCTGGGCAGCGTCATCAACGTACTCGACCCCGACGTCGTGGTGATTGGCGGCGGCCTCTGCCGCTTCGTCGACTTCGACAAACTCGCCCAACTCACCTCCCAGCGCAGCATGCGCGAAGGCACGCCGATCAAGCGCGCCACCCTCGACAACCATGCGGGCGTGGTCGGCGCCGCCTATCTGGCCATGGAAAGCCTTTAGGCCTGCGGCGCCTCTGCGGCAACCGGGGCGCCGGGCGCCAGCAGGCCGCGCAGCAGCAAGTCGAGCGACACGGCCAGCGTCGCCTCGTACTCGGGCGAGTCGCAAAACCCATGGCGCAGGCGAATGCCGTCGAGCGCTCCCAGAATGAATTCCGCAACGAGCCTCGGTTCTTGAGCGCGGATTTCGCCGCGCGCGCGCGCTTCTTGCAGGCAGTTTTCCAGCGGATCGATGAGATAGCGCCGCAAGGCCCCGCGAACGCTCAACAGGTGAAAGTCATCCAGATGCTCCACCGCATCGCGCATCAGGCATGACAAGGTGATTCCGCCCGGCCGCGCCGCGCATCGCAGCAGAAGCGCCAGCTTGCCCGAGAAGGGCGCGTCGGCGGACAGCGTAGGGGCGGTTTGCTCGTACAGGCGGGCCATCAGGTTAATCATCACCAGGGCAAAGAGGTTCTCTTTGTCCACAAAGTAGTGATACAGCGTCGGCTTGGTGATATTCACCCCCTGGGTAATCTCGCTGATAGACACCCCGGCATAGCCGTGCTGCAGAAACAGGCGCGCAGCCTCTTCCAGAATCAGCTCGCGGGTGGAGGCCCCCGCCGGCTGATCGCACTGGCGCGGGCGGCCCACGCGACGACTATACTTGTCCGGTTGCGATGACGACTCCATCGCCCTGCCTCGTTCCTGTCTGTACCCCCGCCAGCGGCGTCCCCTTCGTTATTGTAGCCTGAGAGGCGCTGCGGGCGGATCCCCCATGGAATGAAGCCCCGGGCGACGCCCGGAGCGACCGCCAGAGCGGCCTGCCGAATGAGCCGCGACTTGCGGGGGGCTCATCCCATCGAGCGAGGCGAGAGCGACGCTGCGCGTGAAAACGCCCTGCTCTGGATCCCCTCAGGGCCCCGCCTGCTTTCCCGGAAAACCGACAACGCCCGCTCCAGAACTGGAAGGCGGGCGTTGTCGGCGCGCGATGGCGAGTCGCGAAGTTCGGAGAGGGAGGGATTCGAACCCTCGATGGAGTTTTAAGCCCCATAACTCCTTAGCAGGGAGCCGCTTTCGACCACTCAGCCACCTCTCCTTGGGAAGGCGACGCCCGGCAAGGGCGCCCGAGCGGATCCCCCCTTTCATATAATGCGGGCGCGGGGAAGTCAATCCGCCGCTGAAACTCGCGCAAGCGCCGCCCGGCAAACGCCTTGCGCCGATCCCGCAGCCAGCGGCGCGCGCCTTGACCCGCCTGTCTCCTTGGCCTATACTGCCCGCGCAACGGGTTCTCTCAGGCCCCGCCCGCGCGGTTTACGGCGCGCACGTTCCCCAAAAGTCCAGACCCAACAGAAAAGGCAAAGCGAGATGGCCAACGTCATTGTGGTAGGCGCTCAGTGGGGCGACGAGGGTAAAGCCAAGATTGTCGACCTGCTGGCCGAGCGCGCCGACGTCGTTGTCCGCTGCCAGGGCGGCTGCAACGCAGGCCACACGGTGCAATACAACGGCGAGACCTTCAAGTTTCATTTGATTCCTTCTGGCCTGCTGTATCCGGGCAAGCGCTGCGTCATTGGCTCCGGGACCGTCATCGACCCGCAGGCCCTGCTGGCCGAAATCGGCGAGATGTCCGCCAAAGGCTACGCCACCGACGGCCTCAAGATTAGCGACCGCGCGCATGTCACCCTGCCGTGTCATATTGCGCTGGATAAGGCGCTGGAAGCCTCGCGCGACGGCGGCAAAATCGGGACAACGGGGCGCGGCATCGGCCCCACCTACATGGACAAGGTGGGACGCCTCGGCGTCCGCATCGGCGACCTGTACGAAAGCGATGAGATTCTCAACGAGCGCCTGAGCCGTCTGCTGCAAATCATGCGCCCGCTGCTGGCAAGTCTTTCTCCGGGCGAGAATCTGGACGCGTACAGCGTCGAAGCCATGATGGCCTTCTGTCGCGCCTATGCCGAGCCGCTGGCGCCCTATGTCGTCGACGCCGTGGCGCTTCTTGCCGACACGCTGGCCGCCCCCGAGCGCGACATCCTGTTTGAAGGCGCGCAAGGGGCGCTGCTTGATATTGATTACGGGACATATCCATTCGTCACGAGTTCCAATGCCACAGCAGGCGGGGCCTGTACGGGTTCTGGCGTCGGTCCCACCCGCATCGATCGGGTGATTGGCGTCATGAAGGCCTACGTCACCCGCGTGGGAGAAGGCCCTTTCCCCACCGAGCTGAACGACGAGCGGGGCGGGCGCCTGCAACAGGTCGGCCAGGAATTTGGCGCGACCACCGGACGGGTTCGGCGCTGCGGCTGGTTTGACGCTGTCATCGCGCGCTTTAGCGCTCAGGTGAACGGGCTCGACGGGCTGGCCATCACCAAGCTGGACGTACTGGACGGGTTCGACGAAGTGAGCATCTGCGTCGGCTACCGAAACCGGCTCAGCGGCGAAATGACGTCGCAATTTCCCTCGCGTCTCAGCGCGCTGGCGGCAATGGAGCCGGTGTACGAAACGATGCCCGGCTGGCGCGCGCCGGTGCGGGGCGCAGTTTCGCTGGACGCCCTGCCTATCGAGGCCCGGCGCTATCTCGACCGCCTGAGCGAGCTGAGCGGCGTCCCGGTGGCTATCTTAAGCACAGGGCCCGGACGCGAAGAAACCATCGTTCTGGATGACCCGATGCGCGGACAATCCACCCGCCAGCGTCCGAAAATCACGTGCGCCTAGCGCCTTGACGCGGATGCCGGATTTGAGGGGCGGGTGGTCTTCCGGCAGGGTTTCGGGTAAAATGGACGCCCATGCGCGGCAACGCGCGCGCGTCGGCCGGGCCGTCCCCCTTTCGGCGCCTCTGGGCAATTGATCGCCCGCTGCGGGTTTTGCCTATAGCAAGCGTGAATTCGCCCCGTCCGTTCTCACTGGCAAGCGCCGGGTGATCGGCGCCCAGCCCCCCTCTTCTTCCGACTGGTCTTCCCGGTTTTCTTCCCGGTTTCCCCTTTTGGCCCCCTTTTTGGAGTCCCCTCGACAGGAGCGCCCGCTTTTCATGGACATGACGCCCCATCTTGACGCCCTGAAGGCGTTTCGCCTTAACAAACGCCTGATGCTCAGCCTCTCGCTGGCGTTGAGTCTGGGGGCGGCCGTCTCAACGGCGCCCGTCTTCTCGCAAGCCCTCGATACCGCTGACGACACGGACGCTTCGGCGCCTCAGGCGGGAGAGCCCACCCCCCTGTCGGATTTCGCTCCCGATGAAGTGCGCCCGGCCCGCGACAAGCGCTATGACCAGGGTCTGACGATCACCAAAGTCACAATTGACGGCAACCGGCTGGTGCAGAGCGAAGCCATCAAGGACGTGATGGCGATCCGGCCCGGCGCCCTGTATAACAAAGGCAACCTGCAAGGCGATCTCAAGCGCATTTACGACATGGGCTACTTCACCGACAAGATTCGCGCCGTGCCCATCGCCACCAATAACGGCATTCTGCTGAAAATCGAAGTCGAGGAGAATGCGCCGGTCACCGGGGTCAACATTCAGGGCAACACGCTGATTACCGACAGCGAGCTTCAGGGCGTTTTCGCCGGTCAGACGGGGATGCCGCAAAACGTCGGCCAGCTCAACGAGAGCGTCCAGAAGATTGAGCAGCTCTACGCCAGCAAGGGCTACGTGCTGGCGCGCGTCAAAGGCCTGGTCGACGACCCGGACGGCGTCATTAACCTGAATATCACCGAAGGCAAAATCAACGATATCCGCTTTGTGGGCAACCGCAAAACCAAGCAGTTCGTGCTGGATCGCATGCTTACCACCAAAAAGGGCGCGGTCTATAACGAGAAAGTCGTCAGCGAGGATCTCAAACGCCTCTTCTCCACGCAATCGTTCTCGGACGTGCGCCGCGTACTCACCGCCTCGCCAGACGACCCCGAACAGTACGACCTGACCATCGAACTGGATGAAAAGAAGACCGGCGCCATCTCCGTGGGCGGCGGTCTGGATACTGGCACTGGCGTTTTCGGCTCCGTGGGCTACAACGACCCGAACTTCCTGGGTCGCGGCCAGAATTTCAGCAGCATGGCCGCCGTCGGTACCGGGATTATCGGGCGCGGCGACAGTCTGGCCAGCGCGCGCACCTATCAGTTTGACGTGTCGTGGTCGTCTCCCAGCCTGTTTAACAGCAGTAACGCCCTGGAAGTCGCCGCTTACGGGCGTGACATGGCCAGCGTCAACATCCCGCTGGGGATTGAGCGGCGCATTGGCACAGGCGTCACGTGGTCGCGGCCTTTGAAGTCGCTCGATCACATGGCCATGAGTCTGGGTCTGGGCGGCGAGCGCGTCAGCCTGCGCGAAGGCGGCGACAATTCGAGCCTGGACGATCTGGGCATCCTGCGATCCGCGCGCTCCGGTCAACTGGAAGGCGGGACCTTCCTCAGCGTCACGCCGACGCTGGCTTACGACTCGCGCAACAACCGCTTCAACCCCACCCAGGGGATGCTGAACACCCTGTCGATGACGGGCGCCTACGGCTTGAGCGGCGCGTCTTACGGCACGGTGTCCACCAACCTGCGCAAGTACTTCAAGCTGCGTGAAGGCGTTACCTTGGCGCTGAACGCCCAAGGCGGCTCCAACCTGATTGGCGATATCCCCGAGTTCAATATGTTCCGCGTCGGCGGATCATACTCGGTTCGCGGCTTCCGCGAAGGCGGCCTTGGTATTGGCAATGGCTTCCTGCTCGGCAGCGCAGAAGTTCGCAGCAAAGTGCCGCTGTTTGGGCCTTTGAAGAAAGTACCGTTTCTGGAAACCCTCAGCACAGCGCTATTCGTAGACGGCGGCCGGGTACTGGATCAGGCGGACCTGATCAGCAGCGGAGATTTTGCGCAGAAGGGCTTTGGAGCCTCTGTGGGCGCGGGCTTGCGCATCAACCTGCCGGGTCTGGGCCCGATTCGGGTGGATTACGCGATTCCCATCGCTGGCGGAACCAGCAAGTACACTCAACGCTTCAACTTCGGCATCGGCCAGAAATTCTAGTCGCCGCGGCTTCGTCCCGCGTTTAGCCGAGAGCGGGAACAATAAACGTCATTCCAGGTCTGAGCGTCATGAAACGCTCGTACAGAGAGCATGTTGCAGTTAATCAGGAGTATCGCCCCCATGAATCGAATCCGTCTCACCGCCCTGTCGCTGGCCGCCACGCTGTTGCTGGCGCCTGCCGTCGCCATGGCGGACGCTGTTGGCTATGTGGATCTCGAAAAGGTCGCCGGCGGCTATGACAAAGCCCAGTCATTTTCGGCTGACGTCAAGGTGAAAGAAGCCGAACTGCGCAAAATGCAGGCCGACTTCGTCAAGCAAATCGAGGACGCCCGCAAGAGCGCCCCGAAAAACCCGGTAACGGGCAATCAGCTTGAAAAGGACCTCAACGACAAACTCAGCGCCAAGGTTCGCGAGTACCGCGATTGGGCCTCCACCCGCCAGAAAGAAATCGATCAGGCGCTGGAGACCTCGATCAAGGCCGCAGCCAAGGCCCGCAGCGTCGACGTCGTCCTGCCGCGCCAGGCCGTTCTTAACGGCGGCGTGGACCTGACGGCCGACGTGCTGAGCAAGCTCAACGCGATGCCGTAGTCATCGTCCCGCCCCGCCCGCGCGCGGGGGTTCTCTCTTTCACTGGCAAGCGTCCGCTCTGTATCTGGAGCGGGCGCTTGTTATTTGATAACCCTTGCCAGCCTGATTTACGCGTCTTCAGAAGCGTTGAACAGGCCTTCCTGAACCGCTTTGACCGCCGCCTGGGTGCGGTCATCGACGGCCAGCTTCTGGATGATGTTACAGACGTGCGACTTCACCGTATGGATGGTGATATCGAGCTCGCGGGCGATCTCTTTGTTGCTGCGGCCCATCACCAGCAGATTAAGGACTTCTTTTTCGCGGAAGGTCAGGTCGGTATTGTACTTCTTACGGTTAAGACGAGCTTCGCCATTAGGCGCGCCGTTTTCGCCGCGCGCATCGGGCAGGGCCTGTCGCACGATGCGCGCAATGGCCGGATCGAGCCAGAGGGCGCCGCTCATCACCATGCTCATGACGTCGTGGAGCAGCTCGACGCCGATGTCTTTCATACAGTAGGCGTCGGCTCCGGCAGCCAGCGAGGCCAGCACCTGTTCGCGATCGCTGTGCGAGGTGAGCATGATGATTTTCACCTCGGGGAAGTCATGGCGCATGCGCCGTGTGGCCGTGATGCCGTCCATCACCGGCATGCCGATGTCCATCAGCGCGATATCGATATGCTTTTGGCGGCAGACGTCCAGCGCCTGTTCGCCGTTTTCGGCCTCGGCGACCACTTCGACGCCCTTGCTTCGCAGTGAGAGCATCAGGCCGTGGCGCACCAGCTCGTGATCTTCGACAAGCATCACGCGCATCACGGCGCTGGGAGGGAGATCGCCCGCCTCATCGGCGCGCGGGCCGGCGAGGCGGCGCGGAAGCTCTTGCGGAATAATCGTCATGGGCGATTTCCTCCTTGCGTCGGCCCGTTTCGGGGCAGCGTCACTACAAATTCAGCGCCGCAAGCGGCTTTCTCATTGAGGGCGATCTCCCCGCCGTGCAACGAGACTATCATCTTGCAGATATACAGGCCCAAGCCGGAACCAATCTTCTTATGCGCCTGCTGACGGGTGAAGAACTTCTCAAAGAGCTGCGTTCTGGCCTGCTCAGCGACGCCCGGACCGTCATCGCAGAAATACAGGCGAACCGACTCCGGGGTTTGCTCGCCACGCACGAGAATATGCCCCCCTTGCGGCGTATGGCGCAGCGCATTGCCCAGCAGATTGACGCACACGCGCTTGAGCAGCGCCCAGTCGCCGCTAATCTCAAAGCCATCGGCGGGCAGGGCGTGGCTCAGGCGGATGGACTTGGCGGAAGCCATCGAGAACAGCTCGTCGAAGCATTGCTGAATCAGCAGCGGCAGCGAGGTGGGGGCCAGCGACAGCTCGACGACGCCCGCTTCAAACTGATACGCCTCCAGCAGGCGGTTGACCATGGCCAGCAGGTCGCGATTGCTCATCTGCATGGACGTAATGAGGCGAGAGATCTCGTCAGAACTTGCCAACGCATCGCCCGGCGCGTTTTGCAGAAACTCCAGCGCCCGCTGCTGGCCGATGAGCGGCGTTCGCAAGTCGTGCGTCAGCGCCGAGATGAAGGTTTCACGCAGGCGCTCCTCGTCGCGCAGCTCATCCAGCGCGCGTTGTAACTCGTCGTTGGCCTGGCGCAGAGCCGCCGTTTGCTGGGCCACGCGTTGCTCCAGCTGCTCGTTCAGCTCTTCCAGCGCGTCGGAGAGCTTGCGCGATTCGGTGATATCCTGCGCGGTGCCGATAAAGCGGGTCAGGGCGCCGCTGCGATCGACTTCGACTTTGGAAAGCGCCCGCACGGTCCGCTCCGAACCGCTCGGCAGAACGATTCGGGCCTCAATATCGCAGGGCCGCTTAAACAGGAAGACCTCTTCGAAGGCCTTGCGCACGCGATTGCGGTCGCCGGGATGGATGCGATCCAGCAGGCCGGGATACGTAGGCGTGTAGGCGTCGGGGTCTTGCTCGAAGAGGCGATACAGCTCTTTGGACCACCAGATACGGTTTTCGCGCAAATCCCACTCCCAGGCGCCGACGTGGGCGATTTTCTGGGATTCTTCGAGGCGTTCTTCGCTGCGACGCAAGGTCCGCTCGGATCGCTTGCGCTCGGTGACGTCCTGAATATGGCCAATCAGGCGCAGGGGGGCGCCGTGGGCGTCTTTATCGAGACGGGCGAGCGAGCGCACATGGCGAATCGAGCCGTCGTCGCGCCAGATGCGATATTCTTCTTCAAAGGGGGCGTCGCCGGAAAACGAGCGGCTGAGCGCGTGTTTCAGGGCCGGGCGATCGTCTGGAACCACGCGCGACAGCACGCCTTCTGGCGTGGGTAGGAAAGCATGGGGCGAGAGGCCAAAAATCCGGTAGGACTCGTCGGACCACCAGACCGATTGCGCGCGCAGATCCCATTCCCACGCCCCCACCCCGCCCAGGCGCTGGGATTCCAGCAAGCGTTCATGAGTCAGCAGCAAGGCCTGCTCGGCGGCCTTTTCGCCCGAGATGTCGCGCATCGCGCCCGAGATGCCCAGCAGGCGGCCCTGAGCGTCAAAAATCGGCGAATGCGTAATCGCAACCGGGAAGCGCTCGCCGTTTTTACGCATCCGTACGGTTTCGCGCCGTCTCAGGCCTTCGCCTGCGGCAATGCCGCACAGGGTCTCGAATACCTCGTATCGCCGCTCGGGCGGGCTGATGAAGACAATGGATCGCCCCACGCATTCGCGCGCCTCATAGCCAAACATGCGGCACGCGCCCTGATTCCACAGAAAGACGCGGCCTTGCAGGTCAATGCCGATGATGGCGTCTTCGCAGTTCTCCAGCACCGCAGCCAGCAGGTCTTCCGTCAGTTGCGGCGGCGAGCCGTCGAAAACCGCTGCGCGCGCGCGCTCCGCCGCCTTGGTATCAGCGGCTGGGGGAATCAGTCGTAAATCCCCGTTCTCCACGGACGACCCCCTTCTATTCGTTCCTCTTCCAGCGTATGCAATTCTGCGGCCAACGTCAACCCGGCGCCCCTTCCAGAATCCGCCCAAAGAAAAGGCATCCGAAGGCAAACGCCCGCCGGATGCGATTGATCGACGATGGAAGTGGTTTGGTTTATGAGGAAAAAAAACTGGAGATATCAGCCCGCGCGACTCGTTGGAGGCGTCTCTGCTGGCTTAGTAGTTTCTGTCGGGGCTATCGTAAGACCGCTCAGGCCGATCTGCCGACCGATCCAGCGGGCGCTCCAGCGGCAGATAGTCGCGCGAGCCGCTCGACGACGACGCGGCGCCGCTCACCAGCGGCGGCAGACTCATACGACGCGACGAGTCGCCAGCGGTCTGACGCGAGGCGCGCGCGGGGCGAGTCGGAATATTGGCCGGGCGAATGCCGCCCGCGCGCGGTGAAATTGACCCGCCAGAGAGGCCCGAAGCGTTGGCCGTGTTCGACAGGGGCGTCTCGGGGCGCAGGGCCTGCATGGCATCGGCGCGCGACTTGCGCACATACTGCTGACCGTTACGCACCACGCCCTGAAACTCTGCCAACTGACGCTCCAAACTCGACAAGACCGTGTCGGCATAACGCTCAGAACCTTCGCGCAACTGGCGCGCCTCCTCGGCAGCGGTATTCTTGAGGGCGTCCGCTTCTTCAAAGGCCTTACGGCGGTGCGCTTCGAGATCCACCACCACCTGCTGACGCACGCGGTCGGCTTCTTCACGAATCGCGCGCATCAGCTCGGAATCGCTGAGGATCACGTCGGCCTGACGGCGGGCGTCTTCAATCATCTGCTCGGCGCGACGCTGGGCGTCGGCAATCAGCTCTTCGCGGCGCGACAGCACGTGCTGGGCGTGGCGAATCTCCTCGGGCAGGCTTTCACGAATGCGGTCGAGCAGCGGGGCCATCTTGTCGCCGTTGACCACCGTCCACGGCGTAAAGGGTACGCCCATGCCGGACAGAATCAGGTCTTCCATCCGCTCTATCATTTTCGAGAACTTCATCAACGGCCTATCTCCTTGCATTCTGGAACCACGATCGTCTCTCGTTATACTCTCTCTCTATCCGTTGCGCCTGAGGTCGCGGTAGCGGGCCGACAACGCCTCAATGACCGGGGGCGGGGCCAGCGCGGCCACGTCTGCGCCCAGGGAAGCGACTTCCTTGAGCAGCGAGGACGAGGCATGCTGGTACGCGGGATCAGCCATCAGGAACATCGTCTCCAGTTGCGGGGCGAGAGCCCGGTTCATTTGCGCCATCGCGAACTCGCTGGGGACGTCGGCCAGGGAGCGAAGTCCCCGAATCAGCGCGGTGGCCTGATGCTCACGGGCAAAGGTCGCGCTCAGACCGTCAAAGGCCTCGACCGTGACATTGCCCAGATGCGATAAGCACCGCTGCGCCAGCGCCACCCGCTCAGCCGCGCTGAACAAAGGGGTTTTGGCGGGGTTATGGGCAACGGCGACCCACACCCGATCGAACAACCGGCTGGCGCGGGTCACGATATCCACGTGCCCCAGCGTCATTGGGTCGAAACTCCCTGGGTAAGCCGCAATGGCCATCGACCTGACTGCCTCGGATAAACTCAGTATCCGTTACCGACGGAATTACTTTACTATAGGATTCCGGTACTAAACAACAAGTTGAGTAGGAATTGTTTCATTTCTTCAGACTCGCCTGCGATCGGTCGCCGGATCGCGCCCAGTGGACGGCGCGCGCGGGGAGGGGCGAGGCCGACGCGAGGCAAGCCGATCGCAAAGGCCTTATCCTTAAAGGCGTCTTTGAGGATGGCGCGATCGGCGTCGCCGTGTCAATCGCAGGCGCGCCGATTGCAACAATCCGCAGCAAGGTGACGATCTGACAGGCGTCGCATGTAAATTTTTGAAAAAAACGGGTCATTCCCCGTCCCGTCGGAGGTTTTATTTGGGGCAAGACGGCCTGCCTCTCGGGCCGCGTTTCTGCGCACGGGCGCGTTGCGTTAACAAGGTTTTTCGGGTTGATGGCGCTCACAACGATCCAAGGTCGCCCCTCTCCAGCCGGGCCGACGCCGCCGCACTTCGGCTTTGCGGGCGCGGCTGTCAATGCGCTGGCGGCGACAGCTCAGGTGATTGATAGTAATCCGCTCATTAACCTGATGACGCTGGATTTGGGCGGCATGGTGCTGCCGCGCACGTTTCTGGAGTTCCGCGAGCGCGGGATAGACATGGGTCGCGAGACCTTTCTGCGCGAGTCGATGGGGACGGTCACCAATGTCTTTCTCGCTGGCTGGACGGGCGGCGCGGCGCTGGCGATATTCAAAGGCGCTCAGGCCGCGCGCGGCGCGCAGGCGGCCCCCTGGATCAACTGGCGCACAATGGAGCATTACAGCGCCCTGCTCGATCGCGCGCTCAGCGAAGGCGTGTCAGCCCAGGACGCTCGCGAGCGTTTTGTACGCGCTGCGCTGCAAAGCCTGCGGGCCAACGATAGCGCGCTGGCCCCGCAACTCCTTCGCGCGGCGGTGTCAGGCGTAGAGAACCCAACGTTGCGCGCGGCGCTCACTGCGCGCGTGGACGCGGTGGCCCGCAATCGCCTGTCGCCTCAAGGGGTTGACGCCCTCACCACAATGCTCGCCCCCAGCGAAACGCCCGATCGCGGCGTCTATCATATCGGCAAGATGACAGCCCAGTGGCGACACTTGCAAAGCCAGTACGCGCCGCATCAGCACGCAGCCAGAACAGCGCTGGCCCAGGGTCATGCGCTCAGCGCCGCCGCGTCGCATCATCCCGACGCCGCCCATGCCCTGAAGATGGAAGACATGCTGCGCGCGTCCAACGACCGGCAATGGGCGGTCGAAACCGCGCGTTCGGCCCGCCATGCGCCCGTCATCGCTAAAGAATTAGCCCGACACGCGCTTGAAGACGGCATGAGCCCAAGTATTCACGCAGTCGATGTTCACGGAAAGCCCTTTTTGAAAGACCGCTCGCTGGAAACCACGCTGGGCGAGCTGCGGACGTTTCTCGAACAGTACGTCGACCGCGCCCTGAGCCATCCGGTCAACGGCGATATTTCTGCCCAGGCGCTGGACGAGGCGACCCGCGGGCGGATTCGCGCAGCGCTCTTTAATAAGGCCCGCACGCGCAGCGAAAACGGGCTCATCACGCTGGCGCGCCTCAACCGCCGCTGGCTCACCACGCTGCCGCTGGCGCTAACCGTGATTGCCTCCACCTCGGTCGCCTTTCTCAATAACTGGCTGACCCGCAAAAAGCATCATGGGCAGGTGTTTTTCCCCGGCGAAGGCGGGCCCCGGACCATGACCAGCGTTGCCGCCAGCGCGCGGGGCATAAACGCCCGACCCGCGAGCCCGTTCAGGGCGGCCAATGACAGCGTTTTCGACGTCTTTCAGGCCAGACGGCCCAGCGGCCTGCGGGCGGCAACGGGGGGCGGCGCATGAGTATGACGCAAGCCCTGCCCCGCAGCGCTTTTCTGCGGACGTTTGATTACCTGCGCCCCGGACAATCGGCGGTGAAGCAGAACATGAGCATCTACGCCACGGTAATTGGCTCGCGCATTGTGGCTGCGGCCTGGCGCGGGCAGAAAATCGACAGCTACAACGAGGTCCGCGAGCATGCGGTACGTGATTCTATCGGCTTTGTCTTCTGGTTTTTGGCGGCGGAAAAGCTCAAGCGCCTGTTCTTGCGGATGGCGCCCGCCGAGTTGCGGCACGATCTGGTCAGCGTCAGCGGCGACCCGGCGGCCGGACGCCTGCGACGCGAGTTCGATTTTGTGTTTCGCAGTATGATTCCGGGCCATGACCAGCTTCAACAGCGGCAAGCGCAGCTCGTGGCGCATCTGAAGCAGGAAGCGCAGGCGCTGGGATTGAGCGCGGACGTTCGAGAACGCGAAATCGCAGCTGTCGCAAAGCGTTTTTCGCGACTGGCCAAAACCCTCAATATTTGCAGCTTTTTCAGCATTGTCGGCGCCATCGCGTTGCTGGGCGTGACGATCCCCATGCTGAATATCGTCATGACCCGTCATAATATGCAAAAGCGCCAGCAGGGGGCGGCTGGCGCGACGCTGCCCGACTCGACACAGCCGGGGTCTGCCGGGCCGTCCGGGCCTTTTTCCTCGCCTGGGACATTTTCCTCGCCGGGGACCGCTGGGCGCGTCTATCGCCCCAGCTATCTGGCGGGCTGATACAGCCTCGGGCGACAGACCGGCGGCGACAAGCGATAAAAAATCAGACGTTTTTCGCCAGACGATGGGCGTCCGCGCGGCCCAGCGCCTCAACCCTCGCCAGCCAGCGCCCGCGCGCCGCATCAGAAAGCGTGCGAATCGGGCCAATGCGCGTCGTGTCGAGCGTCTTCACGCCGCACACGCCCAAGGCGCACCGACGCAGCGCAGACAGGCCGCAATCGGCCAAGGCCCAGCGATACAACCAGGGAGGCGTGTTCATCGTGGCGATAAGACCGGCGGTTTTACCGCGCAAGAGCGGACGCAAGCGCCCGGAGGCCGCATCGCGCTCAAAGGCGAAGTCTTCGCCCAG
Source organism: Vampirovibrionales bacterium (assembly GCA_016712355.1). Lineage (NCBI taxonomy): Bacteria > Bacillati > Candidatus Melainabacteria > Vampirovibriophyceae > Vampirovibrionales > Vampirovibrionales bacterium. The sequence goes on along the minus strand of JADJRF010000005.1, from coordinate 1,456,431 downwards.
CGCGCAATCGAAAAACGCCTTCATCAAGGCCGGATACGTCCCGCTCCAGACGGGAAACACGATGCGCCAGAAGTCAGCGCGCGCCATAGCCTCGCGGGCCGTCGCCAAATCGCCTTCCAGGCCCTCAGACGGCGGGCGATGGGGATGTCGCCTCGCGTCAAAGGCCAGCTCGCCGAGTCGCAGGATGGTCACGCGCGCTCCAGCGGCCTGAGCGCCCTGCGTATAGGCCTCAGCCAGCGCCGCGCCGTAACTGTCGGCGAGCGGGTGACCCAGAATCGTTAAAATCGACGGCATCGCGAAGAAACATTACTCAAATCGCGCGCAAAATACCAATGGGCGCACACGGACGATTTTGAGGGGGTTTTATAGAAGGTGGCCCGCGCAGGCCTCGTTGCGCTGGAATCCTGTTTCGATGCTCGGCCCCCTCTCTCAACAGACTGTCCGTCCCAGAGTTCCGCTCGGGGAGGGCGCGCGCTTTGGGGGCATTGCGTCAACGCCTGCCTTAGGCGGGGTCACCGGCGCGGTCGACCGGGTTTTCGGCTGGGCGCAAGCCGATCGCACGCGCGAAATGCTCCTGCTCGATTTTGTCGGCTTCGGCCTGCTGCGCACAGGCTTTGACCTGTTTCGCGGCGCGTTCTTCGGCCAGCCAGAAGCGATAAATATCCCGGCGGCCCGCGAGCGGCTGATTCGCGAAGCGGGCTCGATTTTCACTGACAATATCGTCAGCGGGCTGGCCGCCTTTGGGCTGGGGTGGTGGCTGGATCGACGTCATAACGCCATCAGCAACCGATTTATGTCCTTCGGCTCGCTGGAATTCATGCGCGACTTGATTCGGGATCACCCCGATGTCGAGAGCGCTTCGCGCGCGATGGCCCGCCTGATTGCGGGCGATCAGCCAGACAAGGCCGGGGCTATTGCCGACTGGCTGCATCCTGCGCCGAAACATCCCGCTGCCATGGGCGCGTCGGCAGAGCAGGCAGCCGAGGCGATCGCCCGTACGCTCGGCCAGCGAGAATTTGACGTGTCGCTCAACGGGCGCGCCTTTCGGCTGGAAGATCTGGTGGACGACTGGCGCGCGCTGAATCGTCATCCCAGCGTGGCCGCAGCGGGCGCAGCAAAAGAGTGGCGCGAGGCCGCCGAGGGACTCATCGCGCGCACGTTGCGCAATAAACGCTTTAAACTCGGGGCGCTGGGCAAGGGCTTCGCCCTGACGATCGCCTTGACGGGCTTTAATAACTGGCTGACCCGGCGCGTGGATCATATCAGCTACTATCCCGGCGAAATCGGGCTGGTGAAGACCTCGACGTCTCAAAACGGGACCAGCGGGCATTTACGGCAGGGGCCTTTCGCCGTGTTTGCGCATCAGCGGGCATTGCTCCAGCAGGCAGAGGCCCGACGGAGCCAGCAGTCGTGGATGCCCTATGTCTCCTCACAATGGCGACATGGTCAGGGGACGCCGCTGGCGCTGGCGCTCACCCCGCTGGCGTTAGCCGTTGGCCTGTTTGATACCGTCAAACGGCGGTGGATTAACCCTTTCAAGCCGGGATTCCTGCGAACGCTGCGCGATCTGTATGACTTTGGAAAGGGCTTCCCCTTTACCACGCAACAGCAGATGGCCTCAATGTTTGCGGCCCTGATTTCTGCGCGCCTGCTGGTGTCGCGCAGCGATAACGAATACCGCGAGCGGCTGGTGGATTCCGGGCTGGGGTGGGCGTTCTGGATTCTGGGCACGCCGGTGATCAAGCGCTTCGCGGCGCAATGGCTGGATCGGCGCTATGGCTCGCACTTGCTCAAGCGCGTGGGAGGCCCCGGAGAAAAACGCCTGGAACTGCGCACCCGCGCCGAAATCGACCTACTGGTGAAGCCCGTGGTTTCCAGCGCCGTCTATCGCCGAACGCTGCAACAGCACATCTGGCTGGGGGCGGCCAGTAATCTGGCGACGCTGGCCTTGCTCGGCATTCTGGAGCCGCTGCTGGCCATTGAGTGGACTAAAAGCCGCGGGGCCAGCGCCCAACCGTAGAATACGCGCGTTCAGGCCTTAAATTGGGCGACCATCCGGCGCAGTTGCCCCGAGAGCGTTGACAGCTCTTCGGCGGCCTGACGGATGCCGGAGGCGCACGGGTCGCTTTCTGTCCACAAGCGCCTGACGCGTCGCCCTGTACGCAAGGCTCATGAGAAGCTTCCCCGATGCGGGAGGGAGAGTCACCCGCGCATCAGGCAATACGCTCCAGATTCTCGAATCGGCGGATGTGATGGCGCCCAGAGACAGAGCGCGTCCCATTCCAGTATTCTGGAGAAAGACTCGTCGTCATCACCTCTATCCGATGGATTCCCCCGGCAGGAGCCGAACATGGAGTTACTCACGCATCCCGACGCCTGTCGTCTGTGGCGTCGCCAATTGGCCGCAGGCGAAACGCTGGCGCTGGTTCCGACCATGGGCGCGCTGCACCAGGGCCATGGCGCGTTGATTCGCATGGCCCGCGCGCAAGCCGACGTGGTGGCGGTCAGCATCTTTGTGAATCCGCTGCAATTTGGCCCCGGCGAAGATTTCCAGCGCTACCCGCGCCCGCAGCAAGCCGATCTGGCGTTTTGCCAGTCGCTAGGCGTCAACGCCGTCTTTGCTCCCAGCCCGCAGGCGATGTATCCGCGCGGGATGGCGGCCTGTACGCGCGTCGCGCCGCCGCCCGACCTCAGCGATCGCCTGTGCGGGGCCTCGCGTCCGGGGCATTTTACCGGCGTAGCCACCGTCGTCCTTAAGTTATTGGCCCTGTTTTCGCCGGATATGGCCGTCTTCGGCGAGAAAGACGCGCAGCAGTATGCGATTCTGGCGCGCATGGCCGCCGATCTGGATCTCGACGCGCGCCTGATTCGGCATCCGGTCGTGCGAGAAGCCGACGGGCTCGCGATGAGTTCGCGCAATCGCTACCTGAGCGCACCCCAGCAGCGAGAAGCCGCCCTGTCTTTATCGCGTATTCTGTTTTGGCTGCGCGACGCCTGGCGTCAGGCAGGCGAGCCGTCGCAGAGCCGCCTGTCGGCCCCCGACGCCTTTGCTGAGGCCTGTCAGCGCGAAACGCGCGACGGCTTTACGCTGGAATATCTCGAAGCCGTCGACGACGAAGATTTCACCCCGAGCGAGACGCTACGGGCGGGCGTGCGTCTGCTGATCGCCGGACGAGTCGGCGACGTTCGCCTGATTGACACGCTGCTGCTCTCTGCCTCTGCGTGAGACGCCGCTAATACGTCGCGTAACGATCGCCCTGATATTTGTGAATCTGGGATTCGGCCGCGTCGATGCCGGACGACGGCGCCTTCGGGTCGCGAAACGCCGCGCGTCCCGCGCCGGGCGCGCCCGCCTGCCCGCGCTCAAAACTGCGCGCGTATGAGTGGGTCTGCGACGGGGCCTTGCTGCGCGCACGACCCGCCAACCAGAAGCCAGCCCCTATGAGCAGGGCAAGCATCAGCAACCAAAGCAGCGCATCACGGGGTTTCATGGCGTCTTCACGCCTCCAGCGGACGAGAGGGCCAGGCGCCCTTCAAGCCCTTTATACCCGCCGACGGCGCATTTCAAACCCGAACGCGCGGGATTGGCCCCAGGGCCGACTGAAACAGTCGCAGCGTACGACGCCAGGCATCCCGCGCCGCGTCCGGTTTGAAATCAGGCTGCCCGTCGCGGTGAAACCCATGGCCTGCCTGCGCGTAGCAAATAATCTCATGGCGAACGCCTGCCTGACGCAGGGCCGCACCGATGGCTTCAACCTGCGACGGCGGAATCAGCGGATCCGCGTCGCCAAACAGGCATAGCAGCTCTCCCCCAATGCGCGGGACGTCAGTCAGCGTCGGTGGGCCGCCTCCAGGACGAAACGCAGGAATCCCGCCGCCGCAGAACGAGACGCAAGCAGCAACTTCTGGCAGCGTCGCCGCCAGAAACGCCGCATGACCGCCAAAAGAAAAGCCCAGCACGCCCACGCGATCGCGCGGGGCGGTCTCGGGTTGGGCCTGCAAAAAGGCAATCGCCGCCTGCACATCGGCCAGCAGGCCTGCCGCCGTGGTCTGGTCCTTGTGCGCACGGCCTTCGGCGAGGCTGGCCTCGCTGTAATCAAGCGGGCGATTGGGCGTCGTGCGGTGATAATAGTTGACCGCAAGCGCCGAGTAGCCTTCGCCCGCCAGACGCTCGCAGATGGCGCAGATATGGGCGTTAACGCCGAAGACTTCCATCAGGACGACAACGCCCGGCCCCGGCGCGCCGTCGCGCGGGCGGGCCCAGTAGGCTTCCATCGGCGCAGAATCGGGCGCGCTGCCGTCGCTCGCGTATAATTCGCGCCAGTCGGCGATAATGGGGACGCTCATGCGCTCAGTGTATCAAGCGCGCCGCTAGCTGACCACCAGCGCCTTCACGTCGCCAAAGCCCAGATTGCCGCTGGAGAGCAGGATGGTTTCCATCGCCCCGCTCCCGGCCAGTTGCGCGCCGCCGTTGTCGAAGAAATTGGCGACATTGATGCTGTTCCCGCCGCCCAGATCGATGGCGAGGCGATCCGCAAAGCCGTTGGCGTCGCTATCGACCGCGCCCCATGACTGAATCGAGCTGAGGGCGTACTCAATGAGATTCAGCACGTCGATGCCCGCCGTATCCAGAATCGTATCCGCGCCGAACGCGCCGGTAAAGAGCTTATAAGTATCGTTTCCTGCGCCACCGCTCAAGGTGTCGTCGCCAGCGCCGCCCATCAGCGTATCGTAGCCGTTTCCGCCAAACAGGATATCGTCTCCCGCGCCGCCATTGAGAATATCGTTTCCGTCCAGCCCCGTCAGCGTATTATTGCCGCTGTTGCCGGTGAGAATATTGGCCAGCTCGTTGCCGGTTCCATCGAGCGCCGTTGCGCCCAGCAGGGTGAGATTTTCGACGTTTGCGCCCAGCGTCCACGCGATCGAGCTGCTGATGAGATCGCTTCCTTCGCCCGCGTTTTCAATCACGCTATCAGAAACGCTGGCGACCACGTAGGCGTCATTGCCCGCGCCCCCGCGCAGAATATTAATGCCCGCGCCGCCATTGAGAACATCCGCGCCGTCGCCGCCATCGAGCGTATTGTCGCCGCTATTGCCCAGCAGGGTGTTATTCAGCGCGTTGCCGGTCGCGTTGATGTTGGCGGTTCCTTGAAGCGTCAGGGATTCAAAGTGATCGCCCAGCGTCCACGAAACCATGCTGTAGACGATATCAATTCCTTCGCCGACGTTCTCGATCAGGGTTTCGGCGCCGCCGCTGACGTAATAGACGTCATTCCCCGCGCCGCCTGAGAGCGTATCCGCCCCGCCGCGACCGTTAAGAACATCGCTTCCCGCGCCACCGATCAGGGTGTTGGCGAACGTATTGCCCACCAGAACATTATTCAGCTCGTTGCCGGTTCCGTTTTGGGCCATTCCCGCCAGGAGATTGAGGTTTTCGAGATTCGCGCCCAGCGTATACGACGCCAGCAGGGAATTCACGGTATCGACGCCTTCGCCTGCGTTCTCGATAATGGTATCCAGCGCGTCGTTCAAAACATACGTATCGTTGCCCGTCCCGCCAATGAGCGTATCCGCGCCCCCGAAGCCATTCAGAACGTCGGCGCCTGCGTCGCCGGTCAGAATGTTATTGCCGCTGTTGCCGTTGAGATAGTTATTGCCGCTGTTGCCGACGCCATTGAGATGCCCCGCTCCCAGCAGGATGAGCTGCTCGACGTTATCGGGCAGCGTGTAGGTCGCCGCCGAGGAATTAACGATATCGAAGCCTTCGCCTGCGGCCTCGATGACCACGTCATCGCTGCGGTCAACGGCGTAAAGATCGTTTCCCGCGCCGCCAATGAGCGTATCGGCCCCCGCATAGCCGTTGAGCCGGTCGTCTCCTGCGCCGCCGGTGAGGATATTGGCCCCACTGTTGCCGTTGAGGGTGTTATTCAGCGCGTTGCCCGTGGCATTCAGGTTAAAGCTCGTTTGCAGATCCAGATTTTCGACGTTATCGGCCAGCGTCCAGCTGATATACGCCTTGACGGTATCCACGCCCTCGCCGCTCAGCTCGACGGTCGTATCGCCGAGGTTGTCGACCACGTAAATATCGTTGCCGGTTCCGCCGATCATCGTATCGGCGCCGAGATCGCCGCTAAGGGCGTCGTCGCCGTCTCCGCCGATGAGCGTATCGTTTCCTCCGAGCCCGTAGAGCCGGTCGTTGCCGCTCATGCCGTTGATGGTATTGACGCCATGCGTGCCGTAGACCGTATCAGCCCCCGCACTGCCGGTGATGCTGGATCCGCCGGTGATGAACTGCAAGCGCTCGACGTTGGCGCTCAACACGTAGGTATTGAGGGTGGAATAGATGATGTCGTAGCCTTCGCCGGGATTTTCGACCACGACGTCTTGCAGGGTGTCGACGTAATAGATATCGTCGCCTTTTCCGCCGATGAGCGTATCCACGCCGGCCCCGCCGTCGAGAACGTCGTTGCCGCGCCCGCCATACAGCGTATTATTGGCGTAATTGCCCGTGATCACATCGTTGGCGTCGCCGCCGATGGCATTTTCAATCACGCTGCCCGCCTGAATGCTGAGCGTTACGCCGTCAACGGTCGAAGCTGCGCCCGCATTGAGGTTAATCACGCTGGCCGTGGTGACCGCAGCGGCGTTAATCGTATCGTTGCCGGTCGCGTCAATCAGAGTCCGGCGCGAGGCGTCTGCCCCGGCGTACACGCTGAGTTCATCGGTATAGTAATACGTGGTGTCGTTGGAAAGCGCGTCGCCAAAAAGCGTTAGCGTCCAGTTCGACAGCGTGCCGTCGTAGCCGCCGACCTGATCGGTAATGTTCAGCGTCCAGTCGCCCGCGCCGATTTCGCCCCAATGATGCGTCGACGACATCACCCACGAGCTGTTGTACGCCGTCGGCAGCGCGCCATAGGCGTTGCTGGCGGGCGGACGGTTAAATAGCAGGCTATTGGTTCCATCCGGAGAGGTCAGCGAAATGACGAGATCCTGCTGGCGATTATGGGTCAGGTTGAGTTGAATCTCGACATGATCGATATTCAGCCCGCTGTTGAAGTGAATCACGCTGTGATACGGCGTGTTGGTGGTAATCGCCGCATTGAGCGTCCCGGAGTTGGCGTTGACGCTGGTTTCATTGGCATAAACGCCTCGAATCGGCTGGGTGACGTTCCAGGTTTCCGCCAGACGTACGGCGGCCAGCGCGTCGACAAAGCCAAATCCGTAGTTTTCGCTGACGTGCGCCCCGCCGCCATTCCAGTTGCTCGCCCCGTTGATTTCCCACGTATTGCTTGCCGCGTGGCTGTTAACGGCGCTATAGGCGAGAATCTCCTGTACGTCGCGGTACCCCAGCGCCGAATTGGCTTGGAGCATGAGCGCGACCACCGCCGAGACAGCGGGCGCGGCAAAGGACGTCCCCTGTACCGAGGCGTAATTGCCCGCGGCATAGCCGCCATTGGTTAAATCGGTGGTATAGATGCCAGTTCCCGGCGCCGTCACCAGCACAGGGGTTCCCGGCGTGCTGAAATAGGCCAGCGTCCCGTTTTCGTTGCCCGCCGCGACGCAGGCGACAAAGCGCGAATTCTGCAATTCGTGATAATTGGCGTTATCGCCCCCATCGCCCGCATTTCCCGCCGCAAAAACGAAGACGGTTCCCAGCCCGCCGCGATTATTCTGAGCCGCCGTCCGCAAGGCGCCTTCGCTGACCGAGGTGAAGAAATCCGCCGCAAACGGCTGGGTGTAGCCCCAACTGTTGTTGGAGATATCCACGTTCTGCCCCAGCGCCCCGGACAGCATCGATCCGCTGATGCCCGCCCCGCCCAGCAGCCGAAAACTGGTAATCGTCGCGCCGTAAGCGATGCCGGTGGTTCCCACGCCGTCATTGGCGGCGTTAATCACGCCTGCGACCGACGTTCCGTGTCCCTGCGACGTGGATTTATTGCTCCCGTCGGCAACCCCGGCGACGTAGTCGTAATCGATCGCGGCGTTATAGTGCGCCGACAGCTCGGGGTGCGTATATTCGACGCCCTGATCGACAATGCCGACGGTGACGCCCGCGCCGGTGTAATCGGGCCAGACCTGCAGGACGTTCATATCGTAGCCGGCGCCGCTCAGTAAATGCCACTGGTTGTCTGCCGCGCCTGCGAGCGGGACAGGCGACGGGCTGACAGGGCCTGAAGATACGTTAGGAGAGGAGGGAGATGCCAGAGCAACAGGCGCCAGGCTCGCCATGGCATCGACAAACGCCGCCGTCGCCTGCCACGCGCTGAATGCGTCAGGCATCACGCCCGATACGTCGGACGCCCAGGCGTCGTGCGAAGACTCTGATGATTGCATCATCAATGCGTGGCCCAGCCCATTTTGCGCGCGAACAGAAGCCGCTCTCAGCGGCATAGACAGTCTGAGGCGTTCGTCTCTGAAGCCGTTATTTCTGAGATTAAGAAGCGTATAAGGAATCTATCGACCCGCGCCCGGAAAGCTGAAGGCGATATGAAGCTCCCTTTACAATGAGGCCTTTCCCGCCTGTAGCCGGATTTTCGCGGTCTCAGCGCGCATGATGATGATAGGAGATCGCCAGCGCCAGCGCATCCGCCGCGTCATCGGGCCGGGGGATGCGGTCGAGCTGGAGCAGCGTCTTGACCATCTCCTGTACGTCTTGCTTGGAGGCCTTGCCGTAGCCGCAAATCGTTTGTTTGACCTGCATCGGCGTGAATTCAACATACGGCACGCCCGCCTGCTGCAACGTCAGCAGAATCACGCCGCGCGCCTGACAGACAGGCACCAGCGTCTTGGCGTTCTTGAAGAAGAAGATGCTTTCGACAGACGCCGCATCGGGACGCAATTCGCGCAGCAGGCCGCCGAGATCCGCGTGGATTTCTTGCAGGCGCGCGGCGTCCGGCTTATCCTTGGACGTCTGGATCGTCCCCCATTGGCGCGGCTGCAAGTGATTGGGGCCTTCGGACGCCACCAGCCCGAAGCCGATGACGCCCAGACCCGGATCAATGCCCAATACCTTCATGCCCTCCATTAAAGAAGCTTTCAGGCGCGGGCGCAAGCGCGGGGGCGCGGCGCTGACGATGCCGTTTTACGGCGCGCTGGCCGGATTCACCTCGGCGGGATGGCCCTTGTGGCCGCTGGCGTGGATAGCGCTCATCCCGCTAATGCGGCGCTTACAGACGACGCCATCAGACGAGGGGCATCGCAAAACGCTCGCGCGCGCAGCAATTGCGGGCGCAGGCTTTGGCTTTGGCTATCATCTCAGCGCCCTGTTCTGGACAAACAGCCTGCATCCGCTTACCTGGCTTGGATTAAGCCTCGATCAAAGTCGCGCAGCGGCGCTGGGCATGTGGCTGACGTGGGCGACGCTGGGCGCGTTTCTCTGGGCCATCCTTGCCATGGCGCATCGCGCGATCGCCCCGCCTCAGGCGCGATGGACCCGCCGTCTGGCAGCCGCTCTGGCGTGGGGCGCGATACTACTTGCGTATAGCGCACTCAATGAGCTGTATCCGCCGTGGACGCTGCTCTGCTACGGACAGGCCGCCAGCCCGCTGGCGCTGAAACTGGCCGGCGCGCTTCAGGACGCCAGCCCTTGGGGGTTCGATGCGCTGATCGTCTGGGTCAACGCCGAACTGGCGCGAGGCTGGCGCCTTGCCCAAGACAGGCGATATTCGGGCCTGCGGCTCGCCGTTATCAGCGCGGCGCTGCCTGCGTTGGCCGCAGGGTCGGCGATCTGGCCGCAAACTCCCACAGACGGCGATTTACCGACCCCGCTGGCCGTGGCGCAGGGGAATCTATCCATTGAGACGATTCGCGCTTCCTCGACGCTGACAGAGGCGTCTGAGGCGGCCTATCTCACTCCCTTGAAACAGGCGCGCTGGCCGCGCGGAACCCTCATTGCCCTGCCGGAAGAAGGCCCCGCCCCGGAGTGGATCTCGTTGCGCGCGCCGCAGCGCCATGAGGTCGCCCGCAAATGGACGGAACTGGCAAAATCGCGCGGCTGGCGAATTATCAGCGGCGCCGCCACGATGGATGAGGGCTGGACGGCGCGTTATTACAATAGCGTCATTCAGATCGATTCGAGGGGCGGATTTCAGGCGTTTCACAAGCGGCGGCTTGTTCCTATCGGTGAATCGACGCCTCGGCTGGGCGGCCTGCTGCCCGAGAACTGGCTTTCTGAGGTGATGCGCGTTCTGGGCGCCCCCCCCTATGAGAATCTGTTTGCCGCCGGGGCGCGCGATCAGACGTTGCTTCAAGAAAATGGCGAATCGTCTTCCACAAACGCCACGCGCATCGGCCCGCTGGTCTGTCTGGAATTGGCCTATCCACAATTGTCAGCCGACGAGCGACGCGCCGGGGCGCGACTGCTGATTAACGTCAGCAATCTGGGCTGGTTCCACGGCGATCGGCTGATGGCGGCGCAATTTCTGGCGATGGGCCAATTCCGCGCCGCCGAAAATCATCTGCCGCTGGCGATCGCCGCCAATGACGGGCCGTCCGCCATTATCGACGCTCAGGGGCGCGTTCTGGCGCTGGCGCCTTCAGCGACGGCGACGACGCTTTTTGCGCCGGGCCGTCTAAAACAAATCCCAAAACAGGCGCCAAAACAGCTACAATAAAGGGCGATATCGATACCCAAGCGCCGAGTCCTCCCCATGACGGAATTCGCCTCCGATAAACTGTTGCTGCTGCCGCTGGTAAGCGCCTCGCAGGAGGCGCTCGTTCGCGAATTTGAAACCTTGCTGGTCTACAGCGTCATGGGCCGTCTGGCCCTCTACACTGACGCCCGCTGCCAGGATCTGGCGACCAAAGACGATCACGTTCAACTGGACCCCAGCGCCGGATACGACGACATGGCCGCCGAATTGCGCCAAATCGCGCGCGAGTGCGGCGCCCGCTTTCTGCTGGGCGGATCGCTGACGCTGCTCTTCGATGACGAGGCCCCCGAACGTCTCGAAGAGTGCCGCGTGACCTTGCGTCTGTTCGATGCCGTCGAAAACCGCTTTGCCAGCGAAGCCCCCTGGACCTGCCGCACATTTGAAACCACCGCCGACCCGCTGCAGGAAGCCGGTCCCTGGCTGCGCCCGCAGTTTGAAGAATTCTGCGAGCTGGTCAATGCCGGGTTCTCCTTAGCGTACGAGGCCCTGTTTGCGCAGTCGGCGCAGGCCGCTTCGTTTTGCGAGCCCCCTGTCGCCGCTTCTTACGAAGCCCTGCGCCTGCTGATCACTGCCGACCGCCTCAAAGGCGCGCCACAGGAGAAAATCGACGCGTATCAGAAAGCTGTTCAGGCCGATCCGTCGCTGGAGGCCGCGTATTTCAACCTCGGGGCGCTCTACAAGGCAAAAGGCGACTACCGCCAGAGCGTGGCCCATTACCGCAAGGCGCTGGAGCTGAGTCATGGCCGCCCGCGTCTGCGCGCGATGTACGCCACAGAGGCAGGCGTGTGCTGCGCGCTGCTCGGCGAGTATGATCCCGCGCTCCAGTGGTGGCGACGCGCCATTGAGATTGAGCCCGAGTATCTGGCTCCGTATCTGAATATCGCCCATCATCACGAAGAACGCGACGATCTTGAGCAGGCGGAAGCCTACTGCCTGCAAGCCCAAGCGATCCGCGCCGACGACGCGCGTCCCTGCTACAGTCTGGCGCGCGTCTATTGCAAGCGCGCGCAATGGGCTCAGGCCATCGATCAGTATGAGCGACAATTACGCTGCGACGGCGAAGAGGGCTGGCCGCATAACGATATTGCTACCTGCTACCTGCAATTGGGCGATCGGGCCAAAGCCCGCGCCCATTTTGAACGCGCCGCAGCGATTGATCCTCATGGCGAGCCCGGCTTGTATGCCGCCCTGCTGCTTTCAGAACTCACGCCTTCGGCATAAACATCCCGCGTCTAAAAAAGAGCGAGCCCGTCTTGAAAAATCCTCCTCCAGTCAGCAGGCCCCGCCCTTTGGGACGGCCCGACGCCTCATGAAAGCCGAGATTCTGGCCGTAGGGGCTGAGTTGCTGCTCGGCGAGACCGTCAACACCAACGCCGCCTGGATTTCCCGGCGACTGGCCGAAGCGGGGGTGGACGCCTATTTTCACACGACAGTGGGCGACAACCCGGCGCGCATTCAGCAGGCGCTCGCCCAGGCGTTGGCGCGCAGCGATGCCGTGATTGTCACCGGCGGTCTGGGGCCGACGCAGGACGATCTGACCGTCAGCGCGATTGCCGCGTATTTTGATGCGCCGCTGATAGTGGATCCCGTCAGCGAGGCGCGCATTGCCGAGTTTTTCATTGCGCGGGGGCTGCGCCATTCGCCTTCCAATCTCAAGCAAGCCTTGCGGCCAGCAGACGCCGGGGCGATTTCCAATCCGGTCGGGACGGCGCCGGGCCTGCGCTGGGAAGTGGACGCCCCGGACGGTCGGCGCGCGCTGTTGTTGTTGTTTCCCGGCGTACCGCGAGAACTGTACGCGATGTGGCCTGAAGGACGCGATACGCTTCTGGCGTTTGCGCGTCGACGCGGAGAAGCGCCCGCCATTCTCACCAGCCGCTCGCTGCATTTTTTCGGCATCGGAGAATCGCTTCTGGGCGAGAAAATCGCCGATTTAATGACAGGCGACGCCCCTTCTGTCGCGCCTTACGTGGGTCAGGCGGACGTGCGCGTACGGTTATCGGCGCGCGCCGAAAGCGAGGCGGCGGCGCTGGCGCTAATTATGCCTGTTCGCGAAGAAATTTGCCGCCGCCTGGCGCCCTACTATTACGGCGAAGAGGATGAAACGATTGAAGCAGTCGTCGGACGCGCGTTACTGGACAAGCGCTGGCGGCTGGCTGTTGCGGAATCGTGTACCGGCGGACTGATCAGCGCGCGCCTTACAGACGTGGCAGGCAGTTCCGCCTATACGACGCTGAATGTGGTGACCTACAGCAATGACGAAAAAACCCGCCTGCTGGGCGTGTCGCCGGAGATTCTCCTGGCCTGCGGAGCCGTCAGCGCCGAGACCGCCTGCGCCATGGCGCAAGGCGCGCGTCAGTTGGCGGGGGCTGACATTGGCATGGCCATCACCGGGATTGCCGGGCCGGGAGGGGGCTCGCCTGACAAACCCGTGGGGCTGGCCTGGATCGCCTGGTGCGGCCTGGGCGCCGCGCCCATCGCCCGCGAAATCCGCGTCAATCCGACTTACGCCCGCGCAGACGTTAAGCGCTGGTTTAGTCAGTACGCGCTGTTTTTCCTGTACCAGTATCTACGCGGGGAGCTGACGCCTGAGGCGTCGCGGGATTAATACCGCCATTACAGGGCCTTATTAAGGCGAATCCCCGCCCTGCAACGCAGAGACGGGGATTCTGACGGCTTTTAAGTCGTTTGAGAAAGCGCTCGTACTTAGACGAGGCGCGACTCGACGACTTTCCAGTTGACGTTTTTAAAGAAGGCGTCGATGTACTGAGGACGCTCTGAGGGTTTGTAATCGCCCACGAAGGCGTGTTCCCAGACATCCATCACCAGAATTGGCGCGCCGCCGACCGGATGACCAATTTCGTGCTCGCCTATCCAGTAGTTGCAGAGTTTTCCGCTGTGACGGCACTGATACAACACCGCCCAGCCGATACCGCGGATTTTACCCGTGCTTTTAAAGTCGGCTTCCCAGTTCGCGACACTGCCGAAATTCTCTTCCAGCGCTTTGGCCAGACGAGAATTGGCAGGCAGCGCGCCGCCTTTGGGGGCCATATTTTCAAAGTACAGGTCGTGCATCAAGACGCCGTTGACTTCAAAACCGAAGCGGCGCTTCAGTTCATTCCATTCCGGCGAGCCCTGTTCAAGCGTGTGGAGCTTATCAGACAACTTGTTGACGTTGTCCACATAGGCCTGATAGAGCTTATAGTGAGCTTCCATCTGCTCGGCCGAAATACCGTCGAGCTCTTTGATATGGGGGTAGCTTTGCGCCGTGGCGCATTTATTTTGGGTAGCAGTGGCCATGGGGAAGGGTCTCCTCTCTGTTCACATCTCATTAATAAAAAAATCGATATTTAAATTGCAGGCATGAAAAACGCATCAAACCACGCGCGTTTCAAAGGCACTGAACGCAATGTCAGCCTACAGTACCACAAATTCGCCTGCGCTCCAGTCCGCCGATCGGCTAAAATCAGCCGCCATGGCATTTTATTTCAGAGTATAAAGCGTTTAAACGCGCCCGAAAAGCGTTCGCTGAGCGGGCTCTGCAAAATCGCAACTCTGGTAATGCGGGGTCTCGCTTTTCGATCCCGCGCAGTGACGAAAGCGCCCGGCGATGCACGCTGGGCTCCTTCCTCGAAACCATTCCCCAGCGGCGGGCCGCCCTTGGCGCGACATCCCATCTGCGGCCCCTGCGGCTTCAGGAAATTTAAGAGAAAAATTCAGACAAGAAGAAATTCTCTCCGAAAACGCGATCACTCATCAGTCATCAGTGGGGTCTTGTCAGAGTATCCGACGCCGAACCTAAGGCGAGGCGGCGAAGCGGATTTCCGCGCGTTGGCCCGTGCGCTGATTCGCGCGCTCGACGGCCTCCCTGAGCAGGCCACACGAGGCGCACTGGCCGCAGTGCTGCGGTCCGCCGCCGTAACAGCTCCAGATATGACGAAACGGAACACCCAGCGACAGGCCGCGCTCGATAATCTCGGCTTTGGTCATGTCTCCCACCGGGGTTTCCACCTGAATATGACGCAGGGTCGAGAAAGCAAACGCGGCGCTCAGCGCATCGCGGTAAGCCTGCGTGTTATCCGGGAAGCCTTGGGCTTCGTCGGCATTGGCGCCAAACACCACCGCATCCGCTTCAAGCGCCTCAGCGTAAGCGGCTGCGATATTCAGCAGCACGCCGTTTCGATTGGGAGCCCACACCGCGCGCGTGCTGTCGGGGATCGCCGGGTCACGCGGCGTCACCGGCCCTGCGGCCGACTCGCCATAAACCTGACGGGCCATCTGCGGGGGCAGGAGTTGATGAAACCACGGCAACGCGACCCATTCCCAGCGAACATTAAAATGAGCGGCAATCGCCTGCGCGGCCAGCTTTTCGGCTTCGCGCGCACGCTGGCCGTAGTCGATCGTCAACGCCAGCGCGACGTCGCCCTCCGCGTGGGCGATAGCGAGCGCCACCACGGAATCAAGTCCGCCCGACAGCAGAACCACCCGCCTTTTAACAGCGCTCATCTCGCGGATTCCTCCCGTTGTTTAAGGGATGTAAGTTTCCATTTCGTCGCGGACATATTGGGGCAGGTTGTCAGACTCAATCCACTCGCGGATGGCCGCTTCGCCGCCGAGCCGAAACACTGCCGAAACAGCGGCCAACGCCACTTCTTCATCGGAATCGCGCAGGAGCTCTCCCACATTCGGCACAAATCGCGGATCATCAGTATCAGCCAGAGCTTCTACAGCCGCCAGCCTGATAGAAGCCGCACTGTCGCGCAGCGAGCGCACCAGACTATCGGTCACGCGCCGTTTATCGCCGCTTCGACGCGAAAGACGCCCCAGCGCCTCTATGGCCTGCTCTTTAAGAAAGATAAATTTATCCCGCACGCCTCGCTTGGCTTCCAGCAGGTCGAGGAGCGAATCGATCGCGCGAATATCGCCGAGCATCCCCAGCGCCTTGGCCGTCGACTCGCGCAGGTAGACCGACGATTCGCGATCGTCCTGCAAGATGTCCATCAGCGAGTTCAGCGCATGCGGATTGCCCGCGCGACCCAGACTTTCGGCCGCCGACATGCGCAGGCGGTAATTCAACGCGCGGTCGTTGAGAATGCTCATGAGGGGAATCACGGCCCGCTCATCCTGAATCTTGCCCAGCGCCTGAACGGCGGCGCAACGCAGGCGCAAGGCCTCGTCGGTCTGCAGAAACGCGGCTCCGGCGTCTCCCTCATATACGCGCAGATTCAGGCCCAGAGCGGCGTCGATCAGGATCATCACCGCGCTGAGGGCTTGCAAACGGCCCAAGGCGCCAATGGCATGCGTTACGATGCGGGGCTTCTCCTCGCGCTGAACCAGATCAATCAGGCACATCAAGCCCTTGGGGCTGGTCAGGCTTCCGCGCGTATTGCCCAGTAAGTTGCCCAGCTCGGTAATGCTGCGAATGCGCTGCGCATCCGACTCGCCCGCCTGCCCCATCGCCTGCGCAATCAATTGATCCTGTTGTTCCGGCGAGGAGGAGGCCATCCAGCGAGTCTCCGGCAAAGGGAAAGGCGGCTGCAACGGATGCGGCAATCCCGCAGAACAGAAGCGCCATGCGCGCAAGCCAACGCGCGTGACGCGAGCGGTCTTCACCCCAGAACGAGGCCGCCCGCAGCGCGTAAAAATGCGCGCCAAGGTGTTTTATACCACCGATGCGCCATGAGGAAAAGCCGTGAAAATGGGAAATTTGCTGATATGGCGCCGATATCAACAGTCGGATGCGCCTTCGCGAGGGATCGCCAATCGCCCTGGAGCACAAGGCGCGCGTCGCGGAGGATTCGCCGGGAGGATTTTCAAATCTAACGCATAATTTGAAAATTATTAATTATTATGAACATGCCCCAAATGCCCTATTGCTCTGATTTTGGGGCTTGACACAAAATCATTGTATCTTTTTATTACTGCTTTCAGGCGATCGCCTGTTATAATCGCCTCGACACCCGCCCCTTTCCCAAAATTGATAGTGATACGTTGGGCATGCAATTTGATAGAGGAGTTAGAGCCCGTGCTGACGGATGCTTTTGAAAACGATAGCTTTGCGCTGGAGCCCGATAATCTGGTTGTCGGGACGTTTAAGCGCTGGAGTTCGTCTGCGGTCGAGTGCTATCTGCGCAAAGCCAATTGCGACGGATGTTACTACAAGCGATTTTTCTCAGACCGGCCCTACGACTGCAAAATGTATCTGGCCGTCGACCAGTTGCTCGACAGCAACGGTCCGCCCAGTAATAACATGATTTCGCGGCACTCCTGACAACGCGCCGCGCTTGGCGCCGTTGCTGGTATGATGAGCAGGCGCGCGACGCGCTTTGACGTCGGGCGGTCTGTCAGCAAGGGAAGGTTTGAACAATGCTCGGCAGTTGGATTCGTGTTCTAACGCCGCCGATTCTGGCGTTGTTGCTGTATTGTGCGCCGATTCGGCTTCAGCAGCGGCAATTGCTGGGGCTGGCGTTTTGGCTATGGCTTGCGGGCGGGGTCTCGTTGATGATTAACGGCGTGATTCGCCTGTCTCAAGGAGCGCCGACAGTTCCGGCGTGGGTGGCGGCGCTGGCGATCGCGCTGGCGGTTGTCATCGGCGCAGCCAAAGGCCTGTTTGTTCTGAGTAAGACGTCGCAGCGCAATATTGCGCGCATTCAGGGCTTAGAAGGCCCGCAGCGCGCCAGCGCCGTCTACGCCCTGCCCAGCTGGATTTTAATCGAGGCGATGATGCTGTTCAGCGCAGCGCTCACCTGGCTCCACGTGCCCGATCTCTGGCGCGGCGCGGTGAATCTGGCCGTGGGCCTCGCGTTGGTTGCCAGTAGTTTACGTTACTGGCGTCGCGTGGGAGCCGCTCACGGTTCGTAATACGTAACGCACTGCGTATCGGTCTCATACACCCGCACGCGGTTGACTTCCGGGATGTCGCCCTTGAGGCGTCGATAAATATAGCGCGCGATAAATTCCGCGCTGGGACTTTCGCCGCCAAATTCGGGCAGGGTATTGAGATCGCGATGATCAAGCGAGTCGACCAGCGCGCCCAGCTTCTCTTTGAGCAGGGTAAAGTCGTAGGAGATATTGGCCTTGTCGAGGGTTTCGCGCACGACGTAGACCTGCACGACGTAATTATGGCCGTGGGGGCGCTCACACTTGCCCTTGTAATTGAGCAAGTGATGCGCGGCGGCAAAGTGTTTTTCAACCATGGTCTCGAACATAGAGCGTTTGTATCACTATGGCCTTCAAAATGCCAGCGTCTGTTGCCGCGGGCGCGCAGCGCTTGAAAACCCGCCGGGCTTTGTCGGATAATAGGGCTCCATCGGGTCGGGATGTGGCTCAGCTTGGTAGAGCACTACGTTCGGGACGTAGGGGTCGCTGGTTCGAATCCAGTCATCCCGACCAGAATTTCGCGGGGGTTGGGGAGAGGTGGCGAGTCGGGAGCGGGGTCGCGTGGCGATCATTGCACAGGCGTAAAAGGGGCGATTTCAGTGCGGCCAAGGCTTCCCAAGGCCCTGCCCAACAAAGACATTAATATATTTAAATCGCTATGCTTTTATAAAAACAGATGATATCATGCTCCTTGTAGTAGGAAACCAAACGGTCACTTAATGAGGAGTTTTACCATCTATGTCTGGCAAAGTTATTTCAGGCAATATCACGTATGACCAAGACGAGGGCTTCTGGCACAATATCTGGAACAAATTGAGCGATATTGCTTCCGGAATTGGCCATGTGGCAGCGACTGTAGCTCCGTATGCCGCAGCAGGACTCTCTGCCGCAGCGCGCCAATACGGCAACACCCCTTCTTCCCCAAGCGCTGATTTCCGACGTCCGGTCAAAACGCTCGTTTCGTATTTGCCCCCACAACAGCCCGTGACGCTGCTACCAGAGATCCTGCCAACGACGAGGCTCCCTCTGGACTTTATTCCGGAGCCCTTAAAACAAGCCGAGCGCCCCAAACAATCGTATTGGCCTTCAGCGAATCCAGAGGCATGGGAAACACCGGCCCGGCAGGCCATGCAGGCCCTTTCCGCCAGTTCCAATTTTTCGCAGGAAGCGCAGCGCCCTTTACAGAAAAATTCCGGCGGCGCCATTCCAAATCCGCTCCATACCGCGCCTATGACTGACACTATTGCGCCCGCCACCTTACCACCCGCCACCTACACCGATCACTATCACATGCAAACAGACCTCTGGCCCAAAGTACAAACAGGCGAGATGCTAAGCGATGCGGAAATGAAGCAGCTTTTTCACAGTATTGATTTACATCGCTACGGCGCGCAATCGCAAGCGCAACACATGCAAGCGGATGCCGCGCAAGCTTATGCTGAGCAGAAGCTTGCGGAAGCAATGATTCGTAATGCGCTCCGAACACCCACTGGCGAGGTGTTATTCAGCCGCGTCCCCATTGCCTCGCAAGACGCCCTAAAAGTCGCTTTACAGGACGTGCGGCATTTCCAAAAAACGGACTTGCATCTCACGCCGGGGCAAGTAAGAACCGCGAAAGACGGAAAAAATAAAAATGAAGAGATGAACAAATATTATTTTCAAAGAAAGCAGTTCGCTATTTTAAAGAATCATGGATATCCCAATAAAGAAATTTTGAACATCTTAAAAGCTGAGGGAGAATCATATGAATGGATTCTTTCGAAATACAAACCGACAAATAGTAACCGAATTGACTGGTATGAATTTTCAGATATCGTAGATTACATCGCAAACACTTCCAAGCATGACGAAATATTCAGGATGCAATTATGGCTTCTTTTTGGTACCAATGTCCATTCTCCTTTAAATCAATTCCTAGACAATACAAACAAATACCTGCCAAAGAAATACCACAACACAGGCAAGTACTATTATCACAACCCAGAAGAACAGATGCATCATTATCTTGGTGGTGTCACCGGAAATCTTGAAAACTCCCAAAATAACAATGAACCAGTTCAAACATGGTGGTTCGAGCTACAAGAAAAATTGAGACATGGAGACTTTAACCAAGGAGATTTTGATATGTTTCAGGACATCCGAAAGCATCGTGACGACTTTCGAAATGCTTACCCCTATGGCAGATTTACTGTCGGAAGAAACATTCGACGCATTCTTTTTCCTAAATAAAGCTTGAGAAACGGACATCCTTTTTACAACGAGGAATATTTACCTTGAAAATTTTATTTTTTGGCATAGCCTTTAGTGTTGTCACTGTAATAATAATCTTCTTGTCGCCCTCAATCTATTGGCACAGATCCTTTGAGACAAACATTCCCCTAGCGACACACGCACAGCTAGAAAAATTACCCGGATCGATTATTTATAGAGATTTAAAATATACTCCTGGCACTGGAAGGACTGAATTATTAACAACGCCCCAGATCCAAGAATATAACGCCTCCTCTCCTAAGAATCCTCTTATAAGTCCAAACCAGCAGTATCAGATCATTTTGGGGTACAGGATCGGGGAAAAGCTTCCTTCTCCTCCCAGCCTTAAACGCTTCGCCCTCCCAGGACAAGAGATTATTTATAACCTCAAAACGAATCGCTACCAACTCCTGGTGAAAGACCTTCAGCATGATATTGATGAAATCACCTATATTAAAGGGATTAGCTGGTCGCCAGATAGTCGTTATTTAGTATACCCTTTGAAATATGAAAGCCCGGAAGACGACTCAGAACGAGGCGAATATGTTGTCATTCAAGAAATTGAAACAGGCAAGGCGTACCGATTATTTAAGGAGCTTCAGCCTTATAACTTAAGCTACTTATGGATTCAGGATAGCTAGCGAATAAGACCCGCCACAAATGACCTATCTTAAAAAGACCATTTAATCCTAACAATCATTTCAAAAAAAAGAATTGCAGGCAAAATTGGAAACCAGACTAAAAAAACAAAAAAGATGTATTTTCTTCTCCTGCTGCAGAATTTTGTAGCAACCAGCAGCGCGACACTCAAAAAGAAAATGCCACTCACAATTATATAAGAGAACCAAGAAAACATTGAGTCTGTATTTGTGACTATCCTTAACAGGAAAATCAAAATATAATACAAAGGGTATAAAAGAAGAAGCCCTGTTAATACTCTAAATATTTTTATATCTAGGCTTTTGCCAGAAAGCATCTTTTTGGCAAAAAATTTTATAATCCCCGACATTTGAAATCCAACACTCATTTTTTACCGATTCCAGTTCGACTGATTCTGAAGGGGATCGCAAGACGCTTTACCACTTCATCCATCATTTTTATCACAATAAGGGATCGAAGAGGATCCCAGTGCTCATACTCACCTGTGGAAAACGCCACCCAGACTGCCAAGGGCTCATGACGCTTAGACCAGAAAACGAAGTATTGATAAGCAGATTCAAGACGATACTCCTTGGGCTCTAGTATGAACCGACTCGAAATCACAAGGCTTTAAACGACTTGAGGCATTCTCACAATAGTTCTTAACCGCAAAATATGCGGTTTCTTTTGCCTCTCGAGCCGTTAAAGGCTTGGACAGGATATTCCAGTACGGGTGATAATGAATCACCCACCAAGTACTCGTAGCAATGATAACAGCACTCACGCCAAGAAGAATGGGTATCCATTTTAGAAATTTTTTCAACATGCGCTATTCTTCACACAATTTAGAGCTTAACATCCATTATTATACATGCGACTGCGACGCCAACTTGCCGATATTCTGCGAATCGTTGCGTTTCACGACCCTGCCCTGGCCGACAGTACCGACGGCGATGACGCCGCTCTGGTTGTGGCGCTCAAGGATCGACAGGGATATGTGTACTGCCTGGACGCCATTGTGGAGCGGGTTCCTCCTTCGCAACAAATTGAGCAGGCGCTCCTGCTCCAGAAAAAATATGGGTTTGAAACGCTGTATCTGGAAACGAATTGTTTTCAGGGACTCCTCAAGACCCTCTATCAAGAAGCCATTATCGCCGCCGGCGTCAACCTGCGGGTAATAGGCATCTCTCAGCAAAGCAACAAAATCAAGCGCGTCTCGTCGCTCGAACCCCTGATCGCCAATGGCCATTTACTCTTTACAGAGTCGCTTTCACCGCGCTTCTGGCAGCAGATGACGCTGTTCCCCACGGGAAAGGACGACGGACCCGACGCCTTGCAAGGCGCGGTTGAACAGCTTAAACGTCCGCTGGGACAGATTTCGTTTCATGACAACTCTACGACCGGGCTATTTTAAGCGCCGTCCCAGAGGCACTGATTTTGGCAGCGGCAAGTCGCTTAAATAGGCGTGCGCCTGCGCCCAAACCAAGAACATCCGAAACACCCGAATCTTTTGTTAACCGTGAGGGGAGAACGAGACGCTCCTGAGGCCGTATACAACAAGGTACTGGATTTGAGGAATTTTCCCCACCCGACGCGTTTTTCCCCACTTCGCCAGCCGGACGATTAAATAGCCCTTTTCCACATGAATATCCTCCCGTCTGCGACAACAGTTCCACAATGATACGATCCAGCGGCTTGTCGCAAAACGTCAGAAGCCGCTCAATCCCGGATTCATCCACCGTCAGCTTGCGCGGGGGCAAATAGCGACGGGGTTTGTATTTGCCCATCTGCTTCAAAAATTCTGCATCCAATTCTCCCTGCTCGATCAGATATTTACCCAGACAACGCAAAGACTCGTAAATTTTAAGACGCTTGGCAAACTGCCCCACAGGCGCCGTGAGCATCACCGTTTTCACGTGCGCCAGATCCAGTTCTTCGTAGGCATTTAAATACCAGCGCGCATACAACACGTAGTTCTTAATCGAACCCTCGCTGAAAGGACGCCCCCCCATCAATCCACAACGCATCGCCGCCTCCCAATACCCCAGATGCTCCAACGGCTTCGACATACTCAAATCTCCTCGCGTAAACTCAACACGAGACTATTCATCACTCCCATTGCGCCCAAAAGCAACTCCATTTGAGCGCCAACGCCATACCGTTACACCGATATTCTGCCGAAACGCTGAAAAGCCGACATGACCTTGCGCACCAGCCCGAGGTCTGGACTAAAATCGGCGGAGCCAATGGCGCTCAGCCTGGGTGGACCTTTACGCCGCCACCCTCTGGCCAAATAACGGGGGATACGCGCCCTGTTCCCATGACGCCGCCCTGTACAGATAAATGCTGCGCCAGCGTCCCCGACTCTCCAGAACCCAAAGACCAGTCTTGCGCGCCATGGGATATGAATGACCCGGTGGATAGCCGCAGCGGGAATTACTACTATTATGAAACGGATCTAACGGTATCAAATTTGCTTGCGATGAAAGCGCTGCGCGGGTACGCCTCAGGCCTCGCTTCGCAAATTGGACCCTTTGGAGTGGGAACCCATTTAGGCGCTTATAACATGGCGCTGACAATTGCAAAAGACCCCAACGGAAAGCCGGTTACGGCTCCCAATACCACATTATTGGTCAATCTGGGCAATGGTGGGACGATTCCATTCAGCAACGGCGCAGCTGGCGGCGCGTATTTTACGAGCCCGAATAACATGGCGACGCTTACAGACAACATCACCCTCAGCCTCGATGGCAACGGATATCTGAGCTATGCCACGTACCGCAAACTCTCGAATTCCCAGTTTTTCTTTGACGCCAATGGTCGCTACATTAAATGGGAAGACTCCCATGGCAACTATCTTCTGTTAAATCGCGATGCCAGCGGGCGCTTGCAGAACGTGCAGGATCCCGCAAGTGGGCGCGGATTATTCTTCGCTTATAACGCAGATGGCTTAATCTCTCAGATTGCAGACCATGCGGGGCGAACCGTCAGCTATACGTATTCGGCGGCGAAAGAGTTGCTGAGCGTCACAAATCCTGCCGGGGCCGTGATGCAGTATACCTGGACAAGCGACCATCGCATCGCCACCCGAAAAGACTATAAAAGTCAGACGGTCATTACCAATGAGTATGACCCCGCCACCGGGTCGGTCGTCAAACAAACCAACGCCGACGGCGGCGCTTACCGCTTAAGCGCCCCGGAACGAACGGCACTCAGGTGGATTTACAATCCGGATAACACCTATCAGAAGTTCGATTTCAACGCGCAAGGCATGCCCACCAAAATAATAGACGAGAATGGCAACGCCACCAGTATCTTCTACTCTCCCAATTTATTCACCAATACCCCAACGGGTAAATACATTGAGAAAACAGATCCTCTCTCTCGCGTCACGCGAACCGATTTCAACGCCAATAACCTGCCGATAACCATTACGTTACCGGATAACAATCAATATGTCATTACTTACGACGGCCTCCATCCGCATCTGCCGGCGTCGGTGCGCGATCCGCTGTGGCATTATACGTATTTCACTTATGACGCGTCGGGAAATTTAACCCAAATAAAGGATCATGACAATAAAACAACAACTTTTACTTACAACGCCAAGGGACAAACGCTGACGCGCGTCAATGCGCTTGGCAAGACCACCAGCTATACATATAACGCTCATAACGAACTGGCGACGATCACGGACCCCCTGGGCCATGTGACGACGTTTGCTTATGACAATCGGGGCAACCTGACGAGCGTGACGGACCCTCGGCAGAATGTGACGACGTTCGCTTATGACGTTTTGAACCGGCTGACCAGCGTCACCAATCCGTTGAATCAAGCGACCACTTACACTTATGACAACAACAGTAACCTGTTAACGGTGACAGACGCCAGTAATCACACGACGACCTACGCTTACGACAGCCGGGATCGCATGACCAGCGTCAATAATCCGTTGAATCAAACCACGACGTACGCTTACGACAAGCAGGACCGTATGGTAAGCGCGACGGATCCCAAGTCGCAGACCACCACGTATGAATACGACGCGGCGGGTCGATTAAACTGGGTCAATTACAATGGCCAGAAAATTTATGCGATGTCTTACGATGCAAACGACGAGTTGCTGTCCATCGCAGACGGTGACCCGCCCCCTATAATTCGGTCCAGAAATTATCTCGTAGTTGAGGTAAAAAGAAGAGACCGACAAATAGGAGGGAGATATGAGCAAACTGCGTCACAGGCCGGAGCAGATTATTCGCAAGCTGCGCCAGGCGGAGGTATTATCGGGTCAGGGGAAGACGGTAGAAGAGATATGCCGGGAGCTGGGTGTTTCGGATGCGACCTATTACAAATGGCGCAAGGAGTATGGGGGCATGGGTATCTCTCAGGCAAAGCGGCTTAAAGAGCTGGAGGCTGAGAATGCGCGGTTAAAGCGTGTGGTAGCCGATTTAACTCTGGACAAGCAGATCCTCAGGGACGCGGCAGCGGGAAACTTTTAAGCGCTGAGCGGAAGCGTCGTTGTGTGGTAAAAAGCCAGCAACGCTATGGTATATCGGAGCGCCGGGCGTGTCATGCGCTCGGCGTTTGCCGTTCCGTTCAGCGCTATCTCAAACGAAAGCCCGATGATGAAGAGGCGCTTCGGGGTGATATTATCCGTTTGGCCCGTCGGTATGGTCGCTACGGTTACAAGCGCATCACCGCCTTGCTTCGTGCTGAGGGCTGGCGGGTTAACCACAAGCGAGTGGAACGTATTTGGCGCGAGGAAGGTCTGAAGGTTCCTAAACGCCAGAAGAAGCGGAGCCGTCTGTATTTGAATGATGGCTCCTGCATTCGGCTTCGTCCCTGCTGGCCGGGCCATGTGTGGAGCTATGACTTTGTGGCAGACCGGCTGGCCTGTGGCAAGAAGATACGGATGCTCACCGTGATTGACGAGTTTACCCGCAAATGCCTTGCCATCCGTGTGGATTATCGTCTGAACAGTGATGATGTGCTGGATGTTCTGAGTGACTTGTTTCTGAGAGAAGGATTGCCGGATTATATCCGTTCAGACAACGGCAGCGAATTTACCGCTGCCACACTCAAGGAGTGGCTGTATCAACTGCGGGTAAAGACGGCCTACATTGAGCCGGGCAGCCCTTGGGAAAACGGTTACAACGAGAGCTTTAATGGAAGGTTACGCGATGAATTGCTGAATGGGGAGTTGTTCTATACGCTCAAAGAAGCACAGACGGTTATTGAAGACTGGCGTGAGCATTACAATCACGTCAGGCCGCACAGCTCACTGGGATACAAGCCACCAGCTCCGGCTGCGCGACTTCAGTATTCAGTCCCATTCCGCTCCGCTCCATGCGCCTGAATACTGAACCCCATCAACACCAAACCACTGACTTACAACTGGATCATATTTTGGGGGTTGACCAGTGATTTGTTCAATCACCGAAAGCGGGTTGCTGACCCCGCCGGACCAAAACGCGTCCCATATCCGGTCAACCTGATTACGAATTTCACCCGTTAACATGAATACCTCTCTCTTATAAACGCTGAGTATCCCTGACCGAATGCTGGCCACATTCTGAGTTTTCATTTGGACAACAACCGCCGGAAGTGCCCACTGAAAAATATGGGCTTAGGGGCAGTATCCTGATTATAGGGCAGAGAAGGATGTAGAACACGCGTATCGGCTCTGGTAACACAACGGCCATACGGCGCTCCTCATCCAACCGCAACAGCTTGACCGAGGGGTTTTTTGAAAGGGGAGCGGTATCCCCCTTGCCAATGCCCGTATGTGTACGGGGAGACCCGCAATCCCCCCAACGTCAAAGCACGGTGAGCCACGGGCGGTATCGGAGGGGCGATGGAGCCCCGCTGACGAGTAGTGAAACGGCGATACGTTTCGCTTGGCGCACAAGGGCTCGATACCCTTGAGATAGCCCTCCGTCATGTTGAGGATCATCGGTGCGCCACAGGGCCGGGGGGATCCAACGGGGACACCAGCAGGGTCCATTGATAAGATCGCAGTTATTAAGCGTCAGATTGCGCAGATCGCCGCCAGCAGGCGCTGAATATCGTCAGGCGACAAATACGCCGTTCGCAGATTCTCTTCTCGGTATTTGACGATTTTACACGGCGTCTTCACGAGCCAGTCCCATTCCACCGCCTTATGGAACAGATGCGAAAGCACCGCCAGATAGCGGGTTCACCGTGGCAGGCGCGAGGTATTTCTCGCGTAGATGACGCTTGAATCGCTCCACGCCAAAACGGTTGATCGCCGCCAGCTCGTATTCAGCAAAAAATGGCGTGATTTCCTGACGCAACTGGCGCGTCTTAATCGGAATATTCCGTCCGTCTTCCAGCGCCAGATTGTCGAGATACTGCGCCACTGCGTTGCTAAATTTCATGATGAGGCCCTCATTAATACTCGTCAGCCTGCATGATCGTGATAACCCGGACGGCGTTTGGATCCAGCGGAGCCTCCGACCTATAAGTCAGCGAGTCATCGGCAAACATGTCGATTTTCCAGAATAGACGCTGACCCGCGAACTCAAACGCCCCGAAGTCATGCTCGCCGTATGGGTCATTGTCCGGCGTAAAGGCGCTCAATTCCCGCAACGCCTTGAGCAGGACGTTCAGGCTCTCCTACGCCAGTGTGGTGACGCCTTGCGTCATGTAGCAGCGGCCATGCGGGATGCTCTTGCGGCAGTGGTCGTTTAATGCGGCGATGCGGTCGGCGCTCATACAGGAAAACCCTCTCGTTAAGACGACACCCTGTTATCGTGCCGGATGAGAGGGTTCCTGTGAGCCCCGCGAGGGCGAATCGTTGCAAAAATCAGTGTGAGTTGTCCAACATCGTCTGAATCACAGTCTTCAACGACGATAAATCGCTCGCCACAACCTGCCAGACGCGCGGCAGGCTAATTCCGAGGTAGTCGCGCGCCAGCCGGTTGCGAAACCCGCCAATCGCATGCCAGGGAATCTCTCTTGGGTAGGACGATTTCCATGCTGCAGGCAAACGTTGGACAGACTCCAACAACACCTGCAAGTTTCGCAGAACCGCATCTTGTGTTTTCGGGTCCGCTAAAAAGCTTTCAGCGCCTTCTTGGGTGTAGTCTTCAATCCGCTGGATGCACTCCAAAATGTGATGAAGATACAGGCAATCATCTTTCATAGCGGGTAAGCTTCACCCAAAATCCGTTCCCGCACAAACCAGTGCAACGTAGACGGATCCGCCACATCCACAGAACGGCCCAACAATCTCTCCAGATCCTCAATCATCCCAATCTGGTCCAGAATGCTACGCCCTTCCTCAAATTCCGCCAGAAAATCCACATCACTGTCCGGCGTCTCCCGTCCTTGAGCCACCGAGCCGAACACGCGAAGATTATACGCGCCATACTGTCGGACAATTCTCATTATCTCATCACGTCTTGATTTCACAAAATCAAGAAACACAGCAATTCCCCCCTCTGCTGGGCGAGCGCTTCACCGGGACGCCCACCCCCATCCATCGCGAAAAGACAGGAGTGGTGGCTCCTCCCAGATTTGAACTGGGGACACAAGGATTTTCAGTCCTCTGCTCTACCAACTGAGCTAAGGAGCCACCCGTTTGCGACACTCTCGCGCATCCACAAGGCAAAGTCAAGATCACCGATAGGGCCACAAGCCCGGGCCACGTAAGGGAAACGCCTTGGGGAAACTAAGCGAGGAGGACGCGGCCAGTGGTTTGAAGTATACTTGCAAGTCTTGCCTGTAAGACCCTCAAGAAATTAGAAGGCCCTCCGC
Organism: Vampirovibrionales bacterium; assembly: GCA_016712355.1. Taxonomy (NCBI): domain Bacteria; kingdom Bacillati; phylum Candidatus Melainabacteria; class Vampirovibriophyceae; order Vampirovibrionales; species Vampirovibrionales bacterium. The sequence goes on along the minus strand of JADJRF010000005.1, from coordinate 1,428,235 downwards.
TTCGTGCGCGCCCCTGAAGAATTCGCGATCTTGCGAGATCGTCGTTATCACCAAGTCGTCGCCCGTGATGCGCAACGGCAAGTTTTGCGACGCGGCGTTCACCGACTTGCAGGCCTATACGAGCGTCTTGTCTGGCACAGGCGATGGCAGGATATAGCGCTAATTCCAGAGCAAGGACGACGTCAAAAACTTTCCACCTGCATTATCACCATGAATGCAGAATCCCGTATTCGCCCATTATTAGAGTATATTCGCCCTTTTAGCGATGAAATCGTCGTGGGAGTGGACTCCAAAACAACGGACAATACCTTTCAGGCTTGTGAGGGATTAGCTGACGAACTATTCACGATTGAGAATGACGCGCCTACTTGCAATGGCGGTCTTGAGGCGTTAGTAAAACGCTGTCATGGCGATTGGGTGCTCAGACTGGATGATGATGAGTTCCCAGAACCGGCCTTTGCTCGATTTAAGGACGGCCTGCTATCAAGCGAGCTGTTTACCCACTATAAGTTACCGCGACTGCATTTGTCGTCGGTTGAGCGCGATCCGCTCGAGATTTCCGGACCGGCTCCTTACCACTTGTCGTGGATTCGGGATGGGTATCTGTATCCTGATTTTCAGTTGCGCCTGTTTCGAAATGACCCGGCCCTGTTGAGCTTCCCGGGCCCGGTCGGGCATGGCAGCATTCAATGCGAAGGACGCCGCGGAAAACTCAATAGCGTCCACCTTGTCCATTTAAATCTGGCGATGAACCCACGTTTTGCGCGTGAACAAAAACTTGATCGCTATATTGCGCGTCATAACGGCGGGTGGGTGCATCCGGTTAACGAGCTGGCTTTATTATTTGAAAATTTCAAGTATAAAATTGAACCCTATCGATATCCCGATGAAGCGTTTATCACGCTGATATCTGAGATAACACTGCACCAACGCGAATTACTACAAGCCCAACAACCAGAAGAGGACCTCCAGAATATGGGCACGCTGGGCGACCCCACCTCTTTACTCTCCTGAGAAAGATTCTGCCATGGCTATTCAATTCACAACGCCTAAATTGCCGACTCAAGATACGCAGCACAATGCCCATCAAGTTAAACGCGTATTATGGGTAACACTAGGCCTTAATTTCCTGGTCGCGGGAGCCAAATTAATATTGGGGTTTATGACGGGGACTCTCAGCCTCATTGCGGACGGTTTCCATTCGCTGCTGGACGGCTCTTCCAATGTCGTCGCTTTAATCGCGATAAGACTGTCGGCCTCGCCGCCCGATCCAGAACATCCTTACGGTCACCGTAAGTTTGAAGCGTTTGGCGCCATGATTATTTCGTTTTTCCTGTTTCTGGCAAGCTTTAATGTGTTGCAGGAAACCGTTAATCGTTTTATCCATCCACAGATATCCGCTCCCAACGTGTCCTGGTTGAATTATGCTGTAGTCGTCGGGTCGCTTCTGGTGAGTTTATGGGTAACGCGCTACGAAAGTCGGCGCGGACGAGAACTGGGCAGCCCCCTGCTTTTGGCTGACGCCCAACACACGCTGGCAGACGTCTATAGCCTGGGCTCCGTACTGATTGCGCTGGCGGCCATTCAGTTGGGGTGGGTGTGGGTGGATGCCGTGGCGGCAACCTTTATTGTGGTGATGATTTTCCGCGCCGGATATGGCATTATTACAGCGCATCTTGGCGCATTGGTAGACGGGGCGGCGCTCGACGACAAGCAAATTGAGGCCGTGGCGCTTCAAGTGCCGGGAGTTCGCAGTTGTCATAAAATTCGCAGCCGTGGAATGGACCATCACGTGTTCGTGGATCTGCATATTCAGGTGGATTCGTCGTTAACCGTGGAGCAGGCGCATCGAATCGCCGATGCGGTGGAACAAGCGCTTTACGCCATGCCGGGTGCGGGCATTCAGGACGTGCTGGTGCATGTAGAAGAATTTGAGGGAGAAACGCTCTCTCCTTTAAGCGGGGGATGTGCTCAAAGCGTCTAAAGACCATAATAGAGGGGTAGAATGACGCTCAAGGCGTTCTAGCGTCAGAAGAATAGGCGTTTTCGGCGAGGGTTTTCGGCGATGACGGGGGTTCCGTTACGGATTTTCAATAATCGACGCGTTGGGACGTGGCTATGCATTCTAATGGGCATGGTGGCGCTGACGCTGTTCTACCCGACGCCCCTCGCGCTGGCACAAAATATCGGACTGCCGACGCTGGATATCAAGGTTGGCTCGGCCGCGAGCCCACAGGCCGTCAGTAACGGGCTTCAGATTCTGATCTTACTCACCGTACTGACGCTGGCGCCCGCAATTGTGATTCTGGCGACCGCGTTTACGCGGATCGTGATCGTGTTATCTCTGACGCGGCAAGCGATCGGCTCGCCACAACTTCCTCCCAATCAGGTAATCGTAGGGCTCGCTCTGATTTTAACGTTTTTTGTGATGGCGCCGACATTCAATCAGGTGAATGGTCAAGCCGTACAGCCATATTTACAAGGAAAAATGCCCCAGGAAGTTGCCATCTCCAAAGCCATGGATCCAGTAAGGCTATTCATGTTTAAGCAGGTACAGCAAAAAGACGTCGAGCTGTTTATGGGGCTCGCCAAACTTAAGCGCCCGCGAAACGCAGGCGATGTTCCTACGCACGTACTGTTACCGGCTTTTATTATTAGTGAGTTAAAAACGGCCTTCCAATTAGGATTTGTGATTTTTCTACCCTTCTTGATTATTGACGTGGTCGTCTCTAGCATTCTCGTTTCGATGGGGATGCTATTTTTGCCGCCGTCGAGTATTTCTTTGCCGTTTAAACTTATCTTATTCGTGCTGGTAGATGGCTGGTCGTTGATTTGTCGCGCATTGGTGACGGGCTTCCATTAGCAATGTGAGAAGGCGCATGACGCAAACGACGTTAATTGATTTGCTACAGCAAGCCATTTGGTTGATGGTCCTATTGTCTGCGCCGATTTTAATCGTCAGCCTTGTAGTAGGGGTAGCTATCTCTATTTTTCAAGCAGTCACTCAGATTCAGGAATCCACACTAACGTTTGTTCCCAAAATTCTGGCGTCGTTTCTGGTATTCGTGCTAACAGCCCCTTGGCTGGTAGAAACCATGACGACCTATACAGCGCGCTTACTCGCGTCATTAATGACTTATGCGCATTAATCGACGAAGAGGAATGGGGTTAGACGCTTGCCGTACGCACGGCGCAGTCGGGCGCAGGGAGAATTAGAGATGGATTTAAATCTCCTTACGGTTGGCACCGTCGTCACATTTCTGCTCATTTTGACGCGCTTGAGCGGAATGCTTGTTAGCTCGCCGCTTTTTTCTGGTCAGAGTATCCCGGCGCAGATTAAAATTGCCATCGCAATTGGCTTAACGCTCACGTTGTTTCCGCTTCATGCGGCAGCCAAAAGCTATCATGCGCCAGACAATTTGATTCAGCTAAGCGCGTTACTGGCTCAGGAGTTTGTCATTGGTCTGTGTATCGGATTCACGGCGGATTTAATTTTCGCCGGTATTCGAATGGCAGGAGAATTCATTGGATTCCAAATGGGGTTAAGCATTTCTAACCTCTTAGATCCACAAAGCGGGACTGTCATGCCCCTGATGGGGCAATTGCTGTATATTTTTGCGTTTATGGCATTTTTAAGTCTAAACATCCACCACGGACTCATTGTCGCTGTAGACCGCAGTTTTTCATGGCTACCGATCGGTAACGGGCTAACGCGACTGGATTTACTCTTCGAGCGATTTCTGCATTTTGGAGCAGAAATGTTTGGACTGGCGCTGGCGCTGGCTTTACCTGTCATCGGCATTCTGTTTATTGCAGAAATTGCCCTTGCCTTTGTCGCGAAGGTAATGCCGCAAATGAATATCTTTATGGTAGCGCTGCCGCTAAAAGTAGCGCTCGGATTATTATTAATTTCTCTTTCTGCCCCGTTTCTACACGGCTACCTCTCAGATCAATATGCCGGGCTTATTCAAAATCTGCTGGGCCTGTACCAGCGGGTCTCGTAAGCGAGAGGGGCGACAATGGCTTCTGAGAACAGAACCGAAAAGCCTACATCCAAAAGGCTAGAAGATGCGCGCAAAGAGGGACAGGTCGCCCGCAGCCAGGATTTAAACGGCGCAATTATGCTGGCGACCGCTACCGCAATTTTCGGACTGGTGGGACCTTATACTTACAACACGATTTTTGGGATGACTCGCTATAGCTATTCTCAATTACTGGTGATTGCATCTCGTCCCGAACAATTTACGCCATTATTAATCAGTGCGGCGCAAAGCATTATCGGATTGATTTTCCCCTTTATGCTTGCCATCGCAACCATGGCGATATTGGGCAATCTGGTGCAAGTAAAGCCCATGATCACGCCCAAGGCAGTGATGCCAAAACTCGATAAAATCAATCCACTTTCAGGGTTTAAGCGTATGTTTTCTATGCGATCGATGGTCGAAGTGGCCAAAGCGCTGCTAAAAATGGGAGTCATTACCGGTTGCGCGTGGGCGGTAATTGCCAGTTCGCAAGACCAATTGCTCGGGATCAGTGGACAAGAGCCCGGCGTGGCCGTCGGCGTTATTTTACAGGTTGTCGGGAATTTAGCGATCACGGCCTCAGCCGTTTTTTTTGTACTCGGTCTCGTAGATTATTTCTATCAAAAATACGAGTTTGAAAAACAGTTGCGGATGAGCCGCCAGGAAATCAAAGATGAGCATAAAAACATGGAAGGCGACCCGCAGATTAAACGTAAAATTCGCGAAGCCGGGATCCAGATGGCGCGGCGCCGGCAGTTAGCGGCCGTCAAAACGGCGGATGTCGTCGTGACCAACCCCACCCACTTTGCCGTCGCCATTCAATATGATCCCGATATCAGCCCCGCGCCGCGCGTAGTCGCCAAAGGACAGGATTATTTTGCGCTCAAGATGCGAGAAGTTGCAAAAGAGGCAGGCGTTCCCACCTTCGAAAATAAGCCGCTCGCGCAATCACTGTTTAAACTGGTTGAAGTCGACGCCATGATTCCCGCCGAATTATTCGTCGCCGTAGCCGAAGTGTTAGCGGTGGTTTTCGCCAAACGTGGCGGACGGCGCGCAACAAAAAAGCGGCGCGACTAACATCAAATATATTCGGGCGTCAAACAGAACCCAGCGATCCGTCTTCTATCGAAAGAGGCTGTAGCGGAGAATTATACGCCTGCGCAAGCAAATGTAAACAACTGACGGGCAATGCGCCATACAATAAGAAGGGAGAGGCGAGAAAACCAAGGCAACAGGTAACAACCCCAAAAATGGCCGTCACAAGGAAATACCCCATCGCCATCCCGAGGTTTAAAAGCATCGCCGTGAGAATTCGCCAGTAACGACCTTGAACCAACTGGATTGCCTTCGAAATATCCCATAAATCTCGAAATTTTCGAGTTTGCGAACTCTGCGCCAGAGGAGCCAGCCAGTAAGGCGAGAGCGCAAGGCTTACGATACAGCCCATCAACATTATAACGAAAAATATCATCATAAAATACGCGACCGTATCCGGCATGTTCGCACCTAATATCGCCGCTGCGCCAAACATAAACATGACAGGAATCAGAACAAGCAGGTTAATCGCCATATAAAAAACGAACGGTTTCCAACCGTCTTTTAAAAACTCTTTCATCAAACGAACGCCGGGCCCAGGCGCATCCAACCCCTCCCGCCTCCAGACGTCCAACAGATGCCATTGAAACCCATAAAAATAGACCGTGAAAACCATTCCCGTCATGCTGGACACAATTTGTCCCAAAATGCGAAAGAGCGAAAATAAGGCTTTTGAAGGCATAAAGGGTAAAGACAAGAGGTCTAATCCGTCCGACACACTTTTCAGCTGGATCAGCTCACGGACACCACTCCAAATAGTCGGGTTCCAGACATCTGGCTGAAGCGCTTGTTGGACGCCATCTGAGCCGAAATAGACAAACGTCACCAGCACGCCTACCAACGTAATGACACAATTGAACGCGAATCCCGCCATCATCACGGCCAGATAAACCAAGCCAGGCGTCAGCACACAGGCAACCCAATTGCGGAAAGGATATTCTAACGCGTGACGGAAGTTAAACTGAAATCGCGTCTTATTTGCCATTACTGGGCTGTAATCTCAGTCGCGGGCTCTCCAATCAAGAAGAATCCCTCAGCGCTACTGGGGCTCAATCGATACAACCCGTTAAACACGCTGGCGGCAAAGGCATTGGGCGTCGGGTAAGCAAACACGCCATATCCGGTGGGTTCCAGCCCATGTCGACGCATCAGCGTGGCGAGAGTAGAAAACGAAAAGTAGGCAACATGATCGGGATGGGCGAATTCTTTGCCTAAAAAGAAAGGTCGTAGCGCGCCTTTTAAGCTCAAGGCGTTTGGCGTGGTAATGACCACCCGCCCATGGGACGGGCAAAGACGCCTTAACCCGGCTAACAGTTGGCCTGGATTGCTAACGTGTTCAATAACGTCGCAGCAGTAAATGAGATCGAAGGGCTCGCATAAGCGAGGATTCAACGCCTCAGGCAGATCCGTCATATCCGCCAGCAGCACATCGTCGACGCCTGTCGTCTCGCGCAGTCGTTGCACCGAAGGCTCGTCAATATCAACGCCTGTCAGTGCGCTTGCGACTCGGCGCAATTTAAGATGCAACAATTCTCCCGTTTGCAAACGATCCTCTGTCAGTGGAGCATCGGTTGCGCCCACATGCAGTACGCGCTTGCCTTGCGCCATCGCCAGCAAGAAGGCGTCGCGATCGCACAGCGACGGTCGCGGCAAAACCTTGCGCCACGGCAACGCTTGCGGCAGAGACAGGCGAGAGGGAGCATTGAGAAGAGAGGTCGTCATATCAAGGGCATCATAGCAAAGCGCAGACCCAGAACGCCGACTTTCAGACGAAAGATCCTCCAGATGCCGGGCTTAATATTCAATTCCGGGACGGGCGCGCACCCCTTGTTGCCAATAATGCTTCAACGGCTGCACATCACTCACCAAATCTGCAACCGCAAGGATATCTGGATGCGCGCGACGACCCGTCAGGACGATTTCCAGTGCAGGCGGCTTGTCGCACAAAAAAGCCAGCATCTCTTCTCGATCAATAAACCCTAAATCCAGGGCAATATTGGCTTCATCCATTACCAATAAATCGTACTGCAAACCTTGGGCGGCACGTTTGGCCAACGCCCAGCCATAGCGCATTTTTTCGGCATCTTGCGCATTGGCGTTACTTGAAAACACGATGCGATCCAGCCCCGCTTGTACCACCGTCAGCCGGGCAGCAATAGCCGGGCGCAATTGACGTAGCGCAAACAACTCACCGTAATGATCGCCGCCTTTTGCAAACATAATGAGCAACACGCGAAAGCCTCGCCCCAAAGCCCGAAGCGTTAATCCCAAAGAGGCCGTGGTTTTACCCTTACCCAGACCCGTATAGACGTGAATATAGCCGCGCTGCTGGGCAGACGTCTCAAACGCGCCGGGCGGCAACATGTTAAACGGCTCATTTTGAGATGGATTAAAACGCGCGTCCACGGCCAATCCTTTCCCCGAAGGGGATCCTTGGCCTTCATTATAGGCGAGCCCATCTTCTACGCCCGTGTCGGGATGCAGAGTTCGTCATCTCAGAGGAGAAGGATTTTTAACCGGACCGAGGCAAAAGGCTTTCGTTTCTCGCCAGGATCACCTGCGCCTCTTCCAGCTTTCGGGCGAGTTCTAGCTGAATGGCCTGTAAGACGTCCATGTGCTGATTAAAGTCGGGGCTCTCGACGAAATAAACCACTTCCAGCGTTCGTCCCGTCAGCGTAAAAGCGCAAATATGGGCGCGATCGAAGCGAGCGGGAGGACCTTGACTCTCCACGACTTCTTTTGCCAGCAACGCAGCCGCAGAGAGTTTATCGATCGGCACGTCGTGGTCCAGCGTCATCTGGAAAGAAACCCGACGGGCCATCATGCGCCGAAAATTACGGATGCGACCCTTCAGAAGGTCGCCATTGGGAACAATCAGTTCTTCTCCCCCGACGGCGCGAATTCGCGTGTTTTTAATCCCGATATGCTGGACAGTTCCCGAGAAATCGTCCAGGCCAATAAAATCGCCGACGATAAAAGGTTTATCCATGACGATTGAAAACGCGCCGATCACATCTTTAAGCGTGTTTTGAACCGCTAACGCCACAGCAACGCCGCCAATCCCAAGGCCCGTAATAAGCGCCGTGACATTCATACCCATATTTTGTAAGCCGATAGCCAGCAACAGGAGCCAAAAGACAAGCATCGCAATTGCACGAACAGGCCCGAGCATAGTTTTTGCCGTCAAGCGTTCGGCTTCGCTAGCGCGACTGGCCAGATATCGACCAAACAGGAAGTCAGCAAAACGGCCCGCCCACAACGCCAACTGCAACAGGCAGGCAACCCAGGGCAGAACCTGAAAAATATGAGCCGCCGAAGGAGGTAGGCGCAGCAGCGACGATGCCAGCCACAACGTCACGCACAGCATGGGGACAGGATGGATTGAAGAAACCAGATCGGCGACGAAATTATCAATCTCCATCGGGGTTTTTCCGGCGAGTTTCTGGAGATAGCCTCCCCCGATGGTTCGCGCCGTCCACAAAAGCAGATAGCCGCCGCCGGCCGTGACAAATGCGACAATCCATACGCGCACGGCGTTTCCCCAAAAAACGCTATCCAGCGCGGTCAGCCAATCGCTTTGCATTCAACCCTTTCTTGGCAGTCGTTCCTGATAAAATGACGCATATCCTCATTGCCCCTGTGGCGGAATTGGTAGACGCGACAGACTTAGGATCTGTTGGCTTTACGGCTGTACCCGTTCGAGTCGGGTCAGGGGCAATCTGGACCCTTATCGATGACGCGGCGGAAAGCGTCCCTCGTCGGCGTCGAGCAGCTCAAACCATGTCTCGACATACGGGTTATCGGGGCATAGTTCCAAGCGCAAGCTTTCAAAACGAGCCATCCGCTCGGGCGACTCTGGACGGTTGGTGCGCGTTTGATACGTCCACGCCAGAATCTTAGACTCGTCTTGCGCGTCGCTATGCTTTCTCACCCAGGCCAGCATCTCTTCATCCGTCTTGCCGCCAGCCACTTCCGCCTTGAAAAACGTCGGGTCAATGCGGGTAAAATCGAAGAAACGACGATCCAGTGAACAATTGAATTGATAATCTCCCTGGGTTTCAGCAAGCGTGGCGCGGCATTTGTCTAGAATACGCGGCAGCAACACAAAAGGGCCCAGCATTGCGCCAGGGCTGCGAGGCGGGGTCTTCGCCAAATCGGGGGCCGCAGGAGCCTGCGTTCCAGAGGAAAAGGCAAGAGATGAAAACTTGAAAGCGGCCATGCGGGAATCACTCCTTCCAGTCAAACAGACCTCGGCCCGCTTATTCTATCCTGTCCGCTCACGCAAAAAAAGCCGTCTTTACAGCGAGAGGCGTCAAAAGCCACCTGAAAGTATATCCCCGCGAATGACGATTTGTTGCATCCGAGGCAAATTTGAGAGCGTCGAGGTTTTTATTCTAGTAAGGAATCACTTTGGCGCCCGTGCGCCCTGTCTCGTCACTTGTAAGGGGAAATACGTCACATCCGGCGAAGGTCGAACCTGCCTGTTCGCGTGACATCAACGCGGGTCTGGCGAGAGGCGGTCTTAACGGATTATAGGGAGGATATGATTGATGCGTGATTGTTTCCATTCGGATGATGTGTTGGATCGCTATCTCAATGATCGCATGCTGGATCTGGCGCAAGAAATCCTCAAGCAGAAGGATCAGGACGAGGAGCGCTTTTTAGGCGCGCAAGGCGTTCTGTTACTGCACGGCCTCATTTAGCGCCGGCCAGTCAGACAAAAATGCAAACGGTCGGCGATAAAGCCGACCGTTTGTCGTAAAACCGCAAGCCAGAAGGCTATTGACGCTCGCGAATAATCGTCGCGCAGAATTCGTCGAAATCGCCCGCCCAGTCGTTGATATAAATATTGCGCTTAACCTGTTGCCACGGCGTCCGAATCGGAGCAGGAGGCGTTTCCCATTGCTGGTGAGCCGTTTGAAGGGTAATGGCGCGCACGCTCATCGGAGAGTAGCCCTTGTTACGCAACAATTGCGGATCCGGCGTGTAGCCATAGGCTTGAACGCTCATCAAGAGCAGCGTCATCAAGCTGAAAACAATCGCAGGGCGAACGCTTGGAACGACGCTCGGACGAAGGGAAGTCATCAGCAAAATCCTCACGGTTAATCGCGCGCAATTAAAAAACGATCTGTCCTGAGACAATCTCTTCTGTAGTGTAAGAGATGGCGACGCAAAGCGATATCCCTATTATAGGGGAGATTTACAAAGCAGCTGCCCTTATAATGAAAGAGCCATCGACCGGAAGCCCGCGCCGTTATGACAGAAGCCGCTCCTCCTTCTCCCAGGGAAGGCCGTAAGTTCAGACCCGTCACCTACCCCACGGACGTGGCAGGGCTTGCCATGCCATGGGAAACGCTTGAAGCCGTCGTCTACGGGGTCTCTTCGATTGATTTAACTTCAATCCCTCTGCACTCTCGAGAAGACGCCGCCCGGTTTTTGTTGAGCTATGGGTACGACTTCGCGCAGCCCGCCGATCGCGCGGAAGTTGCGGCTCTTTTTAAGGAAGCCGCGCAGTTTATCAATGAACGATTCCTTAAAAACAGTCCGCAATGGGAAGAAAAAGGCGAGCCGGCTTCGCCCGCCGCCGCCGTGCCGCGGATGCTTGCCCAGTCTTCCGACCCGCTAGACCTGATGGTGATGGCGTCTCGCCAGGATCAAGAAGGCTATTGGGCCTGCGCGATTCTCAAAGTGATGCACACGTTATCGCATATTGAAAACGGGCCATACTACCGGCAATTTCTGGAAGCGCGCCAGCAGATTCTCAGCCTGTTTGAGCGAACCCTGTCAAAAGACGAGGCGGGCTACTATACCTTGCCGGGCCTCTATAACGCCCCAGGCTTGAGCCTCTACGGTTTTGAAGCCAAGAGCCAGAAAACCCGCGAAAGCACCTTGGTCAAATTGCTCTGCAAAAAGGGCAACGTGGCGGAAAACGTGACCGACTGGGTCGGCGTCCGCTTTATTACGCATACCAGCGCCGATGCGGTGCGCGTTTTGCGGACGTTGCTGGATCGCCAAGTCATTGTTTTTCCCAATATCATTCCGAGCCGTTCGCGTAATACGCTGTTGGATTTGGGTGGATTTCGCGCCCAATATGATGCGCTGCAAGCGGCGATTGAGCGAGGAGAGCAAGATTTAGAGGAAATGGACGCGTTGTTTCGGCAATTTGGCTCGAATGGTGACGATGACGGCGAACGGGGAAGCTTTAAAAGCCATAACCCCGCCAGCTCAGACGAATACCGTTCATTACAAATCACATGCCGTCATCTGATCCGCATCCGTTCTGGCTCGGATGCAGCCGAAACCCGGTTCTTCATTCCCTATGAAATCCAGATTCTGGATCGCGCCAGCTATTTTGAAAGCCGCCATGGGGCAAGCGCCCACCAGATCTATAAACAAAAGCAGATCGCCACCGCGCGACGCCGCGTGCTCGGTCCTTTGCTGCGCGAGAACATCCAGCCTCAGTAGGAGGCGTCTTCTTCTGCCAGTTCGTATTCGACGTCTTCTTCGTCAGGATCCATCATCGGCTTTTGGGCAGGCGGCCGCACCGCAGGAGTCGACGGAGCCTGACTCAGCGCCAAGGCAAGCGCCTTAATTGTCGGCGGACGGTAGCCAAAAAGGTCAATTCTCAAATCGGCTTGCGGCATCAGGGCCTCTGGGCAGGGGCCGCCCGCCTGCGCCAATATGATCGCGCTCTGCGGAAAACGCGCGCGTAAGGCCTCATAACAGGCAGCCTGAGTGGGATGCTGGAGCGGATTATACGTGACAAAGAGAATGACATCCGGCGTCTCATTGGAAGGCTCTGGCAACGCCACCGGCTCGGCGGGTGAATATCGAATCTGGGTAAGAGGGTACAAGCCGCCAGCTTCCAACCAGTCGGCCAGACCGGCGCAATCATGGGCTTCATATGCGTAATGGGCAATGCTTTGACGGTCCGGGACGATTAACCAGAAGAGATCTTCAGGCGTTAAGGGCAAAGAAATCCGCGTTTCGTGCAGGTCGGGAGACGAGGAAAGCCGTAGAGCCCGCATAGCGATGAAATCGCTGACAGCCTCAATAGCCTGAGGCGTCATCACTTGAGCCGCAAGCGCCGGCTGCGGCTTGATAGACGACACCCGCGACTTGGCGCGTTGAATACGCGCCAATGACGCCTGATGCGCCTCCATCGAGAGCCGTCCGTCCTGCAGCGCCTGGCAAATAGCCTCATGCACATGTCGCTCGCGCTCGCCGCAGTCGCGATAAACGAGCATATCCACGCCTGCTTCCAACGCCGCCAGCGCGCACGCAACGGGCTCACCGAATTCGCGCAAAGCGCCCATCGTCATATCATCACTGAAAATGACGCCATCAAAGCCCAATTCATCACGCAGTAAACCCTGCGCAACGCGTTTGGAAAGAGAAGCAGGCCGACGGCCTTCGCCTGCGGCGTCCTGAAGCGATGGATAATACCCGTGAGACAGCATCATGGCAGGTAATCCCGCCTCAATTGCCTGCCGAAAGGGAGCGAGTTCGGCTTCAGAATACGTCAAGGTCGGTAGAGCCTCATGGGAATCCACCGTTCCGCTGCCATGGCCCGGAAAATGCTTGCCTACCGCCAGCAAGTGACGCGTCGTCATGCGCTCTAAAACCACCGACGCAAAGCGCCAGACGATGTCAGGATCGTCGCCAAAGGCGCGAACGCCAATCACGGGATTCGGAGGATCGCCATTCACGTCCAGCGTGGGGAAAAAATTGACGTTAAACCCCAGCAGACTCAAATAAAACGCCTGTAAATCGTAAACCTCGGCGCAAAATTCATTGCTGGCGTCATCGCGCAAGGCGCGCGCGACAGCCATAGGACTGATAGACGGGGGGAAGACGGTATACGGCAAACGTTCAATGAGACCGCCCTCCTGATCCAAAGCCAAAAACGGAGCCGCAAAGCCCGATTCTTGATAAACAGCTCGGATATCGGCCAACAGTTGCGCGGTCGCCTCAGGCGTCTGCGGAACCAACGCCTCAAAATTCCGCCGAAAGAAGAGCACCCCACCCAAACCCATCGCCAGAAACGAGCGGAGCGACTCACTGGGCTGTGCGCCTTCATAACCGAGCATCATACGTTGGGCGACCTGATGCGCCAGCGGGGCGGCGTCTGACATAAACCGGGCGTCTCCTGAAACTCGAACTCCGTAAGCCCTGATTGTACGCGGTGACCAGCCAAAACGCAAAACGCCCTGAATTACCGCAAAAAAAAGCCGCTCAATAAATGAGCAGCCGCATCATCAGTAAGAAAGGAAGGATGGAAAAGAGAAGAATAGAGAAGAATCTGAGAAAAAGGCAGGTAAGCGCCATGTCTTACATGCGTAATATACCCAGCCGCCCCCACGGCGCAAGCGTTATATTTATTTATTGTTACAGTCAATAGCCCAATGGCTTGCCACGTTCAAGCAACGTCATTGGCAGGCTGCCGACCGGCAAGCAAGGCCTCGGCATGATGACAGTAAACCAGGTGATCCGGGATCAGGGACTGCGCAATGGGCTCTTCCTGTCGACAAATATCGGTCACATACGGACAGCGGGTATGAAAACGACATCCCGCCGGCGGGTGGGCGGGACTGGGCAGGTCTCCCTCCAGATAAAGCCGCCCCTCGCGTTTGGCAGTGGGATCTGGCGTCGGAATGGCCGACAGCAGCGCTTGGGTATATGGATGCAACGGGCGATGATACAGCTCGCCGGCCGGCGCGATCTCAACAATCTTACCCAAGTACATCACGGCGGCGCGATCGCTAATATATTCGATGACGCTGAGATTATGGGCGATAAACAACATCGTCAGCCCTTCGTCTCGCTTGAGATCGTCCAGCAGATTCAGGATTTGCGCTTGAATAGAGACATCTAGCGCACTCACCGGCTCATCGGCGACGATAAACTTGGGCTTAAGGGCAATGGCGCGCGCAATACCCACGCGCTGACGCTGACCGCCGGAAAACTCATGGGGGAAGCGATTGGCCGCATCTTTCGGCAGACCCACGCGGTCTAGTAAACGCGTAATCTCGTGGCTCAAAGCGCGTCCGCGACAAATTCTGTGAATCAGAAAAGGTTCTGCCAGCGCATCGCCGATGCGCATGCGTGGATTGAGGCTGGAATAGGGATTTTGAAAGACGATTTGCATCTGGCGGCGCACCGGGCGCAAGCGGCGCTCAGATAATTGAGCGAGGTCAAGGCCCTGAAAAATCGTTTGGCCCGCCGACGGGCGAGTCAACTGCAGAAGGCAGCGTCCCAGCGTGGATTTACCACAGCCGGATTCTCCTACCAACCCGAGGGTTTCACCTGCCCGAATCGCCAGATCGACGCCGCTGACAGCCTGTATAGCGCCAGCTTCACGGTTAAAAGAGCCTTTGAGAATCGCAAACCGCTTGGTTAAACCGCGCACGTCAAACAGAACGTCGGAAGAGGAGGGCGAACCATCGGAGGCGGAGGCGTAAGAGGCGTCAGACATAGGCTTTATTGTACCTGCTCGAGTCGAAATCGCGCCATATAAAAACCGTCTCCCATCGACGAAATCGGCCACTGACGTTCTTCCAACAGGCATACATTCGGGCAATCCTTCAAAACGGCGCGCGCCACATCGCCATTTTCGGTAACATCCAGGCTACAGGTCGCGTAGACGGCCTCTCCACCGGCTCGTAACAACGACAGACCGTGTACGAGTAGCGCTCGCTGTTTATCGGCGTACTGCGCCAGATCGCGCTCAGTAAGCTGTAGCAGGATATCAGGGTGACGACGAATCGTCCCCAGTCCAGAACAGGGCGCATCGATTAAAACGCGATCGGCTCGGCCCCCATCGGGGAGTGAGAACGTCAACGCATCCTCGCAAGCCGTTTGTAAAATAGTCACGCCCAAGCGGGTGGCGTTTTCCTGTAGGCGCGCCATTTTGGCGGCGACCGATTCCACCGCCCACAGAACGCCGCGATTGGCCATCAACGCCGCCAAATGCGTGGTTTTACCGCCCGGCGCCGCGCATAAATCGACAACGGTTTCGCCCGGCTCAGGCGCAAGAAAGCGGCTCACGCGCGCCGCGTTGCGATCCTGAACAAAAAAAGCCCCCTCCGCAAAGCCCGGCAATGCTACAGGCGACCCATAAAAGCCGGACAACGTAAGACATTCGGGCGGATCGTCCTCTAATACGGCGCACGTCACGCCCGCTGACATCAATAGAGTCTTCAAGTCCTTCGGTGATGTCTGAAGCGTGTTGACGCGTAACGACAGCGGCGGAGGGTCGGCCAACATTCGGGCCATGGCCAGCGTTTCGCTTTTGCCGTAATGAAGCAGCCAGCGAGCGCCAAGCCATTCAGGTACATTCCATACCTGCGCCAGATGCGCAGAAGGTTCCGCTTCAAACGATGGCGGAATCCAATCGCCAGCAGCCTGTTGGCGCTGGACGGCGCGTAACATCCCATTGACAAAGGCAATAGAAGCCTTCGACAAGCCGCGCCGCCTGGCCTGCTCAACGGTTTCATTCAGAGCAGCGTACGGAGGAATTTCGTCGCCATCCAGCAATTGAAACAGTCCTAACCGTAGCAGCGCGCGGACGGGGGGGGCCACGCGAGACCAGGGAAACTGACTTAATGCTTGCAAACGGGCTTCATAGGGAAGCCAGCGCCGCAATACGCCATACGTCAGCGCTGTACAAAAACGGCGATCTTCCGAGCGCCATGAGGCGCTTTTCGCCGAAGAGAAAACGCGCTCCAGACAGGCGTCCAGCTTTAACGTTTGATGACGCCGCCCGGGCGTACGGCGTTCAAAACGCTCCAGGATCTCCCAAGCCGCCTCTCGCGCAGAAAAGGTCATTTAAAACATTGCCTGTTATCCATTGTCTGGCCAGTCTAGCAGGAACGGCCCAAAGGCCAAATCCCCGCTTGCGGAAAAGACGAGGCGGGGATTTGACAAGAAGAACAGAACGTTTGAGCAGCGTCTGGACGCGTGTCTATTTAAGATACATGGGACGCGGCACATAGTGCGTATGCAGCAAATGATGCGACTTCTCACTGAGCGGCTTACCGAGAAAGTCATCATAAACCTGATTAATATAGTAGTTTTCGTGCGAACAGCGCACATGCAGGGACTTATCTTCGTCGTAAATACCCTTCATCCGCTTTTCGCGCGTGCCGTCGGTCACGCCGTAGGGCTGTCCGCCACCGCCAATACAGCCGCCAGGGCAAGCCATAACCTCAATAAAGTGCCACGGCAAGGGTTCGCCTTTTTCCTTGGCTTCGCGCACGCGGTTGATAACGGCTTCCACGTTGCCCAGACCGTGCGCCACTGCCACGCGCACTTCCGTGCCGTTGACGTCGACAGCGCCCTCTTTCACGCCTTCCAAGCCGCGGGTCGCCAGAATGTCAGGATTTGAGAGGTTCTGACCGGTCACATTAAAATACGCGGTGCGCAGAGCCGCTTCCATAACGCCGCCCGTATTGGCAAAAATGGTTCCAGCGCCGCTATAGTTACCCATGAGATGATCTGATTCTTCTGGATCCAGATTCAGCAGGTCGATACCGGCTTGCTTAATCATGCGGGCCAGTTCCCGCGTGGTAATCGAGACGTCTACATCCTGGAAACCAGAAGAGCGCATTTCTTCCGAGCGATTCACTTCGTACTTCTTCGCGGTACACGGCATGACTGACACCACGCGCATATTGGCGGGATCGAGTTGCCGCTTCTCGGCAAAATAGGTTTTAGCCAAAGCGCCCAGCATCATTTGGGGCGATTTGCATGAAGAGAAGTGGGCGATCATGTCGCTGTGATACTTCTCCATGAAGTCCACCCATGAAGGGCAACAGGTAGTAATCAGCGGCAGAACGCCCTTGCCGTTGGCGAAGCGCTCGACGAACTCGGCGGCCTCTTCCATGATCGTGAGATCGGCGCTGAAGTTGGTATCAAATACCGTATGGAAGCCCAAGCGCCGCAGGGCTGCGTAAATCTGTTTGGTGAGATTCACGCCCGGCTCCAGGCCGAAACATTCGCCTAGCGCCACGCGCACCGCCGGAGCGATTTGCGCTACGACGTGAAGATCTTTGTTCTGCAGCATATTCCAGACTTCGTCGGTCTGGTCGTATTCATGAATCGCGCCAGTCGGGCAATGCGCAGAGCACTGGCCGCAGCGGACGCACGGGCTATCGGCAAGCAAAATGTCTCCTGCCGGCGCCATCTGAATATTGATGCCACGATTCAGGAAAGAAAGCGCCCATACGTTTTGGACATTCTGGCAAATATCAACGCAGCGGCCGCAGCTAATACACTTGTTAGGCTCCAGCACGATCGACCGGGTGGAGTCGTCGTCGCGCGAATGATCAGGGGCTTTTACGCCAAACGGAGTTTCTCGTACGCCGAACGTCGCCGCCAACGATTGAAGTTCGCAATTGGTATTACGGCCGCAAGTGAAGCATTCGTTGGGGTGATTGGAGAGAATTAACTCAACGACTGACTTCCGAATCTCGACGATCTCAGGATCCTGCGTCACGATGCTCATACCGGCTTCAATCGGTGTGCAGCAAGCGCGCAGCATTTTGTTGGAGTTACCCACCTTGACCACGCAGATACCACAGGCGGCGGTGGCATGCACATCCGGGTGCTTACACAGCGTAGGGATGCGGACATGCGCGCGCTTGGCGGCGTCAAGGATGGTTTCTCCCGCCTGAATGGCGACGTCAAGGCCGTCAATCTGGGCAGTGAGGGTTTGGGGTGCAGTTGCGGTGGGCGCCATGGCTCTGTTCCTTACCAGTTACATACGGCTAAATGTCAGGACGCTCTCATTATGGGAGAGACAAAATCAGACTCAGGAAGCAGCGCCCGCAGGAGCGGCGGCGGCCTTTTGCTTCTTCAGCTCCATCTGGTATTTGACCAGCGCCACGCAACGACGCGCGCGACAGGTACGATCTTCGATGTGCTGACGATATTCTTCAGCGTACTGGCGAATCGTGGACAGCACCGGATTCGGCGCGGTCTGGCCCAAGCCACACAGCGAGGCCTTTTGCATCGCGTGCGCCAGCTTCTTGAGCTTATCAAGATCCGACATTTGAGCGCGCCCTTCGCTGATAGCTTCCAGAATCTCCTGCATACGCTTACCGCCCACGCGGCAGGGCGCGCACTTTCCGCAGGATTCCTCAGCGCAGAAACCAATATAGAATTTGGCAAGATCGACGACGCAGTCGCCCTCATCAATGACAATCATCCCACCGGAGCCCATGATGGAGCCCAGCTTCTGGAGATTTTCATACGTCAGCGGCGTATCAAGATGCTCTTTGGTAATCAGGCCGCCGGAGGGGCCGCCGGTTTGAACGGCCATAAACGGCTTGGCGGAAATGGGTCCGCCCCCGATATCAAAGACAATCTCTCGCAGGGTTGTGCCCATGGGGATTTCGATCAGGCCGGAGTTCTTCACTTTGCCGGTCAAAGCGAACACTTTTGTACCAGTAGATTCAGGCGTGCCGATGCTACCATACCAGGCGCCGCCACGCTGAAGAATCGCCGTTACGTTAGAAAGGGTTTCCACGTTGTTAATCACGGTGGGATGGCCCCACAAGCCGCAATCGGTAGGATAGGGCGGGCGTGGACGCGGCGTCCCGCGCTTGCCTTCGATAGAGGCGATCAAAGCCGTTTCTTCACCGCAGACGAAGGCGCCGGCCCCCAGGCGAATTTCCAGATCGTAAGAAAACTCGGTTCCTAAAATGCGCTCGCCCAGAAAGCCGTACGAGCGCGCAGCGTCGATAGCCTTCTGAACACGCTCAATCGCCAACGGATACTCTGCGCGGATGTAAAAATATCCCTGGCGGGCGCCGACCGCGAATCCGGCGAGGATCATGCCTTCGACGACGCCATGCGGATCGCTTTCCATGATGCTGCGATCCATGTAAGCGCCCGGATCGCCCTCGTCGCCGTTACAAATCATATATTTTACGTCGGCTTGCTTTTTGTTAGCAAAATTCCACTTCACCCACGTGGGGAATCCCGCTCCACCGCGTCCGCGCAAGCCGGAAAGGCGCATTTCTTCGATGACGCCTGCCGGACCCGCATCGGCCAGCAGATGCCGCAAGCCGCTGTAACCGTCATGGGCAATGTAGTCGTCGATGCATTCGGGGTCTACGATACCGCAATTGCGCAATGCGATGCGCACCTGGTGCGGGAACATCTCATCGGTAGGTGTTGAAGATTCCAGTGCCTGGCCGCCCTGAAAATGCTGAGCGACGATTTCACGCGCCTGTTCAGGAGTAACGCGCTCATAAATCGTGGGCTTGCCACCCTTTGGCTTGACTTCGACGACAGGATCGGCGTGACAGCAGCCAATACAGCCCATTTTACGCAAGGCCTTAACGGCCAGCGATCGCTGCGCCAACTCGTCTTCAACGGCGGCCATGACGTCTTCCGACCCGGCGGCGACGCCGCCGCTACTCATACAGACTTTGATCCATTCTTCTTGCATACCCTGGCGTTCGGCTTTGATGCGTTGCAGGTCGTCGAGCGTCTTTTTCATCGCGGCGGTTTCCTTACTTAATCGTGTTTCTTGAGCGTAAGAAGAAGCTAAGCGCTATAATTTGAAAGGATAGCGGTCACGTCATCCGGCTTTACTTTGCCGTAGACCTTCTCGCCCACTTTAATCACGGGCGAAAGCCCGCAACAGCCAATACAGCGGACATTTTCAATTTCAAACGCCCCGTCCGGCGTGATTTCGCCTTCCTGAACGCCCAATTGCGCTTTGAGCGTCTCGAGAATATCGCCAGAGCCCTTGATGTAGCAGGCCGTCCCCATACACACTTGAATCTTGTTTTTCGCGGGGGGCGTGAGGCGAAAATAGTTATAGAACGTAAGAACTTCGTAAATCTGGGCCAAGGGCACATTCAAACCGCGCGCCAGTTGCTGGGAAATATCGCGCGGCACATACCCGAGCGACTTCTCGATTTCGTGGAGCGCCATAATAAGGTTGCCGGGGCGATCTTTCCATAAATTGATCAGCGCTTCGACTTCGGGACGATGCGTTTCCTGACGAGGCGAGGGGGATGTCATACGAGGAGCCCTTTCCTGATCTGCTTGGCGTGATAGGCCGGGAGCGCGACCGCCTCTTTCTCGGCAAAAAGCCTGCCAAAAGCACGCAGACGCAAGCCTGAGAAGCAAATTTTCCGAGAGAGAGGCGGCGTTCGGGCATACGGGAGGAGAAAGAAGAGAATTCGCAAAGAAAATTCAGCCCGAAGAGAGTCAGCGTCACGGTTTGTTGACAGCTCCTATCATACCCAAGACCGTCTGATAAACAGATTAGCTATTAAGCCATTGCCCAAATGGCTAATCCAGTCCAATCTCAGTGGCAAAGGCGACAAACCGCATTCCCCCGATTCTCTAAATCATCCATTAGAAGGAATTGGAGAGACAATCGACTTCCTATAATGCCCTTAAAGATGCCGCCAAACAGCCTGTAAAAAGATGAGTCAGCCGCCTCTACTTAAGCTGTAGAGCAAGCAGGAGAAAAATTGATGATGTTCAGAGCGTTTCACTCGTTCTTTTCGCCTGCAATAAAAGGGGTCGGCCGACTGACATATCCTCAAAAATTTAGCATCGTCGGCATTTTGTTTCTGATAATAGTCGCTCAACCCTTATGGAATTTTTACGGTTTCGTCAACACAACCGAGACACTTTCTAAAAGTGAACTCATGGCAAGTGAGTACATGCGTCCCCTCAAGTCGCTGATGTTCAAACTGTTAGCGCACGAACTCACCGTTAAAAAAATTCAAACAGGTAAAATCAGCAATGAAGAAGGGGCCAACACCCTGCGTCAATTAGAGGCTGATATTTTAGCCTTGTCTAAAACCGTACAGGAAAAACAACAACAGTTTGGAAGCGATCTCCAGTTGAATGAACAAGCACAGCCTTTTATAAGGCTTATAAATTCAGAGGGATGGAAAGCAAAAGAAGCCCAAGCCGTTAGTCTTGCGTCGCAACTGCTCCAAGACGCCGCAGATAAAGGACAAATTACGCTTGACCCCGAAGAAAACACCTACTACTTAGGCACTATTTTATATGATCAGGTGGTAAAAAGCGTCAAAGTGCTACCGGCTTTAGAGCGGACGGTGGATGGATTAATGACAAGCCGGCAACTGGACGCGCGCTCAGCCCGTGAGTTGCCTGTGGCTGGAGATGCTTTTATTCACAATACGCATCAGGCGCTCGACAATCTGGACCGGATTATTGCCCGTACTCAGGACAGCGAAAGCGTTATTGCTCTTAAGAAAGCGCGATCAGATTATGCAGTCCGTACAAATCCTCTGATGAATTCTTTGGAAAAAGACATTCTCAAACGCTTTTTACGTCCTCAGAGTTTTCAAACTCCCAACCATATATTCCGCAACCAAGTTGATTTGGCGACAAGCGCTCAGGAACCGCTCTTCGATGACGTGATTCAGGTATTTGATAAGCTTGTTGAAAAGCGCATCCAGCAAACGCGGGCGCCATTAAATCAAACTTTATGGATTACTGCTTGCGTACTGTTAGCGGTCGCCTACTTTATGACAGGATTTTACCTGTCTGTGACAGGGACAGTGAGCCGCCTGCAACGCGTCACCGCCGCCGTGGCGCAAGGCGACCTGACCGCCGAAGCGCCCGTCGACACCCGCGACGAGTTAAGCCGCGTCAGCACCTCGTTTAACGAGATGGTCGTCTCCTTCCGCGAAATCGTCGCCAACCTCAAAGCCAGCGCCCAGGACGTCATGAACGCGTCTCAGTCGCTGTCTGCCACATCCACCCAAATTAAACAAGGCGCTGAAGAAGTCAGCCAGCTCTCTTCTTCGGCCTCACAATCCACCACCACCGTTGACAATAGCATTAAAACCGTGGCGGCGGCGGTGGAACAGTCTTCTTCCAACCTGCAACAGGCCCATTCCGCCAGCTCTCAGGTGGAGCAGAATATCCATGACGTGGAACAGGCCGCCGAAAAAGTATCCGATCAGATGCAAAACGCCTCGGCCGCAGCGGAAGAAATGTCCGCCTCCGTTAACACCGTCGCCAGCGCCATCGAAGAAATGAGCGCCTCTCTGGGAGAAGTCTCCCAGAACGCCAGTCATGCCCGGCAAATTGCCAACAACGCAGAACAGAGCGCGCAAAGCACCAAAGAAACCATGCACGCGCTGGACGCCTCCACTCGAGAAATCGGCGACGTGCTGGAAATTATCAGCGATATCGCCTCACAAACCAATCTGCTCGCACTCAACGCCACCATCGAAGCCGCCAACGCAGGAGACGCCGGCAAGGGTTTTGCCGTGGTCGCCAACGAGGTCAAAGCGCTGGCGCAACGTTCTGGCGAAGCCACCGAGGATATTCGTCGCCGCATTGAGGGCATTCAAAGCAATACCGATGCCGCCATCAATGCCATGAACGAGATCTCCGGCATTATTGCCAACGTCAACCAGTTTATTACCTCCATTGCCAGCGCGGTCGAAGAGCAAACGGCCACCGTGAACGAAATCAGCAACAACGTCAACAGCGTCGCAACGGCTGCCGACTCGGTTTCCGAAAACGTCCAGCAAACCGCCGGGCTCTCGGTGGAAGTCGCACAACGCGTCCAGCAAGCCAACGTCGGCGTGCAGATGATCTCGCAAAGCATGAGCGAGCTGGCCAAAGGCTCCGACGATATCGCCCGCAGCGCGGGAGAAGTCGCCGCCAGCACGGGTGATATGACGCTGACGGTCGAAAAAGTCTCGCGCTCCAGCGCCGAAAGCCGCAGCGGCGCCGTTCGTCTGGAAGGCGCCGCGCGAGAACTCTCCGGCGTGGCTCAAAAACTGGAAACCGTCGTCAACCGCTTCCGCATCGCCAGCTAAGGCGGCGATCGCCTCTGCCAAGCATAAAGCGCCCCCAGCCTGCGGCTGCCGGGGCGCTTACATTAAATTTTCGTCGGCGTTTTATTACCCATTGATAATACGAAGACCTGTTGGAGCGGAAACCTCTGGCGCTCTAAGCGCCTTGTTTAATTCTGCATCAAAGTCTCCAGGGCAATTGTCCTGCCTCCAGTTTCTACCGTTGGAAGAAACCGTTTCTGAATTTTCTAAGCGTTTGTTGTTGAGAGCATCATAAAACGCTTGAGCCCCCGCCTTTTCAGTAGGACTTAAGGGCTTATCTTTCGGAGCTTTTGTTTCAAAATGTGTAACCGATCGCTCGCTGGCGACAGCGGCATTAAGATACCTTTGACATGTAGCACTTATAGAACCAGCCATTCTTAATTTCCCCCAATTACCCAACCTAATTCGATTTCAAATCAAGTCATTTTTCTCTATTTAGAAAGTTTTTTATCCAAGGCCTGAATATCGTTTCTGAAATATTGTTGGCAGCCATTGCCCTCATCCTTGAGGATGCTTATCATAGACTTCAAATAGGCTGCCATGTCTGAAGAAGAATGCGCCTGTCGAGCCGCACCTTGGGCGGTCACCAAATGCGATCGACAAATCGACTTAACGCCTTCGGTGTGAGTCGGCTGCTGTTGAATTGAGCCCATACAAAATTCCCCTACAGGCCTCACCCACCCTAACGGCCTTGTATGGGCATAAACGCTCCATTGTTTTTTTTAATGCCGGTATGTAACAAATGTAAAGTTCAGTCGCGGCTGGCAGGCTCAGCTTCGGGGCTCAGGGCGCGCTTGCCTTCGATACGAATGACCTGAAGGCCTTTAATTTCCCATTTGGCCGCTTCATCCTGGCTGTAAGCGATGGCCACTTTCACGCGCAGCGCATCCCCTTCCAGCGCATGAAGGTTGATCCACTGGCGTGGACGAAGGGTGAGGGTGCGACGCGCATCTTTCGCCGTCTGGTCGCTAAGCGGAGCCAGAGGCGCATCGGGCGAGGCGACGGTTTCGCGAATCTCGCTAATGAGCGCTTCGCCCGAATAGAACATCACCTTGGTGCCAAGATAGTTTAACTGGCGCTGGGAACGGTTTTCAAAGGTCAGTCGCAGCGTAGGCAACAGCAGACCAGCGGCCCGATCCACCTTGGGCGTGATCACCATCTCGCTAAGCTCCACCGGGTAAAGCGTATCAGGGGATACGCCGGTGCGCTTGATGATTTGATCAGCCTCAGTAAAGTAAGCTTCAGCTTCTTTTTGCTGGCCTTTGTCAAACAAAGCCTTGCCTTTTTTAATCAGCATATTGGACAGCTTGATGCTGATGATTTCCGGGTTGGCGTCAAAGGCTTTGCGATACCATGCGATAGCCGGGTCCAGCTGTTCGCCGCGTTCATAGAGTTCAGCGACCTGAATCAGGGTACCGGAATCGTAGCGATAGCGCAGCGAACGTTCCAGATAAGCCACCGCCAGATCGGCGCGGCCCTGATTTTCCAGGTTCTGGGCATGACGGCCCAAGGCGGCGGCCAGCTTGGTTTTTAGCTTGTCTTCAGCGTCGTAATCTTTCACATAGTAAAGCGCCCAACGGTACTGCCGAATGGCGCGGGCGAAATCGTTATCACGAGAAATTAAATCGTCGCCCCAACTTTCATAAAACTCATACAACGCCACGTCTAAATCGCGATCCTTAGGGGCCGATTTTTTTGCGGCAAGCAAGGCTTTTTCGCCTTCCTCAAAACGTCGTTGAGCGATGAACAGCTTGCTATGGGCAATTTCTGCTGCATTATCGTTTAAATCACGATTTTTCAGCGATGAGGCCAGCCGGAATTGTTTTTCAGCCTTGACGCGATCGCCCATCGCTAAATAAGCCTTGCCAAGTTCAACGCGGCCTTCGTAACTATCATCGTATTTATTCACCAGCATCTGTAAGGTATGAGTCGCCCATGCGAGCTTACCTTCTGCCATCTGGCGGCGTCCCCGTTGCAGCAGATCATCATGATCGCTATTGCGAAAGAGGATTAACCCGGTAAAGGCCAGCACGGCCAAGGCCAAAGCAGCCACAATGGTGGTCGCAGTTTGAGCGCCTACGTTGAGGTAAAAATTCCCGAAAAAGAAATGTCGACCGGGGCGACGACGCCGACGTCCACGAAACCACATGAGGGGCAAAACCTCCAGACTACCGCGATAAAAGGGCCAGATGGCGCTTCGGACGTCTCTCTCAAGGCCCGAACCCTATTGTAACGCAAGCGAGTCGTTTGCGGGCGAGGCCTTTTGCTCGGCTCGCGCGGCACGGTAGCTCAAAATCAGAGGCGTCGCCGTCAATAACAGGAAATTCAGGATATGAATGTTGTTCAAAGACGTAAACGAAAGCAACTGAAACGCAGCCAGCATCAAACCAAAGCGTCGCGGCCAATCCCATAAGCCGTTCTGGACAGGCGTAATCAAATACAAAGGAAAGATCATACCCAGATACCAGGCGTGGAACTTAGCGCTCGCCAGCGCCAGAAACGCCGTTAACAGAAGCATTATCCAATACGCGAGGCGTTGCGAAGATAATACAGCGCTCGGCAGACAAGCCAACTCTCGCCAGAAACGGCGCAATGCCCATCCGTATAGCCCCACAAAAGCAAGAAGCGTGACAATGCGCAGCGCTTGACGCGTCGTATCGTCCCAGCCGCGCAATGCCGGAACCCAGCGCCCCGCATAGAAGACGACGCGACCTAAAGCGGAGTGGATCGAATGCTGAGCCATGACAGCATTCTGAGCCATTTTAGGCCATCCCACGATCGCCATATCCTGAAGATAAGGTCCCGCCAAAACGATTAGCGCTAATACGCAAGTCAACGCGCCTATCATCAGAGAGCGCCAGCGCTTGTGACGGATATCCATAAGCGCCGTCAAGGGCAAAGCCATCAGAGACGCATATTTCGTCAAAGCGGACACCATTATTGCGGGCAACGCCCCCGCAGCATACCGCTGCGTCGTCAACAGCCACAGCGCAGCAAGAAGCCCCGCAGAGACCCACAGGTCGTTATGACCATTGGCGATCATCTGGAGCAGCATCAACGGATGCCAGCCATACAAGAGCGAAGGCAACCACGGGCGCGCCAAGCCCCAGCGTTGCGCCAACTTCCAGAGCATCCAGCAGTTAAAGAGGTGCAGCGTCAGAGCCGAAAGCTTCATCAGCAAGAATGCCAGCCAGAAGCGACGGCCTGAGATAAGACAAATCCCCTGGACAAAACGCGTAAAAAGAGGCCCGTAAGGGGACGGATTTTCAACCCAATGCGCATGAAACATAGGGTCGGCAGCCCATCCAGGCGTGTGCGCCAACGGCGCGACGTAGGGATTCAGCCCATAAAATGCCTGCTGCGCGCCTCGATTAATGTATCCATACAAATCGCTGGAATCGAAAGGAACTGTCACCAGCAGCAACACGCCCAGACCCGCGTTCCAGGCAATCGCGTGTTTGAACAAACGGCTGGCGTCGCCAGAGCCCAGCGTTAGCGCCGATTCCTGACGCATCACCCGCCGAGCCAGCCAGAAATAAATCACAGCAGATGCGCCAATGATCGCAAACAAAGCGCCGTCCATCAACACTTCTTCGGCAATGCCGCCGGAGACGCCCGTCCAAAGACGCCAAGGACGCCACGCGTTTTCAATCAAACGCGAAGGATCTACGCCAGAATGCACGCAGATGGCAAGCAGCGCGACAGTGGGCAGCGAGAGTAGTCCATAGCAAAAAGCGCTCGCCAGCCCTGCCTGCGTGATTAAACGCTCGGTCGAAACTGGCGAGGGGGTACTCTGGACGCGCTTCACGCTTTAGGCTTATTAGCAGGAAGCACAGGGGCAGGTTTGACGGCAGCAGCAGAAGGCTTTGCAGGCGTCGACTTTACTGCGGGTGAAACCACACCCGGAGCAGTGGCGGCAACGGCAGAAGGGCCCATTTCGTTCAACAAAGCGGTCATTTGCCCGCCCATCCACTGAAAATCATCCTGAAAAGACGCATCAGGATTGGTGGATTGTCCCTCGGCGCTCACCATCGCTAAAACCTTGACCCGTTCTCCTCCATCAGGTAAAAAGGCGCAGAGCGCCGGCATTTTACCTTTTTTAGTGGAAGCGGACGCTTCTACGGCGTGAACTGGACCGCGAGCCGTTTTCAAATCAAGGACGCGATTCACAGATACTTCACCATTCGCATTCGGATTATTGGCGCTATTAACAACTTCCTGGAGAAACGCCTCTAATTGCTTGGGATCTCGTGAATTAATTTTGGCGAGATCCGCTTGAGACAACGCCATACGTATGGCAAACAACATTGTTTTTGTACGCTTGTTTATCAACATTGAAAATGGCACGGACTCACCCGAGCGCTTACTGTCAGGGAGTTTTATAGAAAAAATCGGCTGATAATCAGCCGGGGGCTTGCCGTTAAACAGCTCAGCGACCGTCTCTTTAGCGGCGCCCTGATAAGCATTGAAGCCCCACAGGCTCAAGCCCCCAATAATAAGCGCCAACACCAAGATAAGACCCAGACAGCCGCCACAGCCCATTATCCATTTTTTATTCATGTTGATGCTATCTCCTAACAATCTCTCGTATCGCGACTTAACACCATTTTTACAACAGAGACCTAGCGATTCAAAGTAGGTTCTTGCGACGCAGGAATTGAAACGATTGCGTCTTCAGCAGTCTGCGCCCGAGACACTGCCCGCAGACTGACGCGTCGACGAGAAGCGGGGCGGCGGCTCTGTTTAAACCAGGCAATGATCGCGCGCGCCAAACGCCTGGGATTGTGCCGCAGGGTCGAAAACTCGTTTTCATCTAACAGCAACTTCTGGGCCACGGTAACGCCCATGGCTGAAAGCCTTTCCGCGTCCACTATCACCGGCGCGCAACCGGCTTTTTCGTATTTCTCGATCAGCGAATCCGGAAGCCAGTTATTCAAGAAAATAGCGTTAATAATATTATCCTGTCGCGCATGATCAAAAATAGCCTGCACATGGTCAGCAGCGCTATAGCCATCCGTTTCGCCTGGCTGGGTCACGATATTGGCCACATACGCCTTAGGCGCAGGGCTTTGAGAAATGGCGCGCGAAATTTCCGGAATTAGCAAATTGGGGATGACGCTTGTATACAGACTGCCCGGTCCTAAAATAATTAATTCGGCATGCGCGATGGCTTTTATGACGTCCTCCATGGGTTTTGGATTTTCCGGTATCGAGAACAGACGGCGAATCCGGCCATGATCACGCATAGTCGGGATATCCGACTCTCCTTGCGCAATGGAGCCGTCTTCAAATTCTGCGCACAACGCCACATTATCAAGCGTAGAAGGCAGCACTCGACCCCGAATATTCAGAACATTCGACGATTCTTTAATGGCCGACACCATATCGCCCGTCACCCGGCACATAGCCGTTAGAAAGAGATTGCCAAAGCTATGACCTTCGAGCCCTTGCCCGTTCGAAAACCGGTATTGAAACAACTCGGTAATCAGCTTTTCTTCATCCGCCAGCGCCGCAATACAGTTACGAATATCGCCAGGCGGGATGATGCCTTGCTCCTTGCGCAGACGCCCGGAACTGCCGCCATCGTCCCCGACCGTCACGACAGCCGTAATATTACTCGTATAATGTTTCAACCCGCGCAACAGGGTCGATAATCCGGTGCCGCCGCCAATGGCAACCACATGAGGGCCATTGGCGAGTTTACGCTTTCGGTATAGAGCCTCCAGCAAGGACCCTGAACCTACGTTCATGGCGCTATACAGCGTGCCATAGGTTTTTTTCATGCCGTAATAAAACAATGCGACGCCCAGCAGCAGCACAACGGGGCCGCTAGCATTAGACGGCACCAACAAGGCCATTTTTTGAAGAATCGGCAGCGCCAGATTAATTAATTTGGTGACGGGCTGTAAATTAAGGGCCCATGCCAAGCCGAAAGCGATGCAGATGAGCCCGCTAAGGGCGATTATCACCCATCGCTTGACTGACAGGCCCGGCATTAGCCAGATCGCCTTTTTGCGATATTGCTCAAGTCCCATACTAGCGGTTGAGGCCTCCGGTCGGGGCGGACGCGTCGAGGGCAGGTTCCGCGGGTTTCGCCCAGAAGGCGCTATCGCGATGCGTCACCACGACATTATACTCAGGAAACGTCTTGCGCAGGAATCCGCCCAGCGCCTCGGTCATACAAACCGACCGATGCTGACCGCCCGTACAGCCGATGGCGATAGACGTTCTCAGCTTGCCTTCTTTTTGATAACGCGGCAACACATCAGCGATTAACGCGGTCCATAATCGCCAGAAATCGTCAACCCCGGGCTGAGACCAGATGAAGTCGCAGACCGGGACGTCAAGCCCGCTCATCGGGCGCAAGGCGGCATCATAATAGGGGTTGGGAATGAAGCGCATATCAAACGTCCATTCAGCGTCACTCGGCGCTCCGCGCTTAAAACCGAACGACTGTAGATAAATCGTCATAGGGGCATTTTCAGCAGGAACGCCTAGAATTTTGCCGATTTTCTGCTCCAGTTCGCCACGCGTATGCGTACTGGTATCAATGGCGTAATACCCGGGCGAAAGCGCTTGCTTGATGGATTTAAAGCATGCGAAGGCATCTCGCTCATGACGAATAGCGGCCAGCAAGCCCTGCATCCGGGCTTCAAGAGGATGACGCTTGCCGCTGCGCAGGTAACGCGCCGCCAGTACCTCCTCCGGGGCGTCCAGTCGCAACAGGCTGAAGTCATCTCCCTCTGCGCGACATTGCGCCTGAAGGGCGGGCAAACCTTGCGCAAGCGCCGCTAAAGCCTCAGCGTCCAACGTTTCGCCCGTCAAGGCGATCGCCAGTCGCGGATGGGTCCGCCGCAAGCCCTGAAACACCTGCGGCCATTGCGACGCCGAGACGCCCGCAACCGTCATGAATCCTTGGCGGGCAAAACTTTCCAGCGCGCTGCTCAAGCCAGAGCCAGCGGGTCCTGCGACCAGAAAATAAGTAGAGCCGTCTGAAGAAGCGCGCTCTACACCCATCCCGACTCACCAATCGCCGCAATAGGAAGACACACGGGCTGCCCAATCAAGCCGTAAACGGATTCCGCCAGTTCGCTGGCCCCGTCAAGTCGGGGACTAATGTGTAAAGAGCGGAACGACACCGGCGTCAGTCGACCGTCGGCTGAAGTCAGCGCACTCTCCTGAACAAGCTGTCGCGCCTGATCGAGCGCGCCCTGCGGATTCAAATCATCATTAAACAAGGCCCTGGACAGGCAACCCTCACCGTCATAACGTTTTCCCAGATAGATCTCAGGCGCAGCGCGCAAGCCAGTTTCTTCTACCAAACGCGTCAACACGGGTCCCGCCGGCGCAAGCAGGGTTAGCCAAGGGTTAAAGGCGATAATGGCTTTAGCGACTATCAACGCGTGGTCGAAGTCTTCCACAAATGCGCCATACAAGGCGCCATGAGGTCTTACATGCGCCACTTCAACAGACTGCGTCGCCGCCAAGGCATGAAACGCGCCTAACTGGACGTGAATCCAGGCCGTGAGGGCGTCAGTCGAGATATCAAGGCGCTCATACCCATAATGAACCGGGTCCGGATAGCCGATGTGAGCTCCAACCGCGCAATGATGGGCGCTGGCCACCGCCATGGCTTCGCATATCAGAGCAGGGTCGCCGTCATGCACGCAACACGGAATATTGACGGAGCTCACAGCCGATAGCAGACGGGAGGCGTCCTGTTCAAAAAAAGCGCGATCGCGCGTCTGGCCGAAGTCGGTATTCACGTCAATATAGCGTTTGAGCTTGCCGGTCAGCACGACTTTTCCGGCCGTATCAATCGCTTTGACGGCTTTGCCGCCGAGTTTATTCGTCATAAGAAAAAGGCGCTCCTACATCGGTTCTCTTTCATCGTATTTGAAGCGTGCGCCTGCGCGCAAGGCCTGACGTGTGATTGACGACGCTTTTTTTTGTGGCAAAATCGCCACGGGAGACAGTTTTCGGCCTCAAGAGCGTTCTGCGGAATCGACTTAAGCCCGGTTTCCTGTTTCAGAGTCAGAAGAACTTGCAAGTAGTAATGACAGGGAGACGCGCATGACCACAGCGGCGCCGGATAGAATCAGCGAAGGTCGGGTAACCCAGATCATTGGACCCGTCGTGGACGTCGAGTTTCCGCCCGGCCAGTTGCCGGAGATTTACACCGCCCTGCGCATCGAAGGCGTGACGCCAGACGGTAAGCCCTTGCGCCTGACAACCGAAACCCAGCAACATCTCGGCGATAATCGCGTGCGATCGGTCGCTCTCGACAACACTGACGGCCTGACGCGCGACATGAAGGTGATCAACACCGGCGCACCTATTCTGACGCCAGTCGGTCCGGCCACGCTGGGACGCATTTTGAATGTCCTGGGCGAGCCCGTCGATGAGCGCGGCCCCGTGCAGACGGAGGAACGCTGGCCGATTCACCGCCCCGCTCCCACCCTGGATCAACGCACAACATCCGTGGAGATTTTTGAGACCGGCATCAAAGTCGTCGATTTGCTGGCGCCTTACTCTAAAGGCGGTAAAGTCGGCCTGTTCGGCGGCGCGGGCGTCGGTAAAACCGTCATTATTATGGAATTGATCCACAACATCGCTCAAGAGCACGGCGGCGTCTCGGTTTTTGGCGGCGTCGGCGAGCGCACGCGCGAAGGGAATGATCTTTATCATGAGATGAAAGATTCCGGCGTTCTGGATAAAGTCGCGCTCGTTTACGGCCAGATGAACGAGCCGCCGGGCGCACGTTTGCGCGTGGGCCTTACTGCGCTGACCACGGCAGAATACTTCCGCGATCAGAGCAAGCAGGATGTGCTACTGTTCATTGATAATATTTTCCGCTTCGTGCAGGCAGGCTCGGAAGTATCTGCGCTGTTAGGCCGGATGCCCAGCGCTGTGGGCTATCAACCTACGCTGGCAACCGAGATGGGCGAGTTACAAGAGCGCATTACATCGACCAAAGATGGCTCCATTACCTCCATCCAGGCCGTCTACGTCCCTGCCGACGACTTGACCGACCCGGCGCCTGCCACCACGTTTGGGCACTTGGACGCGACCACGGTATTATCGCGACAAATTGCTGAGTTGGGCATCTATCCGGCTGTCGATCCGCTGGCCTCCACCAGTCGCGCCCTGGATCCGCGCGTGGTGGGCGACGACCACTACGAGATCGCCCGGGGCGTTCAGATGACGCTACAGCGTTATAAAGAACTGCAAGACATTATCGCCATTCTGGGGATGGATGAACTCTCCGATGACGATCGTCTCGCCGTGTCGCGCGCGCGTAAAATCCAACGCTTCTTGAGCCAGCCATTTTTTGTGGCTGAGACGTTTACGGGCATTCCCGGCAAGTACGTCAAACTCGAAGATTCGCTGCGCGGATTCCGGGAGATTCTGGACGGGAAATATGACGATCTGCCTGAACAAGCCTTCTATATGGTCGGCGGCATTGATGAAGTAGCGGCCAAGGCCGAACAGATGAAGGCCGACGCCTAAGGGCGTTCGATTGTTGGGAGATCCGTTCAACCCATGCGCCTGAAGATTCTCACCCCAGAACGCGTCACGTTAGACGCCGATATGATAGACAGCGTGTTTGCCCGCTCCACCCGAGGCGAATTCGGCGTGTTGAAGGGGCATATTCCGTTGGTGGCAGCCCTTGACGTTGGCCTTCTTGCCTATACGCAAGGCGGACGCCGCCACACTGCAGCCGTCATGGGTGGGGTGCTGGAGACAGATGGCAACACCGTCATTGTGCTGACCTCCGCCGCTGAATTAAGCAGTGAAGTAGATACGCTGCGCGCCCGTCATGCGCGCGAACGCGCCGAAGCCCGCCTACGAGAAAAGTCGGACAATGTAGACCTCAAACGCGCCGAGCTAGCGCTCTCTCGGGCCATTGCCCGGATCAAAGCCTCGTCATCAGCCGATGACCTTGGGTAGGCAAGAAAGTTTGTTTCTATCACTTTCCCCTTTCCCAGTTTTCGACTAAGTATTGAACGGCTGCAATTACCGGCCTGAGGGAAGAGGAGGTTGTGCCCTCGATCGCCTGTTCCAATTCCCTTAAAAGCCCAACTCTCTCTCCTGGAGTAGCAGTTTGTAATGCGCTTAGAAGCTTTTCATAACGATTTTTCTTGGCCACCGAAGAATCCCCACTCCAAAAAGTATCCCCCTCCATCGCCTCTGTCGCGATTATAAAGCCATTGACAGGAGGTATAAGGTCACTAGTTCGAGAAGGGCTGACCTTAAAGTCGGTGGGAACAAGGCCTATTAACACTTGAAATCTCCATAACGATTATCAAAACAATATTCAAATCTAAGTCAAAACAAGAATCCAGATTGACTCAAGTGCCCCATTAAAATTAGGGGCAATCATTCCTAAAAACTTTGTAAGTAGGACGCCTCATCAAAAAACCGCCGCCCGACGTTAGGCGGGGCGGCGGCTTTTTGAAACGAGAAGGGGAAACTAGCTATGAGCGCGCGTTTTTTCCGCGTTGAGTTCTACATAGCTTTGCTGATCCGCCGGCATTTCGCTGTCGAGAAAAATAGCATTCACCGGGCAAACGGGCTGACAGGCGCCGCATTCAATGCACTCATCCGGGTGGATGTAGAGCATTGGCTCGCCATCATATTCATAAATGCAGTCCACCGGACAAACGCCTACGCAGGCCTTATCCTTGACGCCTTTACACGGTTCGCTGATCACAAATGGCATGGAAAATTCCTCCAATACAGGGTGAGAACCAATACAGAACACCTGAGAACAGGGCGACTCTCCTGATCAGGACTATAGTATAGAGTCGCAGACGATTTCAAGTCGCAGTTTATCGCGGACGGCTCAGGCCCCAATCGCCATCGGAGCAGAGCCGCCGCAACGAGACTGCTCGCGTACGGAGTCGGCCAGATGCTCCAGTCCGGGCTCGCCCATCAGCGCCTTGGCGATTTTCTTGCTATCTTCAACGCCAGGCTGATCGAAGGGGTCGATGCCGAACAAGCCGCCCATGAGCGCAACCTGCACTTCGAAGAAGAAAAGCAATTGGCCCAAATGATAGGCATCGATTACCGGAAGCGTCAATGTGACGCTTGGCCGTTGCTGATTGGTCAGAGACGTCCGGGTGCCTTCAAATTCAGCTTTCATCAGCGCTTCAAAAGATTTGCCCGCCACATAGCCCAGCTTGTCGCGCAATTGCGGAAACACGTCGGGAATGGGAAGCGGACGACCCGGCGACTCGACGGCAATAAAAGTAATCACCTTGTCGTGCGGGCCTTCCATATAGAGTTGTAGCTGTGAATGCTGATCGGTAACGCCGACAGACTTGACCGGCGTTGGCCCGATATGGACTTCGTTTCCCTGGCGATCAAAGCGTTTGCCCAGTGATTCCGCATACAACTGCACATACCAATCGGCCACAAAAGACAGGGACGCAGAATAGGGCATCATCACCGACAAGCGTTTGCCTTGTTGGTAATACAGCCAATGAATCAACGCATTTTGCGCGGCGGGGTTCTGGCGCACGTCCGGGTTTTTGAGCAGCGTGTCCACTTCACGCGCCCCACGAAGCAAGGCCGCGATATCGACGCCACATAAAGCAGCCGGCAACAGGCCCACGGCAGAAAATACCGAAAACCTTCCACCTACGTCGTCTGGCACTTCAAAGGTTTGATAGCCTTCGCTATCGGCTAACGGCCGCAGCACGCCCGAGCGCCGATCGGTGACGGCAACCAGATGACGTTTCGCGTTTTCTGCGCCTACAACAGCATCCAGACGCGCCTTGAACAGCAGGAAAGCGGCCATCGACTCAGCCGTCGTCCCCGATTTGCTGATGACAATGACCAGCGTCCTGGAAAGATCCAGATCCTCCAACAGGCTCTGAATGACGTCCGCATCGACGTTATCCACAAAGTGATAACGTGGCAGACCTTGACGCTTGGCAGGATCCCGGTACGCATTCCACTGCGAAGGCAACAACGCTTTCAGCAGGGCGAGACCGCCGAGCGAGGAGCCGCCAATACCCAGGATCACGCAATCATCAAACTGACTACGAACAGACTGGGCATAAGCGTTGATCTCATCGACAAGGGCTTCATCGTAAGGCAAATTAAGCCACTTGGTCCAACACCCTTCCTCATGACGCGATCCATACAGATTTTCCACGCACTGGCGAACCGTTGCGCCATGAGTGTCAAAGGCGGCGGCCAAATCAAGGCCGTGGGTTGCGCCAATTCGCTGAGCGTCTATTCGTTGCGCATCCAGATGCAGCATACGCCGTTCCTTTCCGGTTTCAATAGCAGAAACTCCCCCGGATCGCCGTCTGTACGGAATCTTGGGAAGGTCCTTCCATTATAGGCCCAACACGTCCGGCGCCAAGAATGCCCGTTTTGCCTGGCGACTTAAGGAGATTCGACCAAGAGCAGATTCTGGCGAGCGGCGTTCAGATTTTCTCGCGTGCCAGGAGGCGCATAAGGTGATTGAGACAGTCGTTCGTAAATCGATTGCGCTTGACGGAAACGCGCCTGCGCCCGCGAACGATCGTTGGCGCGTCCCGCCGCAACGCCCTCCTTCAAGGCGAAGACGCCCTGATTAAACATCGCGGCCGCCTGCATCTTCTTGATTTCGACATTGCCAGGATCCAGGCGTTCAGCTTGTATCAATAATGTCATCGCCTGATCGGGCGCCTGCGTGATGAGCGGCGCGGCTTGGTTTAAAAGCGCGTATGCCTGACGCGTCTGCGCAATCGTCCCGGCAGCCTGATTGGTCACGTCCGCTTTTTGAGCGTAAAGCAGGCGTATGGTTTTTTCGTCTCGCGCGCTGAGCGAACTCCCTTGCACAGGGTTCTGCGAAAAGTACATGATATCGCCGGGATAGGGGCTATGGCCCTGAATCCCCAGCGCATGACCGAATTCATGGACGATCGTGCCATAGATTTCAGCAGGCGTAAGCAGCCGTCCTGCCGGGTGGGTCGTGGCGACATGCACGTCGGCGCGGGCGATAGCCGAGCCAATCTGCTGGAAATGATTCACGCCAATATAGTTATGGCTGAACATTTTTTGCCAGCTCACCCGAATATCCGCCTGCCTGGAGTCGGAGACAGTCCGGAATTTGATGACGCCGCCGCTGGCGTGCTCCCAGAGGCTCAAGGCGCGCAGCACATACGCGTTATAATCCGGGCGCCAACCGCTCACGCCTTGCCCGCTCTCCACTGCGACCTTAATGGGCATCCGCGCCGGATCCCAATGAATCACCTGACCGCGCGGTATCGCATTCACCAGATAGTTATCGGCTTTGCTGGCGTGCGCGCTAACCAGTGCAGTGGCTTGCTGTCCGGTTTTCCCAGCGGCGGTCAGCTGAGATTTTGTGATAACGGCGATATTGCGACGCGCTTTTTCCATCAGAGCGGTATCGGCGCGTTGACCATAAGCGGCTTTCAGTGATTCCCGCTCAGCAACTTTTTCAAAGGCGGCGCGCGCCTCTTTCAAACGGTTTATTTTGGCAAGACTCAGACCCAGATAAAACAGGCTCAAACTGTCACTACTGGGGCGCTCTTGGATCGATTGCGTAAAGTGCTTGACCGCGTAAGCATAGTTGCCCTCGCGATATGCGTCCTGTCCACGCTCAAAGGCGCTGACGCCCCACGCGTTCAGCGCGCCGCCCAAGACAGCCAAAAGCATCGCCGCAACACCGCGCGTCAGAAATACGGTCTTACGAATGGCCAAATCCACCGGCGGATTTTCGGGGCGGCGCCCCTGCGTCCGGCGGCTTGCTGGTAAGCGAGGACATTAATTCCTCAATGCCCTCAAGTTCCGCTTTCATTGCAATATGCAGCGCTTCGAGTTGCTCCACATCGAGATCAAAGTACGCGCACAGGTCCGCATTCACTGCCTCAGCGCGAAAGACGCCGCAGTTCATCTGGAAATTATCCACTAACGCGTTGGCGAGCGCCGACACATAAGCCAGCGTCTGACAACGAGTCGCCTGCTCGGGATGATGATGATGAGCGATGACCGCCGTAATCGTCACAGGCAAACGCCATTTATTGGCCAAAGCTTCTCCGACCTGACAATGGTCGGTACCCAGATAGCGCTGCTCAACTTCCAGAAAGGCGTCACCATGGCACGGGCGCTTGTTCGCCTTGGCCATCTGTAAGACCTGGCGATATTCATTTTGAAAGTAAACATCGAGCGCCATTTTACCGATATCGTGCAGCAGGCCTGCGCTAAAAGCGTCATCCATGCCGCTGAGACGAAACCGCTTGGCAATCAGGCGGGCCGCCATGGCAACCGCCATCGAATGTTCCCAGAAGCCGCGATGGTCGAGACCGCGCTCGTCATCAATGGTTTCAAACATTTTAAAGATACTGGCGCTCAACACAAGCCCGCGTACCGTGTTGAATCCCAAAATCATGATGCCATGCTGCACAGAGCTAATTTGTCGCTGAAAGCCATACGCGGCAGAATTAACAATACGCAACACTTTAGATGTCAGCCCCGGATCGTAAGAGATCAGGCGCGCAATTTCAGACGCTGGCGCCGTTGGGTTCGCCATGACCTCCAACGTGCGGTTCACGACATCCGGCAGCGAGGGGATGTCGCGAATGCGCTTGAGCGCCTTATCGAGCGATTTATCAGTGAACGGTGGCACAGAGAATCCTCAGCAAGCCGGTGAGGGGGAAGCGTCCTATGAGGTCAGGCATTTTCGTGCGCGCTGCGCAGCATGGACAAGCGCGCGCGATATTCTTCAAGGAGCGGAGTCAGAGAAAACGGCGTTATAGGCCGAAACAGCACGTGAACGCCCGAGCCGGAAGCCAGCGCAAGGAGTTTTCGGCGCTCGGCCTCTTGAAGGCGGGACAACGAGCTGATCAGCCCCACGCGCTCAACGCAGGATTCTTCGCGCAGACGCCGCAGATAGGCGATAATGCTGGTGACCGGATGAATTGCATCGCTGACAATCAGAACAGACGGCGAAAAAGCCTGGAGCGCCTGTTGCAAGTGAGCTCCCGATCGCGCTAAGTGAATATCCTTGCTTCGAACGCCACACAGCGTCAGCGCATCGCTCACGCGACGACAAGCGCGCTCATCGGATTCAATCACCAAGATCGAATGCCAGTTTCGCGCCTGCGTGGGCCTAGACCGCACGGGATTCATCATTGCGCTTGCCTGGCTGGACTCATCCTGCTTGCGAAGAGGGCGCAATGAGGGCGCAGAAGCCTTGGCAGCCGTCGGGGCGCTTTCTTCAAGAATGAACTGCGACGGCTCAGCCCCATAGCGAATAAGCTTGGGCAGCAGTTCTTCACTAACGCTCATCCCCGCCCGAGCCAGCAGAACGGAACGCCCGCCCTGGACGACAACGATATCTTCGCGGGCGACAAGCTGTACCCCGCTGGGAATCAAAGCGGCGCTTTCTGAGCGAGCGCC
The DNA here is from genome assembly GCA_016712355.1 of Vampirovibrionales bacterium. Taxonomy (NCBI): domain Bacteria; kingdom Bacillati; phylum Candidatus Melainabacteria; class Vampirovibriophyceae; order Vampirovibrionales; species Vampirovibrionales bacterium. The sequence continues at coordinate 1,389,846 of JADJRF010000005.1, read as the reverse complement.
CAACTGGGGAAACCCTTGGCGGGTGGGTTGAGGCGTTAAGCGAAAGCGCGAGTAGCGAGCGCCCATCAGGCGAAACCTCCTGTTTCGGGGTTTAAGGCGATTCTTCTGGCGGTATCGGTCAAATCGCTATAAAGTCGAGGGGGCGACGTCAGAAACCCTCCACATAGAGGATCTCGCCGCGAAGCCCCCCTTATGGTAGGCTGAGAGCTTGTTTTATCGTATCTATCGCTAGTTTACAGGCGCTTTGCCACGAATCAAGAATGACAACAATCCCTTCCATGCCCTCGGACGCCCCTTTACGCTATTCTTCAGGCGAGCCATCGTCCTCGACGCTGATGGCTCGCGCCTGCGCGGTGCTGGATATCGAAATTCAGGCGCTGCAGGATCTAAAAACGCAGCTCGATGATAGTTTAAGCGCTGCGATCGGACTTCTGGCGAATTGTCAGGGCCGTATTATCGTGACCGGCATGGGCAAATCCGGTTTGATTGGCCGTAAAATCGCAGCGACTTTTTCCAGCACCGGCGCGCCAGCCCTGTTTCTTCATCCTGCCGAAGGGGTTCATGGCGATTTGGGGGCGCTGACGCTGCAAGACGTCGTTATTGCCATCTCCAGCAGCGGCGAAACCCCTGAGATTCTAAATGTCTTACCGCTCGTCAAGCGTTATGGCCTGCCGCTGATTGCGATGACCGGGAATCAGAAGTCCACACTCGCCCGCCGCGCGGACGTCACCCTGAATATCGCCGTTCGCCAGGAGGCCTGTCCTTTGGGTCTGGCGCCCACCTCCAGCACGACCGTAACGCTGGCGCTGGGCGACGTGCTGGCCATCTTACTGCTGGAACGCAAAGGCTTTACCCAGGACGACTTCGCCCTGTTTCACCCTGCTGGTGCGCTGGGCAAGCGTTTGTTGCTCAGAGTCGCCGATATTATGCGAGCAGGCGAGGCCTTGCCCATTATTACCCCGAAAACGCCCTTTCTGGAGGCGCTGGATGAGATTTCCGGCAAAAAGCTGGGCATGGCGCTGGCAGTCAATGAGAGCGGACAACTGGAAGGCGTTGTCACTGACGGCGATATTCGCCGCGCACTCACGCAACGTCGCGATATTCATACCCTGCTTGCAGGCGAAATGATGACACGCGCCCCACAAACGATTGATCCAGACGCACTCGCCGTCAGCGCTCTTCGGCTCATGGAGCAGCGAAAAATCACGACATTGGCTGTCGTCGACGCCCATCACGCGCCGATCGGGGTGGTGCATATGCATGACATTCTGAATCAGGGCGTCTCTTAAACCCTTCTCGTTGGAAGGGCGTTTAAACAAGACGGACCCGTCACTGAAACTTTATGAAGGGTCGCCGCGTAACAAAAAGCAGACGCCATTGAAACCGAGTCCCTTCAAGGGTTACTTAATGGGTTGTTCAAAAGGAGTTATGCAGGCCATGCTGAATTCCCCACGTTTCAGCTTTTCGAAACAGCGTTTTTCGACTCGGCGCGCCTTAACAATGGCCCTGCTGGCAAGCATTCTAGCCGTTTCGGCTGGGCCACGCGCGTTTGCCGATCGTCGCGACACTGCGGCTGGCGTCGGTTTTGCAGCGGGAACAAAGCGCCCTTGCCCGTTTAACGGCGGCGATCCGCGTCAACGCGCTGAAATGCAAGGCAAACTCGGCCTGAGCCAATCACAGATGGACCAGATGCAGACCATTCGCGAGCAAGCCCGCACGCAGGCAGAAACGCTCAAAGAGCGAATCCGCCAAAAGCGCGCCGAGCAATCCCGCCTGATGAGCGCTGAAGGCTATGACGAATCCCGCGCCATGGCCCTCAACGGCGAGATTACCCAGATGCGCGCCCAACTCGGCGAGCTGCGCATTCAGACAATGGGAAGAATCAAAGGGATGATGACGCCGCAGCAATTCGCCCAGTTTTCTGAGATGCGCGCCCAAAGCGCTCATGAACGCTCACGTTATGGACAACAAGGCCCTGAGGCGACAAAAGGTCCGCGCCGCAATAACCGGTAACCCGAAGGGTCTCCTTGCTTGGAAACCATGCCAACTTCCCTTCCGACATTGCCGCCATTAGCGCCGCCTTCTCAGGTCGACGTCGACTGCATTCGATTAGCGCAGTCGGGAGACGCGCGCGCCTTCTCACGCCTGGTCGGACTGTGGCTGCCGCCCGTTTACGCCTTTCTCTTCAGAATGACCGGCGACGCCCAGCAAGCCGAAGACTTGTCTCAGGAAACCTTTATCAAGGCATATCGCAACCTCTCGCGCTTTGATACCCGGCGTTCGTTTAAACCCTGGCTCTTTCGGATTGCGGTGAACACCGCGCGATCGGCGTTTCGGGCGAAACGCCCGGCGGGAATCCCCCTTGAGGAGGCCTTTATTGACGCAGATCCCGCCGGACCCGATGAAATGCAGGCGTTGGAGGCGCGATTTAATAGCCAGATCGCCCTAGAGGCTGTGATGAAGCTCGATATCCGGTACCGTCAAGCCCTTTGGCTTCGCTATCAGGAAGAACTCTCGTACGAAGAAGTCGCTGACGCGATGCAGACACCGCTGAACACGGTCCGTACATGGATTCGGCGCGGACTGCAAACGCTTCGGCGCGAACTGACAGGAGCGCTGGACTCATGACGCTATTGCAGAATAATGCGCGCGACGATGCGGCGTGGGCGCGACGTCTGTTTAACGCCTTGCCCGACGCGCCGCCTCCCGGCGGACTGATGGAGCGCATTGAACGCGGCGTTCAACAGGAGCGCGCCCGGCGACGAACCCTCCTCCGGGGCGGATGGGCGCTTGTCGCAGCCATCACGCTCTTAGCGGCAGCCATCCCATTAACGGCGCGCGTTTCTCCGCAACGCGAGGTCTCTCAAGCTCGTATTCAACAGACATTCCATCAATGGGATGCCGAGTATCAAGCGAGCCAAACAGAAAGCGACACGGCCTTTTTGGCAGCCTTGACCCCAGTAGACGCGCTCCTCACAGAAGACGGCAAAACGCCTGCGCCTACAGAACCCGATCCGCTAGCGCCCATTGTTGGATTTTAGCGGGTGTTTTAGAACATCAGGCGAAAGAGAACAAATCGCCCTTTCAGCCGATCCGAAAATTTACGCAGGTTGGCGGACGAGGCATGCACATCCTCAACAATCTTTTCCAACGAGGCCCCGCCATCTTTCTGGGAAAAGGCTTCTAATTGTGCGGTAATCCCGGAAACCTTATCGAGCGACTCATTCAGACTGGAAAGCGATCGTTCGAGACGCTGCTGCAAGGCCGGATCCTGGGCTGTTTTTTTAAGCGTCGCCGCCAGTTCAGCAGAATCTTTTACCGTGCCGTGGGCCAGCCTGAGAGTTTCAGACAACGCAGGATCACGAATCAGCTCGTTGAGCGCAGCGGAAGACTGCCGAATGGATGAAACCGTCGAAGACACGTCCTGCTTCAGTTGGGGATCGCCAATCACTTCGTTGACGTTGTTACTGACCACGAGTAAGTTACCGGCAAGTTGCTCAGTCGTCACGACCAGATGCTGTAAGTCTTTGTGCGCCAGTGAGAATAAGCCGTTGGCCGTGTCAATCGCAACTGTAGCCCGAGCCGTCAGCAGTTCCGTGTTTTTAACGGTACTGTTGAGCGAGGCGATGGTTTCATCGGACAGCAGCTTGGCGACTTTCTCATTGGTCAACTTGAGCGCAAGAGCGGAATCCATCTGGATCTCCAGAAATTCTTTCATGCGCATCGGATTGACGATGGTGAAAAATAGACCCGAATCCGGGAGATGGGCCAGTTCATCTTCCCCGCGAGGACGAACGAGCAGGGCAGGCTGCCCGTCAGGCGTCTGCGTCCATTCGTAAGCGGCTTCTTTTGGCAAAACAGAGCCCGGACGCGTCACGCGATAATACAGCTGATATCGAGGCGGGATTTTAGAGCTTTTGGCAGGGGGAGTCGCAATCGCCTCTTCTACGCGCCCCACCGTGACAACCCCTTCGGCGTAAGGCATTTGCAATGGGAATGGCGTTGCCAGCGGCGGCAAAGCCGCCTTGATTAAAGCCGGAGACGCATCCACAAAAGCGTCGCGACGTTGAGGCGGCGTAATCTCCAGAAATTTCTCACCAATCAGGCCTGATTGCTCAATGGACAGCGTCGAGCCTTTTGGGATTTCCACGGTCTTGTCGATTACGCTAAAGCGCACGCGCACGCGATACAGCCCTTCTCGGGCAATCGGCTGGATAGCGTCCACAAAGCCGATACGTATCCCCATCATTTGGACCGGGGCGGCTTCACGCATCCCATCCACGTCCTGAAAGAACACCTCAAACGGGCGGCCCTCATCAATGCCGCGTCCCCGCAGCCAAATCAGGACAAATACCAGCGCAGCCAGGCTGACAATGGCCAACAGGCCAACTTTGACGGTCGAGATGCGGTTCTTTTTCATGAAGGCTCTTACGATAACCAAGGGATTGCGCGGAGAGCCCGCTTATTATACGTCACATCGGCGCAGCGCGCTAAGCTCAATACATGACCAGCCAGAATATCATGCGCAACGGGCGTACCAGTCCCAGCCAAGCCGCCGTGAACAGCGCATCATAGACGACGGGCATCGCGCTCAACTGGACAGCCCATTGCCCCAAATCCGTAAAGCTCATCACGCCTATCAGGAATTGAACAGTCAGCCCAATGAGTCCGCAGCCATGCGCAACCGCCATGGCGATAATGCCTGAGACGATCGCGCGCGCCGCGTACAATACGTTACCTTCACGCGCCTGCGAGCGAGACGACAGTAAAACGCCCGCAACCCCAGCGGAAACCAGCGCGCCGATTAAATAGCCGAATCCCGGCCGCGAAACGTAATCCCACCCGCCGCCATCGGCAAAGAGCGGCATCCCGCAAAAGCCTGCGACGAGAAAAACCGCCACCACCCCGCCGCCAAGACGCCAGCCCAGTAAGCCGCCGATAAAGGCCGCCACAGGTAAAAAAGGCGTCATGAACGCCACGCTGTAGCCGGTCGGCGCATCGCTCCCGATGTTGGCATTAACCAACAAAGGTCCAATAATGTTCGGCAGCGCCATCACGCAATACGGCGTCAGGGCAAGCAACAGACCGGCCAACCCCGCGACCATTAGACTAATCAGATTAATCGACGGGGCTTTCGCCGTTTCCTGACGCAAATCCAAGCCGGCCTGATCGGGATCGACAAACTCCGATCGCGCCGGACGCCGACGACTCGCGGCGGACTGAGGTCGAGCGGAATTCGGCTTTAAGCCCTTGGAGCGCAGTCCTTTGACAGACAGCGGCGTGGCAGGCGGCGGCTTAGCGGTCATACGGAAACGCCCTGCGGCAAACCCGCGAAGGTTTTGACGTAAGCGGCCTTTCGCGTTCGAAATAGCGTCCGAAAGGCCTCTGTCGCAATATCCGGCGTCGTCATAATCAGGGCGTCTTCTTCGTTGTCCTGATAGTACCGGCGACGCCTGCCCGACACCTCAAAGCCATACTTATAATAGAGATTTTGCGCCGCCTCGTTGGAGACCCGCACTTCCAGCGTCACCCAATGGACGGTTTGCCCCAGACAGCAATCCAGTAGCTGCAAGAGCAAGGCTTCTCCCAATGAATGCCCACGATACTCTGGATGAACAGCCAGCGTGGTAATATGCGCCTCGTCCAAAATCAACCAGTAGCCGCCATAGCCAGCGACATGCCCGTAAGGCTGTTCTGAAGGCCCTCCGCGCTCGGGCGAGCGCAAGGCCAGAGTAAAGTAACGCCCCATAGGATTGTTGAGCTCGGCCAGAAAAGAGTCCTCCGACCAATGATGCGTCCCGAACGATACGGATTCAATCGCCATGACGCCGCCAACGTCGGCTGCGCGCATCCGGCGAATCTCAAGTTGAGAGGGCGTAATGGGCGACATGGAAAACCTCTTGCCGTCGCGCACGTACAATAGCGACAGCGTCTGAAAAAACCGCACCGAACGGCGGCCAGGCGAACGTCATACCGAGAATCCGCTGGGCCACGCCCCGCCGACCGCCGTTCGAAGTTCGGCCTTGCGCCGATTGTACAACGTTTGCCAGGCATGCGATCGCAAGTCCGGCGAAACCATTACCAGCGCATCTTCTTCGTTATCCTGATAGTACCGCCGACGCAAACCCACGGCATAGAAGCCATATTTGTAGCATAAGTTCTGAGAACCCACATTTGCGCCGCGAATTTCAGTTGTAATCCATCGCACGCCTTCTTTTACGCTGACGCCGAGCAAGTGACAATGCATCAACTCTCCCAGCGAGCGCCGTCTCAAATGCGGATGAATCGCAACCGTCGTAAAATGCGCCTCATCGCGCATTTTCCAAAGCCCATTGTAGCCAATCAGGCGATCTGGCGATTCCCGATCGTCGGTCAACGCGTAATAGCGCGAACCAGGGTTTCGCAGCTCCCGATGAAAAATATCCGCTGACCAGAAAAACCGGCCGAACGAGACCGACTCAATCGCCATCAGCAGCTCAATGTCGCGCGTCTCCAGCCGACGAATCCGAAGCGAGCGGACGTCGGGAGCAGGCAGCGGGGCAAACGAAGCGTCGTCAGTCATCAGGCGCGCTCAGGCGCAAACGCAGAACGAAACGCCTTTTATCATATCAGTTCAAAACGTTCCCAAAAGAAAAAAGTAGAGTTGGGGAACTCTACTCATCAAAAGTCACTTAGGGGTGGGAGGTTTGGGTTGAAATCTATGAAGATTCAGGGCCTCTCGCTGATGCGCGTGGCGCAGGATTCTCGATGGAGGGGCTTTGCTTTCTTCGAGTCTCTCAGCGGCGTCTTGTCTCTTCTGTATTAATAAAAACATTCATATTAATGAAATTGCCTGATGTTTTAATTTTTTTTTAAAAGCCTCTAACCGCAAGGGTTTTGACGCTTTACATCTCCCCGTTATCACTCTTGCCAGCGCTGCTGTCAGAGAGATGGCGATTTGATGGCGTCCACAGAGGCGGCAACTCTTAACAAAAACCCCTGACGCTTTTGAAAATCTAACGTCAGGGGGTTTCAGGAGGTTGAGTTTGGCAGGTGTTAGCGGAGATATTCTTTAAGATGGGCGATATCTTCATTGGCGCGAAGCTTGCGGATGGCCCGGCTTTCAATTTGCCGCACCCGCTCTTTGGAATAGCCGAGCTCTCGCCCTAGTTGATCCAGGGTTCGGCCCGTTCCGCGGCGATTGACGCCAAAACGTTCAGAAAGGATATAGGTTTCGCGCGGGGTCAGCTCTGCGATCGCATTGCGCAGATCGCGGCTCATGAAGGCGTCAGACGTCTTGTAATCCGGCGCGTCTTCGACGCTTTGATCGGCGACGTAATCTTTTAGGGTCATCTCATCGCCGATTTCCATATCCAGACTCAGCGATTCGGTCCGCATCGCCGCTTGCGCCGCCTGCACCTGATCTTCGCTGACGCCCATGGAAGCAGCCAACTCTGGATTAGAAGGCTCACGCTGCAACGCAATGGAAAGTTCCTGCTTTTTATGCCGCAGCAAGCGGATTTTATCGATCATGTGGGTGGGAATGCGAATCGTACGCGCCGTATTGTCGATACAACGCGAAATGGCCTGGCGAATCCACCACGTTGCATAGGTACTGAACTTGAGGCCTCGGCGGTAATCGTATTTCTCCGCCGCTTTAATCAGCCCCAGCGAGCCTTCCTGAATCAGATCCATAAAGGAAACGCCATTGCCGACGTATTTCTTGGCAATACTGATGACCAGACGCAGGTTGGCGCGAATCAGCGCATTACGGGCCGCAACGGATTCCTTGCCGCCCTGGCGGATTTTTCGGCCCAGATCAAGCTCTTGCGTGTGATCAATGCGAGACTCGCGACTGACATCTTTCAGAAAGATCTGGAAAATATCGTCCGTTTCCATTGTCGGGGCCGTTTCGGGACCTTTTATCTCGGACATTGACAGATCGACAGGGGCGAGTGCGCCATCGTCACGCAGATGGCTCTCAAGGGAGGCTTGCGCCTGCCCATCCGCCTGCAGAGCGTCGAGGTGAGGTTGAAGCGTTTCAAGAGGGAGGGGGCGTTTCATGGAATGACGGCTCTCTTTTCTATATTGGGCGCAGGAGGGAGCGCCGTTTGCGTAAAATCTGGCAACGCAAAACCGCTGCCTATGGCTGTTGCGTCATACGCAAAGCCGCAGCCGGAACCAGCACAGGCAAGGAGAGCCAAGGCTCTACTGTCCATGCGCGTTCCTGGCGGAGAATAGCGATTTAGGGTTGATACGGCATTAAACGGTTGATCCAGCCTTTGCTTTCGTTCTTGCTGGGGTCTTGAGACGTCGTCTAATGAAAGTATGTTCCCATGCAATCCTTAAGGAAGTCTTAAACCGGCGTTTACCGGCATTGGAACAGGCAAGAAACTGTTGGGCGCATCGAGAGTCATGTCGAACGAAAGGCGCTGAGACGATATAAGGGATAGGCATTAAGTTTTGTTGAGACGCCATGATTCCTGTCGCTTTCAATTTGAATCCCCTTCCTCTACACTGAAATCTCTGTAATGCGAGGATGACGTTTTTGCATGCTATGAGCCGTTTTGCCGCCTTCTTCAAGCCCCTTCGCCATGCCGTACGCGCGTTAACAAGTCCCCTTTCCAAGGGGCTTCGATCGTCTAACGACGCCCTCGCCCCAGTCGGCGAACAGATGGCCCGCAAACCATTTTTCCGTCAAAACGCCCGTTTAATGGCTGGCGTCACTCTGTTTGTCTGGTGTTGGATGCTGGTTTACGGCCTGTTGGTTTACAAGCCTACGTATCAGTCGGAAGGTATGGCGCTTATCAAGGATTCCGCCATCACCAACGGCTACATCGGCCCGGACACCGAGCAAAACGGCGCGCCGCGCACGACGTCTTCACAGTCTGCCAACCCCGTCCTTAACACAATGGAACTGCTGAAATCTGCGACCATTATGGACGCTCTGTGGGACTTCTTTACGCAGTTGCATCCTGAAGAACTCCGCGCGCTGGGCGTACAGAATAAAACCGACTGGACAAATTTCTTTAAAGACGGCTCGGATATCATCTCCGCCAAAAACAAAGCGGGAACTGACCTGATTTCCGTCCGGGTGAAATGGACCGACCCTTACTTAGCGCGCGATATTGCAAACGTAACGCTGTCAGCCTTCCAGAAGGCCAGTCTGGAAGTGAATCAGGCGGAGCAGAAAAGCCGCAGCGACTACATGGAAGAGCAGCTCGAAAAGCTGGATCGCCAATTAGCCGTCGTTCGCCGCGAAAAAAGCGCCTTCAAACAAAAGCACAATCTGGTCGACAGCATGCGCGAGGGCTACGAAGCTACCAAGATGCGCGCAGACTTCGTCGATCGCTTGAACCAGACCATTGCCCGCGCCAACGGCAAGCGCGCCGAACTGTCGCGTTATCAGCAAACGTTGGGAATGAGCCCAACCCAAGCCGTTCGCGCTTCCGCCGTGGGCATGAACGCCACGCTCAATCGTCTCAAAGGCGATCTGTACAATCTGTCGGAAACCAATGCGTTTCTCTCCAGCTCCTTGACGGATAACAACCCCAAGGTGCAGGAAGTACGCGCCAAGATGGCGCAAGTTCAGCAGGATATCCGTAAAGAAATGGTTCGCACGGTGGGGACCGACCGCAACGCCGACAGCATGATCGCGATGCAAGACCCTACGCGCGGCCTCATGGTCAACCAGATGGTCACCGCGCAGGCGGAAATGAACCGCCTCAGTCAGGAAGCGTCTGCCCTGCAAGGCCGCGTCAAAGTGCTGGACAATCGCATGAAGATGCTGCCCGCCGTTGAAGAAGGGCTCGCCAATATCGAACAGCGGGAACGCTCACTCAGCGAAGCGCTGGACGCCTTACGCCGTAAGCACACCGAAGCCCAGATGAAGGAAGCGCAGACGCTCAGTAACGTGTTCATCGTGGACCGTCCCCGCCTGCCTAAAAAGCCGAACTTCCCAGCGCCCTTGCACCAGTTTATTATCAGCCTGCTGCTGGGGCCGCTGCTCGCGTTGATGGCGGTCATCGTCCGCAATCAGGCGCGTCGCAATCCGGCGGTGCATGCGATGGCCCGCTCAGTGAAAAATCAGGCCCGCTCGCTGTTCAGCGGCGAAGCCATTCCGGTCGACGAGGCCGCCGAAGAGCGCACCACGCTCAAAGCGTTTGACGAAGCCATTCGCGCGCGTAAAACGAGGATGACAGAGCGTTACGGCCCCGATTACTCGTATCCTTACGGCGACGCTCCCGCCGAAGACGCTTCGGCTCAGGAACAGGTATTGCGTAAGCTGGAACGCGAGATTGAAGATATCCGTCATCATCTGGCCAATCGCCAGGAGAGCCTGGGCGCCGAACGCGCCGTGCCGCGTCAACGCCTGGATGAGCGCGAGCAGGAACTCTACGTCACGCTGTTTCAATACCATCTGGACGCCGCCGAGCTGGAGAAGAAACAGATTGAACATGGCGTGCATCCCGAGTTGCCGCTCGAAAAAGGCGTTGCGCACGCCGAGAAGAAGCAATCGCTGCTGATTCACCTGTATCAGAACCATCTCAACCACGCCGAGACTGAAAAGCGCCGCATGGAAAGCACCCTGCGGAAAACGCCCACAAAAGAACGAATGGCCCGCATCCACCGCTACGAAGACGATCTGGCCACCCGCCGCGACTCTCTGGAAAATCGCCGCGACGCCATGTTGCTCGCCGCTGTGGAAGCCCGCCCCGCCAACGGCGCCTCCAATGGGCATCACCGCAAAGAGAAAGAAACGGCTGTTAGCGCCGCCTCAAAGCGCGGCGGCAATGGCGGCAAGCAGACTCGCCGTCGTCAGCCTTAAGAGCCATCACGCCGCTCACAAAGGAAAAAGATGAGAAGAACGGATTCTTCCCATCTGCACAAAATGGAGCGAGCAATAACCAGGTAAGTCTTTAGGAGACTGGTTGGAGAGAGAAAATCTGTCCGCCATCGCGTTTGAACGTTCACCACGTCGGCGATTGGGCGCATGTCACACACGTTTACTCAGCACGGTGACGGCCTTCTGGCTTCCGTCCCGTGGGCCCAACGGCCCATATTTATAGGATATACTATATATTTATTATTTAAACCCTTTCGCGCGTATTTTTGACATTCCGTTACATTTTAAGACGCCGACGTGGGCTCCAGCCGGCTTGTTAATGTAGAAGACGGGCTGGAGGACAGGGGCAAAAGACCTTCTTCGCAGTAGCAAGATGAATAGCCTCTTGCCGGAGGATAGACGCCGTTAATACGCTTTGTGAAGAAGTCTGGAAGAAGATGCGCAATTTTTGGTGTTGAGAGGCTTTTGAAGAATGTGTCGTTCACGCGTCCGTAGCGCATGCGTCCACCAGGGTTTTCTCGTTTCCCCGTCACCGTTTGATAAAGGAGACCGTTTTCACGATGGGAATGATGCCGATGTCTGCCGGAGCCTACCCACCGCCTTCAATAGGCTTTTCTGCGCCTACGCCGCCGACAGGTTTTCCGCCTCAGGGCTTTTCACCTGCACAGCAAATGGGCTTTGGGCCTGCGCAGCAGATAGGATTCCCGCCTCAGGGCTTTTCACCTGCACAGCAAATGGGCTTTGGGCCTGCGCAGCAGATAGGATTCCCGCCTCAGGGCTTTTCACCTGCACAGCAAATGGGCTTTGGGCCTGCGCAGCAGATAGGATTCCCGCCTCAGGGCTTTTCACCTGCACAGCAAATGGGCTTTGGGCCTGCGCAGCAGATAGGATTCCCGCCTCAGGGCTTTTCACCTGCGCAGCAAATGGGCTTTGCGCCTGCGCAGCAGATAGGATTCCCGCCTCAGGGCTTTTCATCTACGGGGCCGGCCCCATTTATACCATCGGGGGGGCCATTCGCCTCCATGCCGATGCCGGGCGGGGCGCTCCCGCCGTATGCCGCTGTTAGCGATTTCGCGGGACGATAAAGCCGAGATACGGTCCCTTTCTTTCATCCTCTTTAAAAGATGTCTTTGGTTTACCCCCTGTTGTTCTCCCCATCTTATTCTCTCCTCTCTCCTTTCATTTGATTCTCCTTTCTCTTTCCCCCCTCACGCCCCCAACGTCCTGCGTTTTGGGGGTTTCTTCTTTTTTGCTAGCATGGGCGTCGGGACTCCAAAACCCCACAGGGAGGCAATACGATGCTGGCGCTCTCTTCAAGACGAGAAGCTTTCTACGAGCGGATCCAGGAATTACAGGCGCTGGGCGCCGCCCAAGCTCTGGGGCATTGGGACATGCAAACCCACATGCCGTCACAAGCAGCCAATACGCGCGCCCAGACCCTCAGCGCATTGGGTGCGCTGGCGCACGAACGCTTGACAGACCCCGCCTTCGGCGACGCCATTCAGGCCCTTCTGGACACGCCCTCCGATGATGCCACTGAAACGGCCCTGTTGGCGGAAATGGCCTATCGTCGTAATCGCGCCCTCAGCGTCAGCCCGCAATGGGTGCGCCAGTTTGAAACCGCTTCAGCGCGTGGTTACGGAATCTGGGCGGATGCCCGCCGCGACAACGATTTCGCCGCTTTTTTGCCCGCGCTGCAAGAACTGGTCACGCTCAGTCGTCAACGCGCCGAAATTTTGAGTGAAACCGCATCCGGCGGCAATTTATACGACGCCCTTCTGGAAGATTATGAGCGCGGGGCGACTGTCGCAGAGATCGATCCGCTGTTTGACGCCCTGCATCAAGAACTTGTCCCCTTGGCGGCGCAGATCGCGGATCAGCAGCAGCCTGAGCCGGATTGCTTTGAGGGTAAATCTTTCGATCTGACGGTCCAAACGGCCTTTTGCCGCGAGACGCTCACAGCCATGGGCTATGATTTTACGCGTGGACGTATGGACGCCTCCGCCCATCCATTCACAACTGAAATCGGCGGACGCAACGACGTGCGGCTGACCATTCGCTCCACCACGGCGCATCCGCTGGAGAGCGTGTTTACGGCTTTGCACGAAGGCGGTCACGCCCTCTACGAACAAGGCGTCGATCCCGCATTGGCGGATTCACCGCTGGGCACGGGGACCTCTCTGGGCATCCACGAATCACAATCCCGCCTATGGGAAAACGCCGTCGGGCGCAGCGCCGCATTCTGGCGGCATTTCTACCCGCGCCTGCAAGCCGTGTTTCCCCAAGCGCTCGGCGATGTAGACGAAGACGTCTTTTTGCGGCGCGTGAACCGCGTCACGCCATCGCTTATCCGCACAGAAGCCGATGAGGTGACGTATAACCTGCATATCCTGTTGCGCTACCGTCTGGAGAAGGCGCTCATCAGCGGCAGTCTTGCGCCCGCTGAGATTCCAGAAGCCTGGAATGCGGGGATGACAGAGTTTCTCGGCGTCGAAGCGCCGAATGACGCGCACGGCTGCTTGCAGGACGTTCACTGGTCAGGCGGATCATTCGGGTATTTTCCGACGTATACGCTCGGGAATTTATACGCAGCGCAGTTCTACCATACGGCCCGCCAACAGATGCCCGATCTCGATGCCCGTCTGTCCCAAGGCGACTTGCTGACGCTCAAAAACTGGCTGAATCAACACATTCACGTCTTCGGTAAAACACGAACCGCGCAGGCGTTAGCGCTTTCAGTAACGGGCGAAGCCTTATCACCGCAGTATTTTTTAGATGCGCTGCGTCAGAAGTATTTATCTGGAGCAGTATGACTCGCCTGCTCCTGCAACGGTTGGCTGGTGGCGCGGCGACGCTGCTGCTCGTCGCCTGTCTGACGTTCGGGTTATTACGCGCCATGCCGGGCGGCCCTTTCGATCGCGAACATCGTTTACCGGCAGCGATTCAGGCGAATATGGAGGCGCGTTATCATCTCAACAAGCCATGGCCGCAGCAATTGGGGTATTACCTGGCCGGCCTGGCGCACGGGGATTTAGGTCCCTCGTACCAGTACGCAACGCGGCGCGTGAATGATATCCTCGCCGACGCCTTCCCCGTCTCGCTCTTGTTAGGCGCGTTGGCTCTGACTCTGGGCGTCGGATTGGGCGGCGCGTTAGGCGCGCTCGCGGGGTGGACGCAACGCCGTCCGCTGGATGCGACTCTTTGTGGTATCGGCGCGCTGGCTTTATCGACGCCCGCGTTTGTCTTTGGGGGCGCGTTGGCGCTCATTTTCGCCTTATGGCTCAAGTGGTTGCCCGCCGCGCGGCTGCTCAGCCCGACGCATGGGATTCTGCCGGTCTTAACGCTGGCGCTGGGACCGTTTGCCTTTGCCTTCATGTTATTGAGAACGTCTGTTCGTCAGACGCGCGCATTGCCGTTTGTCACCATTAAACGCAGCCTGGGCGCCCCTGAGAGCCGAATCGCCCTTCGCCATGTGTTGCGCAACTCGCTGTTGCCGCTATTGTCGATTATGGGACCGTTGGCCGCGGCGCTGGTGACGGGTTCTTTCGTGGTGGAAACGTTGTTCGCCATCCCGGGAATGGGCAAGTATTTCGTGACAGCGGTCTCCAACCGTGATTATCCCCTGGTGATGGGCGCAACGCTGGTGTATAGCGCCCTGCTTATTGCGCTGAATCTGGTGACAGATTTACTTTACGGCTGGCTGGATCCGCGACTGCGCGATATCGGCAGCGCGCCCTCAGGCGGAGATGCGCGGACATGAAGAAACTCTGGCTGTGCATCGGCTTTCTGGCGCTGATGGCGCTGGGGGCGTTGCTCATTCCTTACTTAGGACGGGATCCAACGCTGATCCAGCCTGACTTCCCGCTATTAGCGCCGGGCGAGCGCGGCTTCTGGCTCGGGACAGACGACCTGGGGCGGGATTTATTATCGCGTCTGGCGGTGGGCGGGCAGATTTCGTTATTAATCGGCTTGTCGACGGCTGCCGTCGCAGTGGCGGCGGGCGCTGTGTATGGAATTGCCGCGGCGCTGCTGGAAGGCCGCTTCAACCGCGTCGATGAAGCGATGATGCGCCTGATTGACGTCTTATACAGCCTGCCGGGGCTGATGATTGTGATTCTGTTCGGCGTGTTCTGGGGACGCGGCCTCCCCACGCTGGTGGCGGCGCTCGCGCTATTCAGCTGGCCGGATACGGCGCGGCTCATTCGTGCGCAAACGCTGGCGCTGAAGCGCGAAGAATTCGTCGAAGCCTATCGCAGTCTTGGGGGAGGGATCTGGCGACTGGTTACGCGGCATTTCTTGCCGAACCTGGCAGGGCTCCTCATTCTATCGTTAACGATCGCCGTCCCGCGAGCAATTTTGACGGAATCCACGCTGAGTTTTCTGGGCCTGGGCGTCGAGCCGCCGCTAAGCAGTTGGGGAACGCTGGTGAGCGAAGGCTGGCAGCTCGCGCGAACCGCCCCCCATATCCTGATTTTTGCGGCGCTTGCGATTGTCAGCGCCATGGTCGCCCTGAATTTGCTGGGCGACGCGTTGCGAGAGCGCTTTGACCCCAAAGAGCGCCGCGCCCCCTCCTGATTTTTGCGCAAGCGCGTTTGCGTCTTGTGATCTAAAGCGCTGTCTTGGCTGCGGCGGCGATAGCCAAGCCCGTCGCGCTTCCCGTATAATAAACGAGCGTGCGCGCCGGCCCCCTTGGCAAGAGGACGTTGCGCCGCACGCCACCGTCAATTACAGGACGCTTTTGCATTGGCAACTCTGATTGAACTCTATGTGATGGGCATTGCGCTTGATTCACGCACCGGCACGCCGATTGTCGTTCTGAATGACAAGGACAATCGCCGCGCTCTACCCATCTGGATTGGCACAGCCGAGGCCAGCGCCATTATCCGCCAGCTGGAAAATATCAAGACCACGCGTCCGATGACGCACGACCTGATTCTCAACATCCTCGAATCGCTTCATCAAACCGTTCATCGCGTGGAAATTAACGAGTTGGCGTCGGACACTTACTTCGCCTCGGTGTTTTTACATGATACGAACGGGCAAGAAACCATGATCGACGCCCGTCCTTCGGACGCCATCGCCATGGCGCTGAAGTCCAGCGCGCCTATTTATGCGGCGTCAACCGTCATCGCGGAAGGCGCCATTTCCACCGATCAGGCGCGCGATGAGGAAGAAGCCGAAGAATTCCGAAAATTCCTGCAAGACCTCAAGCCGTCAGACTTCAAGAATTTCAAGATTGACGCGGATTTTGAATCCGACCAATAACTCACCCGCTAACAGGAGCCAGGGCGTGTCCACGTTGTCCCCCGTTCGTTTGGAAACGATTCTGCTGGATCTCGAAGCCCGGCACACGGCGATTCCTCACTTATATGTCGTCCTGCCCGCCTACAACGAGAGCGAAGCGCTGGTCGCCATCGCGTGGGAACTGGAGCAAGTACTCAAAGACTATGCCTTTCAGATTCTGGTAGTGGATGACGGCAGCACCGATCTGTCTATCCCCCTGCTGGAAATGGCGGATCTTCCTCATACGCGCATTCTTCGTCACGAGCGCAATCAAGGGTTGGGCGCAGCGCTGCGGACCGGGCTCAGCGCCGCCTGTCAGCGCGCCACGCAAGACGGCGATGTGGTGATCGTGATGGATTCCGATTGCACGCACACCCCGTATCTGATCGATCGCCTGGTGCGTCTGATTCGAGAAGGCAACGATATCGCCATCGCCTCGCGCTATCGCTACGGTTCGCAAGTCATCGGCCTGAGCCCGGTGCGCGAACTGCTCAGCCATGGCGCAAGCTGGCTGTTTCGGGCGATTCTACCCATCCGTAACGTACGCGATTACACCTGCGGCTACCGCGCTTACCGCGTCTCGCTGTTACGACGCGCCATGGCGCATTACGGCGATCAGCTGATCACCGAAAACGGATTCTCGTGCATGGCTGAGTTGCTGGTGAAACTGGCGCGTTTCGGCGCCCTGGCCTGCGAGGCCCCAATGGTCTTACGCTATGACCGGAAACGATCAACCTCTAAAATGCGCGTGGCGCAGACCATTGTTAAATCGCTGGGCGTGTTGGCGCGGCTCTGGCGCCTGCGGCAGCTCCAGCAGTAATGGGGCGCTCGCGGCTTATCATTGCGCGCATTCCCGGCTTTGGATACGATAGCCTTCGTGGTCATGCGCTCGTAGCTCAGCTGGATAGAGTGACGGTCTCCGAAGCCGTAGGTCGCGCGTTCGAATCGCGCCGGGCGCATTTTATCTCCGCCAGCGAGCCGACGCCGTCCCCATTTTGATCCGTTGAGGATTCCTCTATACTGAAAACCGAGCGATTCGGGATGTAGCGCAGCTTGGTAGCGCATCTGCTTTGGGAGCAGAGGGTCGCAGGTTCGAATCCTGTCATCCCGACCATTTCAGCCCTTGCCCCCCAAAAAACGATCCGAAACGGGATCACACTTACAGATGCTGAACGCAGTGAGAAGGCGCGGGCCCAAGACGATTTCGCTCCGTCGTGTTGACCGGGGCGCACGGTTTCGGGTATCGTCTGGACATTGGATGACGCCCCGTTCGTCTAGTGGCCTAGGACACATCCCTTTCACGGATGCGGCAGGGGTTCGACTCCCCTACGGGGTAGATTTTTTAAAAACCGGTTCTGGGGTTTCCCGGAGCCGGTTTTTTGTTGCGTGACGCCGAAGCGTTCTTGTTAATAATTGTTGCAGTTTGAAGCTTTTGCCAATCTGAAGGACAACAAACGCCGCAAGAAAGTTTTAATTCTTATACAAGTCTCTTTTTGGGGAAACTTTGGGGAAATCACTGTTCGGGGTCGTTCGTTTTCGTCACGTTATCTCTGTTATCAAGTCGCATGTCACGTTAGGGGGGAAATCCAATGGGATTTGCAGCCAGTCAAGGCCGCCTTCTCATGCTGGTCGCCAGAAAGAATGAACTAGAGTTTCAACTCCAGTTTATTCAGCAACAGCGGATGTTTTGGGGAAACCTGATGACGCTGTTGATGCAAAAACAGGCGTCAACGGCCGTCGGGGGATCGATGGATCCCAACAGCGCCGCCGCCCAGCAATTGACGGTCGCTCAGGCGCGCGTCGCTCAGATGGATAAAATGCTGGAAATGCAGGGCAATCGCTTGGAAAAGCAGCGCGAAGCCATCGTCACGGAAATGGAAGCCGTGAACAAGGTCATTTCCAAAAACATCCAGCAGAGCTTCTCGCTGATGGGCCGCGGATAAGGCGCTTCTACTTCTCTCACAGAACAACAGTAGGGCGAACGCTTGAGAGCGTGGCGCAGTCGTTGGGTTGCGCGCTGGGAGTACGAAAAAGCATCAAAGCGCTCGTTGCGCGGGTCGCAACTTTGCTACAATACACAAGTGTAATTTCACTTGTTTTTGAGGGCGGCGCGCGTTGCTGTTTTCTGAAAAACTGGCTGCCGACGGGCCGCTGATTACCGTTGAGCTGTCTCCGCCGCGAGGAACGGACGTTTCTTCGATGCTGGCAAACGCGCGGGCGCTGCAAGGCCGCGTGGATGCTATCAATGTACCCGATTGCCAACGATCGATTCTCAAAATGAGTTCGTTGGCCGCCGCTGCATTGATTGAATCCCAAACCGGCATCGAAACCGTGTGGCAACTGACCTGCCGCGATCGCAACCTGATCGCGCTTCAGGCCGATTTGATGGGCGCATGGGCGCTCGGCCTGCGAACCGTTTTGGCGCTCACCGGCGATCCGGTGCAGGTAGGCGACCAGAAAGATCTGGCCGCGCAAGTGTTTCATCTGGAGTCCACCCGCCTGATCGAGCTGATTCGCGGGCTGAATCAAGGCGTGGACGCCATCGGGGTTCCCCTTAAAAAAGGCGGCTCGCGCTTTACCGTCGGATCTGCGCTGAATCTGGCGCGCCTTTCCAAGCAGGCGCAGCGCAACCGGCTGCGCGTCAAACTCGAAAAGGGCGTTGACTTCTTTCAGACCCAACCGGTCTATGATCTTGCGCCAATTCTCGAAATGCGCGAGATTATGACCGAAACCTGCGCTCAGGTAGGCTGTGCGGTCCCCAAGGTATTGGTGGGCATTGTACCGCCCAGTTCCGCAAAAGCCGCGCGCTTTATGAATGAGGTCGTCACGGGAATTCAGATTCCGCAGGCGTTTATTGATCTCCTCGAACGATCGGAAGATCCCAAAGGCGAGAGTCTGGCCTTTTGCGCCGACGTGGTCGCGCGCCTGGCGCCGCATTGTGACGGGTTTCACTTTATGCCGGTGGCGATGGAGCGCCGCATGCCCGATCTGCTGGATCGCTGCTTTCCGGCGCCTGTCGCCGCGCCCTCGCCCGCCCCGGCCCGGCGCGCGGAACCACTCCAGACATAAACCCTCGCACGCTTGCGCGTATCTCCCGTCAATGAATAGGATAGCGAGCGGCGATACGCCATCGCTCGGCGAGTTCGCGGGCAACGCCGATGTGTAAAAAATTCCATACCGCAGGCATATTCGGCGGCAATTTGGCGCCTTGAGGCGCGTTACCTTCTTGTCAGAGTCAAGCAAGACGGTGATGGGTGTTTTATATGAGCGCTTCTCCTTTTTATAGTGGTTTCCCAGGCATGACGGCCGGCCCTGTGTCGACGCCCGGCTATTACGCCATGCCGTCACCCCCCATAGTCCCCATGATCCCCATGCAGGCCCCCATGACGCCGCCCCCCCTCATGGTCCCGCAACGCCAGCGTTCTATTGATGCCGCCGCCGCCATGAGACTCTTGCGCATGGATCAAGACGTCTTCGGCGGCCTACGGCCTGACGCAAAAGCCCGCGAGCTGATTCCCGCGCTGGAAGCCGCCGTAAAGGCTAACGCGCCAACCTTGCAGGCCGCCTCTCACAAAATTCTATCGGACGCTTTTGGCCTGTTGCTGGGCAATGGCGTGATTCATCCCGCAAAATGGCCGCAGGCGCAGCAGTTGGCCAACGCCACAGCGGAAGAAATCGGCAAGCGCGTCAACGCCGCCTCCTGGATGGACATGATGGACGGCGTGGGACTTACGCAAGAAAATCTGGGTCAGGCCGCCAATCAGGGCTTTTATTACTGGGCCTAAGCGCGCCAATCACCCCATTATCTGACCGCAGAAAGGGATCCACTGCGAAGCGCCGCCGCCTGCAAAGCCATATCCTGCGCCCATGCCATAACTGGCCGGAACGGCGCCATCCCAGTAAGGCATGGCGTTAAGACTCCAGGGCGACATGCCGTAAGAGGGGTATCCCCCAAACGCGTATCCCGGCGTGGTCAGCACGTCCTGAAAAAAGGCCGTATTGCCCAAAATACGCATTGCGCCGGGATTGACGCCAATATCGGGAACCATGCCGGGAATCGCCGCATCGTTATACAGTTTGATATCGGCAGGAATCGCGCCGATAGGCCCGCCAGCAAGCAAGGCGTCTACCTGGCCGTTGGTACCATTGAGTACAGTCTTCGCGCTGGGATTTTTGCCCAGATACGTGATGCCGCTGCCGAGTTGAACATTGCTGACCGTACGGCCAATGAAGTTCGGAGCCAAAAAGTCGCCGCCCTTACCGTAAAACGGATCGCTGGCGGGAATGCGCGCGCTGCCAATCGTGTTGGGAAAGGGATACGCGCTTAGTAAATTGAACTGAAACAGGGCGCTCATATCAAACGACTCCTAAAAAACGGGAAACAGGGGCAGAAACAAGCGATCGAGCGATCAAAACGTAAAAGTATCGAGAAACAGAGGGATATCGGAAATATATACTTTATATTTTTATAAACAAAATTTTCTCCCGCAAATTGCCCCTCTGCGCAAAGACTGTAACGATTATTAATATAATCAGGTTTCAGCGCGGCGCAACCTCGCCATTGGGCGATCAGAAGCCATGTTGTCAGACGTCTTTACAGGACCGCGATTCCCGAACAGGCCAAAACAGGTCCTGATACTCTTCATAACAAATCGCAACAGCCAGAGGGCCGCTGCGGGGGCGGATAGCGAGAGAATGGGGGTCTCAAGAGAAAAGAGACTCCGTTAATAGTCGCCCATGCGTTTGAAATACCGCAGCTCGGCAGGCTCCGGTCCCAGGAGACGCTCCAGCAGGTGCGGCGGCAACTGGAAATTCGGCATCGGCGGCGCGCCGCCATTCCCGGATTGCCCACCCTGGCCTCCGTTGCGCCCCATCATATTGCCAAACCCTCTGGGCGGCATACGTGACTTCCTCCCGACGCTTCATACGACGTTTCGTTACCCGGGCGCGTATTCACACACGCACACGGGCCCTGACGACAAATAGCTCTCAATTTTATTACCGCCCGTGGGCAAAGAAGACCGACGCTTTATCACAGCGCATGAACGGCCCAAACCCTTTACGGACGCAAATTAAACGACAATCAATTCCCACGCTTTAAACGAGATACCCCAAACGGTCTTGAAATAACAGATGCTCCCTCTGTTAGCATTAAACCCATGACGCTGGATTTTGTGCGCCTTCTTTAGGAAGGCCTCCCCCTAAAATTGTCCCAAAAGGAAAACAGCCTTACCTGAGTTGTAGAGGAGATGACGTAGCGTAGTCACTGGTAAAAGGGCGGTAAAGCTGTTGAATTGCGTTGTGTTTTGCCTTAAGCAAGCTGATTATAGCAAAGCTCTCGCCATTTGAGGGAAAGGTCTACACATAAAATTTTGTGAAAACAGAGAATTCCGCCCTCAAGCGCAAGCCGCGCGGGCGCCAAGCGCCTCTTGCCTTAAGCAAGTTATGTAACCGTTTTTAAGACAGCGTTGGGCTTAAGAGAGCACGTGACGCCTATAACGCCCGCACTGATATCAAAACGACTCAAAAATTAAAGCCTTGCCTTGGTTATTTTTCTGTAAAACCCTTTCAGAACAAGCGTTAACGCCTACTCATCACCTCACAGAGAATCAAACCCTCACGTCCATGTCGAATTAATTCCCTGGCCGATTGCCCTTATTGGTATACAGGCGTGAACAAAGATATCCGCGCGCCCAACCCGCCCGTAATGTTTTTTATATTTTCCTGCATCGCGCCCGCCTTTTTGATAGCGTGGCACAAGTGACGGACAACCGGATGACAACTTTGGAAGTACCCGCCGTTTTAGATCCAATACCCCGCAGCCCTGCGGCAGGCGCGCAATGCAGGAGGACGAAACCTGGTGGTGACCATTGAAATGAGACTTCCCGAACTTGAAAGCATCCCCAAACACTACGACACGAGCAAAGTGAAGATTTTCACCGGGCGCGCGCACCCCGTGCTGGCGCAAGAAATTGCCAACTACCTCGGCACGGCCCTCAGCGAAATCGAGGTCAAGAACTTCTGCGACGGCGAAACTTATGTCCGCGTTAAAGAAAGCGTTCGCGGCCATGACGTCTTCGTCATTCAGCCCACTTGCCAGCCCGTCAATGAGAACCTGATGGAACTTCTGTTAATCATCGACGCGCTCAAGCGCTCCAGCGCCAACAAAATCACCGCCGTTATTCCGTATTTCGGCTATGCGCGGCAAGACCGTAAGACCGTCGGGCGCGAAGCCATCTCGGCCAAGCTTGTCGCGGATCTCATTTCAACCGCCGGGGCGCACCGCGTGGTGGCCATGGACTTACACACCGGCCAGCTCCAGGGCTTTTTCAATATTCTGACGGATCACCTCTACGTCACGCCCGTCATGCTCAACTACATCCGTAAGAAAAACCTCAAAGACCTGGTAATCGTATCACCGGACGCCGGCGGCGTTGAGCGCGCGCGCGTCTACGCCAAGAAACTCGATTGCCCCATCGCCATTATCGACAAGCGCCGCAGCGGCCATAATCAGGCGCAGGTATACCATATTATTGGGGACGTGACCGATCGCACGGCCATTCTCATCGACGATATGATCGATACGGCCGGTACGATGTGCGCTGCCGCCGAACTGGTCCGAAAGTCCGGCGCGCGCTGCGTGTACGCCGCCGCCGCTCATGCGGTATTTTCGGGTCCGGCGCTGGAGCGGCTGGAAGCCTCGGCTTTTACGGAAGTCATCGTCAGCAACACGGCTCCGCTGCCGTTTCCGGCGCAAGACAGTCAGAAAATCGTTCAACTGTCGATCGCGCCGATTCTCGGCGAAGCAATTCGCCGCATCCACGATGACGAATCTGTCAGCAAGATGTTTGAATAACCTCGTTCTCGCTTAGATCCCCAACGCCTGAACGAGACCATCATACCAATGCGAGGCACGCCCAGCGCAAGTGCTCTTCCACAGGCGCGCGCGGGGTAACAGCCTTGTGAGCGCCATGCGGGGTTGACGGTCTTTTACGCCTGTTGCGGCTATAATATCCCCCCTAAAGTAGAGAGAGCCTGAGGACGGTTGTATGCGACTCTTTCAACGAGCGCCGAGTCCGCCGCGCGCCGCAGCCGAGTCCGCGCTGGGCGAAGCGATTCGCGAAGAACTGGAGCGCGCCTGGGCGTTCTGGCGCTCGCACGCCATTGAACTGCCCGGCATGGGCAAGCCGCAGCCCGGACGAACGTTGATCCCCAACCTGTATCATCCGCGAGGCCGACGCGCGGGAGCCGATAGCGAATACCAGTCGTTCTCGATGATGTTCGCCCTGTGGTTCAATGATCGGGCCGTATTTGACGCCGTCTGGAACTGGACGTGGCGTCATTTACAGACCCGACCCGATGACAAACTGTTCTGGTGGGCCCAATACGAAAACGGCGAGCTCGGGCGAGGGACAGCGGCCGACGGCGAGCTTGGATGCATCATGGCGTTGCTGCTGGCCGCCGAGCGCTGGGGCGCGGACGCTTATCGCAAACAGGCGCTGGTCATCGCCGATTCTTTTCGCGAGAAATGCGTCACAACGATCGCAGGGCGCCGCATTATTGCCGCCGGGGCCAACGACCGGGCCTCGCGGGATTTCTGGCGCCCGGATAAAGGGCTGGTGTGCTTCAGCAATTATCTGATGACCTACCCCCTGAGTCTGATGGCGCGCGCCCAGCCGGATGCCGACTGGGGACGCGTTCTCACAGACAGCATTAGCCTGTTAACGGATTCCGAAAAACTTTACGGCCATGGCTTTCCGCCGATGACCTTTCGCGTCAAGTTCGATTCCGGGCGACTGGTTCCGGGCAGCGGTGAAAATCCGCCCTGGAATAGCTTTGCCAACACCAGCAGTTGCCGCTATCTCAGCTTTATGTTGATGGACGCCATAGAAGGCGGGCAAGCGTCGCACGCCTATCTGGCGCGTTTTCACAAGCTGGAAGACGCCTACGCGCAGTCTGGCACGCTACCGTGGGGCTGGCGCGACGGCCAGAACTGGGGCCCGGATTGCTGGCCGTTATTGGCGCTACTGTCCGCCAAGCGGCTGTATCAGGGCGATGAAGCGCTGGCAAGCGCCGTCTTTGCCAAGGCATCCTCCCTCTGGCGCGCCGCCAATCCCGCCGATGCGCCGGGCGAGTATCTGTTTAACCACGCCTGCGCCATGTTGGCCCTGATTCCGGTCAGCGCGCTGATGACGTTCAAGCCCGCCGTCGGGGCCGTTTAACCCCGGGCGCAACTGTTACAGAACGCAATTGGCGAAGCTGCTAAAATTCGCGCACGGGCGACGTGGCGCGCTGACCCGGAGTTTCTTCCTCAGACCTGCCCCCGATCCCAAGACTAGAGCCGATGAGACGGATATGAGCCTTTCTGACGCCGACATCCCACAATCGCCGCACTCGTTCCAGGTAGATTTGGCTCAGGCCACGCCGATGATGCGCCAGTTCATTGAAGTGAAGCGCGAACATCCCGGCGCCTTGCTGTTCTACCGCATGGGCGATTTCTACGAGACGTTTTTTGAAGACGCGCTGATTGCCGCCCGCGTGCTGGAAATTACGCTCACCGGGCGAGAAGCCGGCGCATTGGGACGCGTACCGATGGCGGGCGTGCCTGTAAAAGCGGTGGACAGCTATTTGGCGCGCCTGCTCGCCCAGAATTTCCGCGTGGCGATCTGCGAGCAGATGGAAGATCCGGCCGCCGCCAAAGGACTGGTCGCCCGCAAGGTGGTCCGCGTGCTGTCGCCCGGCACCGTGACAGAATCGTCTCTGCTGCGCTCCGATGAGAACAATTTTCTGGCCGCCGTCGCGCCGGGCAAGCGCCCGAATGACCTGTGGGGGCTGGCATGGTGCGACGTCACCACCGGCGAATTTTATGCGGCGGAATTGCCGTTTTCGCAGATTCCCGGCGAATTGGACCGCATTCAGCCCTCTGAAACCCTTACGCCCGGACGTCTCAAGAAAGCCCGTCCGGGCGAAGGCGTCGATGAATGGGTAAGCGACGCGCCGCCGGCGCTTCAAGAGGCATTCCGTTGCACGGCGTCTGCGGCTCTGGCTTATGATGCTGCGCTGACCAAAGGGCTTCTCCAGCGGCTTTTGCAGGTGGCGACGCTCGACGGTTACGCGCTGGGCGACGATTGTCCCGCCGCACTTGCGGCCGCAGGCGCGATCGCCCACTATCTTCACGAAACCTTTATCGACGATCCGCCCGCCTTTGAGCGCATTCAGCGCGTTCATCCCGATCAGGCGGTCGCCATGTCGCAGGCTACGCGCCGTCACCTCGAACTAATGGCCACCGTCAAGCAAAATCGCGCCGAAGGCAGTCTGTACTGGGCCCTTAATCAAACCGCGACCGCCATGGGCGCGCGCCTGCTGCGACAATGGATTTCGCGTCCGCTGACGCACTTGCCCGAGATTCAGAGTCGGCTGGACGGCGTGGAAGAACTCACCGCGCAACCTTCCATCCGGGAATCTCTCCGGCGCCTGCTGCCAGACATTTACGATATGGAGCGTCTCAGCGCGCGCGTGGCCAACCTCAGCGCCCATCCGCGGGATCTCGTCGCCCTTAAGCAGTCGATTCAGCGCCTGCCCGCGATCGCCACGCTGCTCCAGCCGCTACAAAGCTTCTATATGCTGCGGATGCAAGATTTTCCACCGGAATTATTCAAAGTCGTCGCGCTGATCGATCAGGCCGTCGAGGACGCGCCCGCCCAGGGACTGAAAGACGGCGGCGTCATTAAGGCGGGGTATCATCAGGATCTGGATCAAATTCGCCAGACTCTGGAAGGTCATGACGTATGGCTGAACGAGTATGAGCAGCAACAGCGCGACGAAACGGGGATTAAAACCCTAAAAGTCGCCAATAATAACGCCTTTGGCTATTACATCGAGATGAGTCGCGCGCAAGCGCAACACGCGCCGCCCGCCTATCACCGCAAACAGACGCTCACCAATGCCGAGCGCTTTACGACCGATGCGCTTCAGGCCTATGAGAGCCGTTATCTGGATGCGCTGGGGCGTCGTCAGGATCTCGAATACCGCCTGTTTGTGGAACTCCGCGAAAAACTCCTGCCGTTTGCCGGAGCGCTGACCGACTGCGCCCAGCGGGTCGCGGCGCTGGACGCCCTGCAATCGCTGGCTCTTACAGCGATTGAACAGGGTTATACGCGCCCTATCGTCGACAAGTCGCTGGAACTGACGATTCAGGACGGGCGGCATCCGGTCGTGGAAAAAATGCTGCCGATGGGCCGATTTATGCCCAACGCCTGCGCGCTTTGCGCCGGGCAACAGCCCGCCCAGACGCCGCAAATCCTGATTATCACCGGCCCCAACATGGCCGGAAAATCCACGTATATGCGCCAGGTGGCGATGATCACGCTGATGGCGCAAATGGGCTCGTTCGTTCCGGCGAGCTATGCGCGCATCGGTTTGGTAGACGCCATTTATACCCGCATCGGGGCCGTGGACGACTTGACCAGCGGACAATCTACGTTCATGGTGGAAATGAACGAAACGG
Organism: Vampirovibrionales bacterium; assembly: GCA_016712355.1. Lineage (NCBI taxonomy): Bacteria > Bacillati > Candidatus Melainabacteria > Vampirovibriophyceae > Vampirovibrionales > Vampirovibrionales bacterium. Next base: position 1,363,231 of record JADJRF010000005.1, on the reverse strand, counting down.
CGCAGATTCTCAATGGCGCCACCGCACGCAGCCTGGTCCTGCTGGATGAAGTCGGACGCGGCACCAGCACAGTCGACGGCGTGGCCATCGCCTGGAGCGTCGTGGAGTATCTGGCCGATGCGATCGGATGCCGTACGCTGTTTGCCACGCACCTCCATGAGCTGAATGCGCTGGAGACGACGCGCGCCCACATCCAGAACGCCCGCGTGCGGGTCATCGAACGCGAGACGTCCTCAGGGCCGGAGATTGAGTTTCTGCATCAGGTGGAGCCCGGCTCGGCGCAAAAGAGTTACGGCATTCAGGTCGCGCGCATGGCAGGCATTCCCGCGCGCGTGATCCGGCGCGCGACGCATCTGCTGTCCGAAATTCAGGCGCGAGAAAGCGCCAATGGCCGTCGAACGCCAAAAGGCGCACACCTGGAAGACATTGAGCCCACCCCCCAACTATCGCTGTTTTAAAACGCCTTATTGAAAGCGCGCGAAAGGCCCGGTTAAGGCGCGCTTTCTTCTGGCGCCAACGCTTGCCGAACGGCGCCAGCCGTATACAGCGATCCGGCGGCCAGCGTCCAGCTTTCAGGCGTCCGGCGCTGATAGTCGCGCGCCATCGTCATCGCCTCAGCCAAAGACGCCGCCGTCAGCACGGCGCCCGCCCCAGCCGAGGCCAACGCATCGGCCAGAACCGACGGCGGATGATACAAACGCGCAGGCTCTCCCTGAAGGCAAATCGCCGCACGGACGTCCCGATTCTGCATAAGCGCGCGCAACAGCGCCGGGTCGCGATTGGCCCGCAGACTCAGCAGCATCACCCACGGCGCGTCGGAAAGCCATCGGCGCAGGCTGTCATCCAGCGAGGCGAAGCCTTCTGCGTTATGGCTACCATCGACAATCCAGCGTTGCGCGCCAAACCACTCAAAGCGCGCAGGCCATCGCGTCTGCGCAAGGCCTTTCGCGATTGCTTCCGGCGAAATCGCCCAGCCCGCTTCATTTAAGACATCAACCACCCCCAGCGCCGTCACGGCGTTATCGCGCTGATAGGGAGCGCACAGGCCCAAGGCGTATGACGCCTGCGTTCGCGAGTCGCGCAGATACAGGCGCGGTTCGCCCGAGGTCTCTCGTGTCAGATCGTCTGGGCCGTCGAGAATCTGTAAGCGCTCGCGCTGGGTGTGCGTCACAGGAGCCCCCACGGCCTCCGCCTGCGCCAGAATCGTCGCGCGCGCGCGCGGGTCCAGACAAGGCCCCAGAATCAGCGGCGCGTTCGGCTTCAGGATACCCGCCTTTTCGCTCGCAATCGCTTCCAGTGAATCGCCCAGCAGGGCCTGATGATCCAGACTGATGCCGGTAATGGCTGTCGCCGCAGGGCGCTCAACGACATTGGTCGCGTCCAGACGACCGCCAAGCCCTGTTTCCAGCACAACCGCGTCGACGCCCAGATCGGGGCGCGAAAAGCAGCGGAACGCCATCAGCGTCAGGAATTCAAAATACGTCGGCCACGCATCGCGCGGCGTCTTCAGGGCCATCAGGTCTTCGCGCAGGGAGGCAATGGCCCCGGTAAAGTCGCGCTGGGAGAGGGGCGCGCCATTGAGAGCGATACGTTCGCGAACATCCCATAAATGCGGGCTGATGAACGTTCCCACGCGCCGCCCCGAAGCAACCAGAATTTGCGTAAGCATCGCCGTGGTGGAACCCTTGCCATTGGTTCCGGCAATATGAATGACGGGACGCGCGTTCTGCGGATTTCCCATCGCCGTCAGCGCTTGACGCATGCGAGACAGGCCCAGCTTCATCGCCGAGCATTCCAGGCTATCGAGCAGGGCCAGAGCAGCCTCATCGGTGAACGGAGAGGCGAGGGGCGAGGAGAACGAGAACGGCGCAGGCGGGCGCATTCGGCGAAACTCTTGTCAGAGACTCTTTAACGCAACCCGTTCAGGGCGGCGACGCCGTTATTGTACAATAGCGACGAGCGGCTGGCCCGCCGCCAGACAGCATACCCCGAAACGCACGCCGTTCTTTCATTCGCCCCCTCACCTTGCCCCGCCCTGACGCCATAAGGCGACGCTGATGACAACGCTTGCTCCTGATCCTTTCTGGCCGCAACTGTGGAACGGCCTGGTCGGCATGGCCGCCTGCCTGCTGGCGGCGTGCCTGATCTCCTCCAATCGCCGGGCCATCGATTGGCGACTGGTGGTCAGCGGCCTATGCCTGCAAACGGCGCTGGCCGCCTTCGCGCTGCGTCTGCCCATCGGGCGCGCCTTTTTCCACGTGATGGGCCAAGGCGTGGAAAAGCTGCTCAGCTTCTCGCAACAAGGCGCCGGTTTTGTCTTTGGTCCGCTGGTCAGCGACAAGACGGCCATGACGACGATATTCGGCCCGGCAGGGCGCTTTATTCTAGGTTTCGAACTGGTGGCGACGATTATCTTCATTGCGGCGCTCTCGTCAATCGCTTATCACATCGGCCTGATGCAACGACTGGTAAGCCTGATGGCCTGGCTGGTCTATCGCCTGATGGGCGCCAGCGGCGCAGAGGCGCTCTCCAACTCTGCCAGCGTATTTGTGGGCCAGATTGAATCGCAATTGCTCATCCAGCCCTATCTGGCAACGATGACGCGCTCTGAACTGCTGGCCGTGATGGCGGGATCGATGGCCTGTATTGCGGGCGGCGTCATGGCGATTTACATTCAGCTCGGCATTCCGGCTGAATACCTGATGGCGGCCAGCCTGATGGCAATTCCCGGCGCGCTGGTGATTGCGAAAATCGCGCTGCCCGAAACCGAAAGCTCGTTGACCCGCGGACAGGTCCGCATGACCATTCAGCGCGCCTCGGTGAATCTCATCGACGCCGCCGCGCAAGGGGCAGTCGACGGCCTGCGCATCGGGTTGAACGTGTGCGCCGTATTAATCGCGTTTCTGGCCCTGCTGGCCCTCGGCGATTTTGTGATTGGGCAGGCTGGCCGCGCCTTGGCAGGCTGGCTGATAAAGCCCGGCGCCGCATCGGCGGTCTTCTGGGGACTGGATTTAAACCATGTCTCACTGAGCGGGATTTTTGGAGTCGTGTTTAGCGGCGTAGCCCGCCTGCTCGGGGTTTGCGCCGAAGACGCGCGCAACGTCGGCGCACTGATGGGCGTCAAGCTCGCCGCGAACGAATTTGTGGCCTATGCGCAACTGGCGCCGCAGATCGCCGCGCGGACGCTGGAGCCCAAATCAATCGCCATTGCGTCCATTGCGCTGTGCGGATTTGCGAACTTCGGCTCAGTGGCGATGCAAATTGGCGGCATCGGCGAAATGGCCCCGTCACGGCGTCACGATCTGGCCCGGCTCGGCCTGCTGGCCTTGACCTGCGGCACGCTGGCTTCGTATATGGCCGCAGCTCTGGCCGGCGTGTTGTTTCAGCCGCCTGCGCTGTCGACGGGATCCGGCGCAGGTTCAGGGGAAGACCCGCTGATTCCGGTTGGCATTATCGTGGTGGCGCTGCTCGGCGTGGTAATTTCCAGAAGGCTGCCCGCCCCAAACCTGTCGGGTGAGTCGTCTCGCGCAATCGCCAAGACGGACGGCGCATAGAGCGACGTTCCAGACGATTTTTCTACTGGCGGCGCCTCTGCCTGAGTCTTAGGATGCGCAAATACATTGCGTAAGTTCAGGGTCGCCTGAAACACCACCGTGTGATACAGCGAATCGGCGCTGGCGCCCAGCCGTCGGGTATACGTCAGTTGATAGCCCCCTTCCAAGGCGGCGTAAGGGCCCAAATGGCGTCCCATCCCGATGAAGGCCCGGTTCTGATCGAATCCGGCGGGCGTGCGGTTGACGCGATTCAGATTGATAAACAGCTCGTTCATCAAAACGGCGTAATAAGGCGATTTCCCCAACGGGCGCACCAGACGATGCCGCAAGCGCAAACGCTCCATCGAATGCGGGGCGTCCTTGAAGAAGCGATGCTCATAGCGAAAGCGATGCGCAATCTGAATCTCCCGCACAGGCCGCTGGCGAACATCTATTTGCGCGGCGATAGTCTGGGTCACCCGCCGCGTGGGATAAAAGTCAGGACGCCAATCGTAGGTAACCCCAGCGGAGAGAGCGCTATTAACGCGATAAAAGACGCCGCCGCGCAGCAAGAGCTGGCGACAGCGCGTGATATTCTCGCCCAGGCGCGGCTCAACCTGAGCCAAGGCGAAAAGCCGCCGGTATTCCGGCGACCAGAGGACGAGCTGATTCCACATCTGAAGGTCTTCATCGACCGGATTGTGAGGCGTTCCCAACGCCAGCGTTCTGGGGGAAACCCCCGCCACCAGCAACAACGCCCCCCAGAGCGCCGCACGCCGCATTCCAAACCATACGCGCATGGCCATTCGACCCTTTTCGCCAGCTGACATTGGGTGACGCGTGCGGGGGTTCCCGTTTCGATTCGGGGACAAACCCTTCAAAAGCGCCATGGATTCACTACAATACAATAGAAAAAGCAGGCTTGTCGCGCGTCCGCCATGCCTGACGCGCCCTGCGCCTGATGACGCCGAAAGGACGACCCTCCGCCCGATGATGTTCCTGCTAAAACGACTACTGCTGATCGGTCTGATTCTGGCGCTGGCAGGCGGTCTGATTTTTTATTACAGCGATATTGCGCAGGCCATTCAAACGTTCTGGGCGACCCGCGAAGGCGAACGCGCCCTGGCGAGGCAGGACTGGGGCGGCGCGATGACGCTCTACGAAGAAGCCGCGCGCGATAACCCCGACGACGCGGCGATCGCCGTCGCGCTGGCGAAAATTTATCACCGCCAGGCGACATATTACGCCCCCGAAGGCTATCTCGATTACGCACCGCCAGCCAGTTCCGGCCTTAAAACCGCGAGAAAGACAGTCGAAACCCTGCGCCACGACGCGCAAACCCTCTTCTTGCGCGCGATTCACCTGAAACCTGACGTGATCGACTATCAACTGGCCTATGGCCGCTTTCTGCAAGATGACCCCATTCGCCGCCCCGAAGCCATCCCGCTGTATCGGGCGCTGCTGGCCAAAAACCCGCGCAATGCCGATATTCTGGCGGCGCTGGGCGATCTATACAAAGCCGCTGGCGATAATCGCGATGAAGACCGCCCCGAAGTCAAAAACTGGCTTTACGACTGGGCGACGTATTATTACCGCCTGTCGCTGAAATTCAAGCCCGCCCAGTTTCAGCCGCGCTTCAGTCTCGGGGTGATTTATCAGGTGCGCCAGACCTTTTCAACCGCCGAGCGCGATCAATGGCGGCGCAAGGCGGCGCGGGAATACTGCAATGCGCTGAAACTCACGCCGGACAGCTCTGAAACGCGCTACAATCTCGGCTTGATTCTGGTCGATATGCGGGCGATGGATGCAGGGTTTCGCCAGCTCGCGCGCGCCGTCAATATTCTGACAGATAAAAACCGGATTCCTGAGGCGCAGCAAGTGGCTCAGCAAGTGCAGTTCGTCAAGAACTCGGTGTTTTACCAGGATCCGACGCTGCAAACGCGCTTTGGCGATCTCGATCCGTGGCTTCAGGAGTGTCTTCAAGCCGGGGAAAAACCCCAGAAGCCCGCCACGCCTTAGCCCTGAAGACGCTTACGATTCTTCTGGCGGGGCAGCGTCTCTTACGATGCGCTTTCGTCGCCGGACGGCTTGCGAAACACGTCGTTAATCTGTCTCATGAGCGCCAGACGGCGCGTCAGCGCTTCCAAATGCGTTTTTTCCTCGTTCATGCGCTCCTCGCAAGCGCGCATTTCAAGCAATTTCTGCTGGATCGTCTCGTCATGATTGAGAAATTCGCCGACACGATAGGTCAGATCCGCATCGCTCAGCCCACTGAAATCGATCGACTCGAAATCGCCCAGGTCTTCCATCACATTTTCGAGCGCCTGCTCAAACGCTTCTGACAACGGCCCCGAAAACGACGCTGCCAAAGCGTCGGCATCGGGATCCGTTTCGGGATCGCGTTCTGGGCCTAACGCCGCGTCGGCGCTGTCAGGGTCCGACTGATCGCGCTCCCGATCCGGGTCCTGATCGGCGTCGCGGCGAGCGGCCTGGGTTTGCGCATACAGCGACAGCATATGGCGAAAGGCCGCCAGCAATTCTTCGCGCAGGGCCGCAGGCGTCTGCGGCGCCTCGTCTTCGTAAGGGGCGACCTCGGCCAGCAGGTAAGGCTTGCTTTCGCTATCGATACGCGTGATTTTAAAGCGCCGGACGCCTTCTACGAGAATGGCGAGTCGCCCCTCGGTGTGAGCGTCGACCGCGAGAACCCGCGCCATGGTCCCGACGGAAGTAGCCACGGCGACGTTTTCCATCTGGGTTTCCAGATACAGCGTTACGCCCATTTCCGCGTTACAGGCGGTGATCTCTTGGATCATCTCAATATAATGCGACTCAAACACCACCAGCGGCAGCTTCATCCCGGGGAAAAGCACCACCGGCAACGGGAAAATCGGGATCATCGCAGGCGGGGCGTCGTCTGGGGGAGACGTCATTTCATGGGTTATCCACTGGCAGGGGGGACGGCGGCGAATTGAAACGCGTTGCCTATCGAATCACGGTCGGGCGCGCGCGACAAGCGCGGCGGTTGACAGCGCATCAATTTTTTCATTACACTGGTTTTTAATTAAGTATACCCGTTTCAAAAAGAGACGTTTCATGTCCCTTGCGACCCTGCAACCGAACGCCTTTGCCCCCGAATTTTATTACGGGTACTTTTGGGCGCGGGCTCTGCGGTCGCACGCTGGATGATTTTTCTCCAACGATAGCCTTCCAAAAGACCGCAGAGCCCCCACCGCCTGCGGTCTTTTCAGCATTATCCCCCACATGTAAAAGGAACCCTCGCCATGACGCCCGACACAATGCCCAAGACACCCACCGCCGCCGCAACGCTGCCCATCAAGAAATTTGTGCGTCGCCAAGACGCGCATCAAACCGTGGTCGCCATTGGCGAAGCGCGCGTCGGCGGTCCAGAACCCGTGCTGATGGCGGGCCCCTGCGCCGTCGAATCGCTTGAGCAACTGCGCGAAACGGCGCGGACATTGCAGGCGCTTGGCATCCATTGCCTTCGGGCGGGGGCGTTCAAGCCGCGCACGTCTCCCTATGCCTTTCAAGGGATGGGGATGGCTGGCATCGAGCTGCTGTCTCAAATTCGCGATGAATTTGATCTTGCCATCATCAGCGAAGTGATGAGCGCTGAACAAATTGCGCCCATGGCCCCGCATATCGATTGTTTTCAGGTCGGCTCGCGCAATATGCAGAATTTCGACCTGCTCAAGGCGCTGGGCCGTCAGAATAAGCCCGTGCTTCTCAAACGCGGGCTGGCCGCGACGCTCGAAGAATTCCTCTGGGCGGCGGAATACATTCTCGAAGGCGGCAACCCCCATGTGATTTTATGCGAGCGCGGCATCCGCAGCTTTGACTCGGCGACGCGCAACGTTTTTGATCTGGCCGCTGTGGCGCTTCTACGCGAACGCACGCATTTACCAGTGATCGCCGACCCGAGCCACGCCACCGGCAAGCGTTCACTGGTGTTGCCCTGCGCACGCGCCGCCATTGCGGTTGGGGCGCAAGGCTTAATCGTCGAAGCGCATCCGCAGCCAGAAAAATCTGTGTCAGACGCTGATCAGGCGCTCTCTTTCCCGGAACTGGGAGAGCTTGCCCGCCAAACGCGCCTGATGGCAAGCGCTCTCAGCGCGTGCGCGACGCCTGCGCCCGAAAAGCTTCCTCAGGCGTCGCGGGCCACCGCATAACGTTACGTTTATTCACAATCCTCAAGATTTGCGCCCTCTGAGCCGATACTCCCTCTATAAAGGAATCGTGGAAAGAGGACGGTATGACGCTCTCAGCACGGCAACGCGGCAACGCATTGGCGGAATACGGCTTAGCCGGGGCCTTTATGGTCGGCGCTTTATTGTTTTTATGCACCCAAATGAATATCGGCGACAAAATAAAATGGACGCAAGCAGCCCTGCTGAACGCGGGCATTGGCAATGGCGGGACGCTCACCCTTGCGCCTTTTGGTAAATTAATTCGCGATAATAAAATGGCGGCGCTCAAATCAGAAAAAATCTGCTTCGCCAGCGGCAACTGTATTGAGTTGCCCGTGATCCCCGCCGGGGCGACTGTCGCGGAAACCGCCGGAGGACTGGGCGGCGATCTTACCAATAAATTCGCAGATGTTCTTACCAAACTCGCAGAAGAAGTCAAAACAAAAAGCGACGATCCCATTGTGACCCAGCTCATTACCGAACTTGCGAACGCGGGGCACGAAATAGGAAAGAATTTAAACAACACTGAAGATCTCATCAAAAAATACGATTGCGACATTAAGGCGTGCTCCAGTGAAAATATCCCTCTGGGGGACTTAAACGGGATTCAAGACAGGGGAAACTTCCTGAAGAACGCTTTATATAACCAACACATGACAAGCAAATACCAGCTTTTAAAAGATTACCTGGCACAGAACCCTCAAGCCTTAGCGACCTTTCCAGAAGCAGCCGCTATTATTGACTTGGAGTATCAGCAAATTGGGCAAATACTTTCTGACAATCACAGCCTTTGCGCTTCAGGTACATCGTGTCAAACGCAGTTTGACTATAAACCGACGCCCGTAATCCCTTCTACCAAGGTGTATACCAATCCTGAAACAGGGGCAAGCATTACAGAAACGCTTTATACCGTCAATGGCGTGCCATGGTATCGTTCGGTCACCATGGACGGAGAAACTACTTCTTACCAGTCTTCCTCAAATAATGGAAGCTGGCTGCCTTACACCGGAACAATTCCAGGTACTGTGCAAGGCGCGACATTGACCAGCATGATAGTCACGATTTCCCCTCAGGAGGTCCAAAATAATTCCGTGCTCATTCACCAGGACAGCAACGTGATTTGCGGCAGCGGGGGCGATGTGAATAATTGCGTCGTCGATCCCAATGCAGGGAGCGGCTAAATCTGAAAAAGGCGTACAATGCCTGATAGAGACCGCTCCCAACTAAAGGCTTCCTGCGATGGGATCTCCGGGCAATCCGCTCAACTTGGGCGGCATGCTGCAACAAATGGGCCAGGCGATGATTCAGCGCCTGACGCCCGCGCCGACGCCCACGGCAGGCGCGTTGCCGCCTCCGGCGGGAATGCCCGCCAGCGCGCCTGCTGGAAATTTTATCAGCACAGACGCGTTGTTTCGGCAACTTCAGACGCTTCAAACCGAATTATCGCCGATGCAGCAAGGGCAATTACTGCGCGGATTGCTGGGGCTTCCCCAAGACGTGCGATCGGCGCTCGCCATGCTCGCCGATCCCCAGTTCGCCGCGAAAACCGCGGGACTCACTACTCTTGCAGACATCCTCGCGCTGTTACCCCATGCGGCGGTCACCCCTGAAGCCGTCAGCGAATTTATCGGCAAAAACGCCCCGGACGGCGTCGGTAAGCTGATTAAACTGATCCAGTCGAATCCGGCGGCCGCGATGGGCGGCGATAGCGCCAAGCTTACCGAGCTGATGGGGCTGCTATCGACGCTTGGCGCGCGGATTCAGGGGCCTGCGGCGCAACCGCTCACGCTGCTCGCCCAGCTTTATTTGCCGTGGTGCCCGCTCACGCTGGCGACTCGCCCCGAAGACGCCTGGCCAGAATCAGACGACGGCTCTCAGAACGAGAGCGAGTCGGGAGCCGACGCCTCGCTCACCTTGTATCTACAGACCTGTCGGCTGGGAAAATTCAAAATCGGGATGGCCGTGCGCAAGCACATTCAATTGAGCGCGACGGTGGCGCATGACCCCGTTGCCACGCCGCATTTGGAAGGCATTTTAACCCTTTGGCGAGAGGCGATGCAAAAGGAAGGCGCGCCGCCGCCAACGATTACGCTATTGGAGCAGACGCTGCCCCAACAGCCCGCAGAAACCCTCCCCGAGGTGACAAAGCCGGCCGCCAGCGTCCTGGCCCCGTCGATGGGCGCGCCGATTGCGGCGTTTCTGGGGGCCTGCGCCCTCTCTCGGCTGATTCTGGAGGCGGACGAACGGCTGGATATGCTCAAACGGCGTCAAGACAGCCATTAGGGATGGCTAAATCACGATATCGTCCATGACCATCTCGCCTTCTTCCATTTCGTAGGCGAGAAGTTCATCGAGACGCTGGAAATTAATTGCCGCAGAGCGCTGTAAGGCGCTTAAGTCGGGCTCCTGATAACGCACAAAATATGCGCGAATGGCGTCTACATCCATATGAGCGATTTGTGCAATGGACACGCCCTGTAAGTGAAATCCCTCTAGCAGTTGCGAGACTTTTGGGTCGTAAACCAGCCCGTAAACCGGCACGTGAGAAAGCATCGCCAGTACCAGACTGTGGTAGCGCATTCCAAACATGAGATGAAACTGCGGGATGGTCTCCAGCAAGGCGTTCACGGACACCCAATGAATATTCCGCAAGCCTTCGGCCTGCAACGCGTCAGCGAAGGCGTGCAGCGGATCGAGATCGGCCTGGGGTTGAAACGGGGTTAAATGGAATTGCACCGGCTTTTCGGCCCCATCGGTCAGCCGTCGAAAGAAAGCGGCCAGTTCCCGAATACGCTCCGGCGTCAAGTCCGGCCATGGGCGAAGCGAAACGCCGATTTGCCAGACGTCCTGCGCGCGGGCCTTGGCGCGCGGGGGCAGTTGAAGCGTCCAGACCGGGTCCGCCGTCACTTCGGCCTCGCGACCCGTCAGATCGCCAATGAGCGCAGCGCTGAAAGCGTCTCTTACCAGAAAATGACGACATCGCCGCATTGCCAGCGCGCTCATTTGGCGGCCCAGCCAGGTTTTTAAGGGGCCGACGCCTTGCGCCCACAACAGGACCGGAATTTTGAAATACGCGGCCAGCAAAATCAGTCCGCCATAGTAAATGGGGCTGGCAGGGCCGGTAGCGTCCTGAAACAATCCGCCGCCGCCGCTGATCAGCAAATGACAGCGGGCGATGGCGGGAATGATCGCGGCGAGATCCAGACGGGAAATCGCTTCGACCTGATATCGGCGGGCGGTCTGCTCCGGCTTGGCGGACAGCACGGTGACGTGATAGCCGCGCGCGCGCAAATGGGCCAGGAGCGCTTGTAGAATCAGCTCGTCACCCAGATTATCGAAGCCGTAGTAGCCGCTGACCACCACGCGGCAAGCCTGAGCGCGGGAAGCATCGACAGAAGGCGCAGCAGCTATCGACATCGACGGCGGAGCCTCCTCACAGGCGCGGGGGCTCCGACGACAGCGGAGGGCGAAGCCGCGATCCGCCAGGCCCAAAGATTTTTTCTCGCAAACGCGACAAATGCGGGCCGTATTTTTCTTCGAAAATCGGACGCAAATCTTGCTCCAACTCCAGCAAGAAGATGTCGTGAATCACCAGCTCGCGGATAATAAAGACAATGCCTTCGTTTCGGGTATAGACCGCCTTTGGAATACGCTCGCCTTGAGGCAGATTCCCCACCAGACCGACGCGATCATCGACGGACAGGATTAACCAGCGACCGCCAAGGTCGTCAGACGGGCTGTGCGCGTAAACGCGGCAAAAATCGAGCGAGACATCGTTATAGCCGACGACTTTCAGGTCAACGCCGCGCGCAGCGGCCTCGCGCAACACGGGCTCAAAACGTTGGGCGTCCTGCTGCCAGATTTCCAGAAAAATGGTGTCGCGCGCCTGATTGACCATTTCCTCAAAATGACGGATACAGGCCTGTTTGCCGCGAATATTGAGAATCGGCTCCATGGTTTCAGACGTCATTTGCGGCAGCGACTGCCTGAGATAACTGACCGATTCTTTAAAAGAGCTCTCCCAGGAGTTCAGCAGCTCGTCTGGAGAGATAGGCAAATAGGTGACGGGCTTTCCGGCGGCGGAAGCGACGATACCGCGCGCTTCCAGGGCTTTGAGCGTATCGTAGGCGCGCGCTTGCGGCACGCCGGATTCTTTGCTGACTTCGTAGCCGGTTGCCGGGTAGCGCTTGAGCAGCGACAGATAGACCTTCGCCTCGTACGTGTTGAGCCCCAGCGCCTTGAGCTGGTCGACCAGTTCAATCAGATTATCCAAGAGGGCCCGGTTCCTTAAAAGAGTCCTTCAGCGAAAGAAGGCGTCCGAAACAAAAGCGACCCGAAAGAAACGCTCGCGGAAAAGCCGTCAGCAAGGCCTCTACCGCCATCTGTCAAAGCCAGTATAGGAGCGGGCGACAGACAGTGTCAAGAAGAGCGCCTCGCGGCGTTTTGACGTAAGCAATAACAGAAGCGCAAGAGAGATGCGCGCAACGGCGCCTCAACAACGGGCGCGCCAAAATCGACGCGGCGCGCGCCTTCTTCACCCCCTCCATCGACGTAAAAAAGCCGCTGCCGCGTTAAGGCGGATGACGACCATCTTCCACGCGCCGCAGCGGTGGATGAAGCGGCTCGCCGGGACGAGAGCGTTCGCTCAGGCCAGGCTCGCGCGAGCCAGAAGCGGACAGCGGCTGAGCGCCCGGGCGAGAGGGCGGCGACAATGACGGCGCCAGCGCAGGCGGCAGCGCGCGCAAGGGCTGCGGCTGAAACAAGGCCCGGGCAATATCGTCGAGACGCTCGGGCGCAATATCGGCATCCTCCCACCAGCCATCGTAGTTGACGTCTCCCCAGGCGTCGTTTGTCAGCAAAATGCGCTGGCGCTTCAGTAAGTCAATCCATCGCAGGCGGGGAAAGGGCGGCGCAGGATCGGTCGAACGCCGACGCGGATGGGGCCAGTCTTCCAGCGGGGGGCGCTCGTCGTCTGACACGTGCGCAGGCCGCAACGACGGCGCATCCGGCGGGGGAAATCCCAGCGAAACGTCGTACGGCTGATAGATGTTGCGCGAGGGCGCCTGCAACATCGCCAGCAGGCGATCAATCAGGGAGACCACATCTTCCGGCGCGGCAGAGCGACTGGACGCGCGCTGAAAGACGCGTATCTGCCGACGGGTCACTCGGGCAAGCAGTACATGAAACCAGTACTTATTGAAATGCAGCGCCCACGCGCGAATCTGACAGTGAGAGTCCTGATAAAGCGCATCCATCAAGTTGCAGAACAACTCGATGTTCGTCAGCAGCGCCATAAAAAACGGCGCATAGCGATAAGAAGGCGACCGCGCCAGCATCTCGTCAATTACACCTCGTCACTGAAACCAACCCTATTTACGATATAAATTATATCAAAAATATTTAAACATGTCTATACTTTTTTAAAATTTATTAAAAAATATTAACAAGCCGCTGCCTTCGAAGCGTCAGCGGGTCTCGGCGGGGGCGGACGCCTCGACAATGTCGGGTCGCAGGGCAGCGGCGCCATTGAGGTAAACAGGCCGGCATTCGCGCTGGGCGCGCGCGCTATAGAACTGAATGAGGACGCGCACGCAGCGCGGGGGCAGATTCTCGACCGCAGGCTCAACGCCGCAGAGCAGGGGGGCTTGACGCCAATCGAAGGCCTCGCGCACGATACGCGCCGGGTTGTCGCTGCAGAGGTCGGGCGTGACGGTAAAAAACACGGTGAGGATATCGTCTTCGCCGATGTCGTTGGCCTCCAGTAGCGCCTGCATCAGTCGCGTCATCTCGCGCGCGTAGAGTTCGGGGGCGTCTGCGTCCAGTTGCGTCGCCCCGCGCACGGCCCTGAGGCAAAGAGCAGCGGGAAGCGCAGGAGACATCTCGCCAGACGGGTCTACAGAACAGGAAGAATCAGTCATCGGGGTCTCTTGACAAGGCGTTAAGGGCGTTTAAAGGCAGCTCGCAGGCGAAAGCCGTAGCCGGGAGCTGTCCGGTCGTATTACAATAAGACAGCCTCACGAGCGGCATTCTAGCAGGATGCCCGCGCGCGCGACAATGAGCTCAAGCGAGGACGAATGCCGATGGTCGATATTCTGGTGGTGGACGACGATCCCGAGATTACCGATCTGCTGAAAGTGGATCTGGAACTCATGCGGTTTAACGTGGATTGCGCCAGCGACGGCCTAAATGCCATCAAGAAGGCCGAATCGAAGCGTTACGACCTGATTATTCTGGACGTCATGATGCCCAAAGTGGACGGCTTTGAGGTGTGCAAGAAGATTCGCGCCAGTCGCATGGGGGCCGAATCTCCCATTATTATGCTGACGGCCAAGGGCACGCTGGCCGACAAGGTGCGCGGCTTTAACGCCGGGGCGGATGATTATCTGGTCAAGCCGTTTGAGTTTCAGGAATTGATGGTGCGCATGCGCGCCCTGTTTCGCCGCACGGGCGCGCTCAACCGCAACCCCGACGATGCGCCCAGACGCGAAGAAGTCTTGAGCAGCGGCGAAATCAAGTTGATTCCGGCGTCGCTGGAAGCTGTTGTCAGCGGCAAGCTGATGAAGCTCACGCCAACCGAGTTTGAGATCCTGTATTGCCTGATGCAGCACGTCTCAGAACCCGTGACGCTCGCCACCCTGTTGCAGGAAGTCTGGGGCTACGACGCCGACGAGGACGTCCGCATGTTGCGCGTGCATATTGGCGGTCTGCGCCAGAAGATCGAAGTCGACGCCAAGCAGCCGCGCTTTCTGGAAACCATCACCAACGTCGGTTATCGCCTCAACGCCTCGCCGATTTCCGCATCGTCGCCGGCGGCGCTGGCCTGAGCCCACGGGCGGGCCGAACGTCTCGCCGGCATTTTTGCTACAATGACCGCAAAAGGCGCGCGACGACTTTCTGATGGCTACGCTTCGCAAATCGCTTAAACTCCCCTCTCTTCGCCTGTACCAGCAGGTGATTATTTACTTTATCGCCGTCGTTTTTATTCCGCTGACGGGCGCCAGCTTTATCATCTACAACATTAACCAGACAGCGCTGCGCAAAGAACTGTTGCGCTTTACCGAATACACGTCGGAATCCATTTACGCCGATCTCGTCAGCCAGATCGCCCAGCAACAAGAACAAATCGCCCTGCTGCGCGATGTGCTGACGCAGGATTATCAGCGGCGCGCCAGCCTGCCCGAAGCGGCCGATCGGCTGTTCGCGCTGAGCCCGCCCCTCGATGCCGTCGCGCTTTACGACGCGCAGGGCCGTCAACTGGCCGTCGCCTACCGCAATATCCCCTCGTTAAGCCCGACGAGGCGCTTACCTGAGCGCGTTCCTGTTCCCACGGACGGGGATAAGCCAACGTTGTCGGTGCTTCATAACGCGCGTCGCCTGCGGCAGGAGTCGCCGTACGCGTTGCGCGCGTTGATGCCGCTCACCCCTGCGCCTGCCGGGCGCGCGCGCTTCGCGTTGCTGCAAAAGCGCTTTGATTATCTGCACCGGCTGATTCAGTCCAACAACAAAGTCTTTTACGGCGGATTTTACCTGTTTGACGCGCAAGGCGCCGTGCTGGCCGGGCCGCAACTGGATGTCGCGTCGAATCAGCGCATTAATGGCAAGGATCTGCGGTTTTTCAAGACGCTGAAACCTGGCGTCACGCAGCAATTCTCCACGGAAACCCCCACCATCAAGCCGGTGAACAAGCGAAAACGGCGAGGCCGACGCGATAACGACGACGAGCCGCCGCCGCTGCAAAAAGTCTTTGTTAAAATTCCGGAGCTGGGCTGGGGCTTGGTGATTGAGTCGCCTTACAACGTGCGTCAGCGCTACGTGCGCCGCGCGCGGAATCAGACCCTGCTGCTGATTGCCGCCTGCCTGGCGCTGGTTACGGCGTTTGGCGTGTTTTACAGCCTGGGATTGCATCGCAATTTCCGCCAGCTCATTAAAGGGGTCAAGGCCATGGCCGAAGGCCGGTATTCGCGGCGAATCCGCCTGATTACCAACTGGTTTACGCCGTATGAGATTGTGTTTCTCACCGGCGAGTTTAATCGGATGGGGCGCAAAATTTCGGAATCGTGGGAAGAAAGTCAGCAACTGACCGGCGAACTGCGCGAAGCCAACGCCCAACTCGCCAAACTCGACGAAATGAAATCCAACCTGATTGATACCGTCAGCCACGAGCTGCGCACGCCGTTGACCAGCATCAAGGGGCACTCTTCGCGCCTGATTCGCCACGAAGGCAAGCTCGACGCCGATACGCGGCTCAAAAGCCTGCGCGTGATTAAAAGCCAGTCGGATCGCCTGAGCCGTCTGGTGGATGATTTATTGGCCATCCCCGAGCTGGAGAGTCATCATTTGCGGGTGTTTCTGGATCAGACGCCACTGCCCGAACTGATGGATCGCTGCGTGCATTTCATCCAGCAAAAGCAGGATCGCGTTATCGCCGTGCAATTTCGTCCCGCCGCCGCCGAGCCAGGCGCGCCGCCCGATGATTTCCGCGCGCTGGCCGACCCGGATCGCCTTGAGCAGATCGTGCTGAATCTGCTGGACAACGCGGTGAAGTATTCGCTGCCGGAAACCGCCATTGAAGTGCGCGTCAGCCCGCAGCCCGACGCCGCGACCGGCGCGCCGATGCTGGCCATCGAGGTGATCAATGCCTGCGCGCCCATCGCCCAGGAGGATCTCGACACGTTATTTGAAAAATTCAAGCGCCTGGACGACGGCGCCACCCGCACCACGCGCGGCACGGGTCTTGGCCTGTATATTACGCGCGGGCTGGTCGAGGCCATGGGCGGCGTCATTACCCTGCGCTACGAAACCGGCTGGTTTTGCGCGCGCGTCTGCATGCCGCGCTATCAAGAGCCTCTCGCCGCCGCGAATCAAGCGTCCGGCGCCCCTGAGGCAATTGCGGCTCTTGAGCCGCGTTAATTGAAGCATTCCGTTGATGAGAACCCCACTTTCAGGAGTCTGCGCCATGCAAGCCCTCTCACCGCGCTTTGGCGGAACGTTTATAGTCGAAAAGCGCACCAAGTTTACTATAGCGACCCTTACAGAACCCCGCCCCCCTTTCAACATCACCCTTCTCCCAGACCCCGAGCAGGTTGCAAAGAGACCGCGACGCCAACCGATTTTCACGCAACAAAAATTTTCCGCAGCGGCATTGGAGATGCTTGCCGATTTCACTTTTTTACGGGGCGCTATTGAAAAAGGCTGGAAGGGGAAATATGACGGTCCATTACTGGACCCTGCAAAGTCCGAGCTACAAGAATTGCAAATTCTGGTGAAACAAAGCGGCCGTACGCGCGAAAGACACACGCCAACTAAAAAACTTATCAGGCAATTGCTTACGGAGTTTTCTCTCACGCCCTTGAGATGGAAAAAATGAGGCCATGTACGTCTCTCCCCGCTTTGGCGGAACGTTTGAAGTCTTCCCGGAGCTGATCCCGCCGGATCAGGCCTATCAAGCGCAAATCGTGCTGACAGACGGAAGCGCGCCAACGATTGATATTCGGGGCATGTCGGCGGATGGGCTGGAAACGTCGCTGAAATGCCTGGCGGCGGAGAATGGCGTTTTCTTACTGGAAAGCGCTCAAAAGCATCCAGTCAAACGCCTGTATCGCCTCAGCCCCATGCCATGGAAATCGCCGCCTCCCCATACGGAAACTCCACTGGGCAAAGCGGGCGCCGCCGCGTTACGCGATCCAGAGATTGTCGAGGCCGTGGCCGATTTAAAGATGGCCGAATATCTGGATTCTCTGGAGTTGCCTTTTGTCTGTATAAAATCCCCTCTGGCAAAAACAGGCTGTCCCAGCTCTTATCAGACGTATTTTCAAAAGGGCTTATGGAGAACGTTTTTGGTCCCATTAATTTCGTCGAGCCCGTCCACGGCGTTGTTGCCGAACGCCGCGAAAAACATCAACCGTTTAAGCCCATTCTTTATAAAGCGCCTGAATTAAGCTTCTAAAGGCGCCACCCTTTGGCCGCCGAGGCGGGCGTTTTGCAGGAGGGGGTTGTCGGATTGAATCTCGACAACCCAGCCGTCATTGCGCCGAATCGCCTGCAACGCTTTCGAGGCCGTCAAGCGATCAGCGGGTAAAGACGTTTGCGCCCCACGCCCATACTGATCGGCTAAAGCGTCCTGCAAATCGGCAACCACTGCGCGGGCCCACGCGGCTTCTTGCTTGGGGTCGTGATGCTGCAACGTCACGCGCGTAAAAGAATCGCCGTCGGACGCGAAACGACGAGCGTTTAAGGGCACGCGCTTCTCAACGGCGCGCTCAGCCAGGTCCGCATTCTGCGAAGCGCAGGTAATCAGGGTCGTTCCAAAGCGGAGGGGATTCATTGCGGCATCCTCTTAGTTGGTTTGAAGACCTCAGAAGCAGGCCTGACAGGATTATTGCCCTTTGTCGACAGGGTAAGCGGCATGAGCCGCCTCAACGTCGCGGCGAGCCTGGGCTATCAGCGCCGCAAGCGCATGTTGCCAGTTACCGCTGGCTTCCCTCTGCGCGCGGTCTATCACGTCTGCCAACTCCGTGTTGGCTCTTTGCTGTTTTTCAGTTTTAGAGGGCGGCGGCGTTTCAGCCGCGCCGAAGCGGGAAACGGGCCGATGAGAGACGGGAAAAGACAACATCATAAAACCCACGCTCCAAAAGTGACGCTAAAAAGGGGAAATCGCTCTTATTGTAGCAGTGTTGCCACAGGCTGTATAGCGGGCGATGACCGGCGCGCAACTTTTTCGGCTCAGCCGGTTTTCTGCCCGGTGAACGGTCTTACCCGAAAGCGTCGATCCCCCAAGGCGCCCGGAGAAACCCAGAGGAGAAACGCCGTATGTCCCCTGTCATCGCCCCCTCTTCAGGCATCCCTTCCACTGCGCGATTCGGCCGTCTGGCCACGGCGGCGGAGATCAAGACCGCGCTTCAGCCGCTGGCGGAAAAGCATTTTCCGGGAAGAACGGTCTGCGAGCCCTTTGCGCATACGTACACGTATATAAATTCTAAAATTCCAGTCATTGGCCGACTGATTGATGCCGTAATAAACCGCTTGAGAACGTTACCGGACTCTTGGCGCGTTTACAGACAGTTGGAAGCGGCCTCCGCTCAAGACATTTTCGTCTTGGAAAGCGGCGTCGCCAACCCGTCAAAACGGGTTGAGCGGGTACAAACGTTCTGGAAAGAGATGTTTATGCCCAAAGTGCAGGTCGAGGCGGTTCAGACAGGCGGGGATCAGGTCATGCTGCGCTTTCAGCGCGTCCCGACGCCCGAGGCGTCA
The DNA here is from genome assembly GCA_016712355.1 of Vampirovibrionales bacterium. Taxonomy (NCBI): domain Bacteria; kingdom Bacillati; phylum Candidatus Melainabacteria; class Vampirovibriophyceae; order Vampirovibrionales; species Vampirovibrionales bacterium. The sequence continues at coordinate 1,344,243 of JADJRF010000005.1, read as the reverse complement.
CCACAGGCCAGCGCCCCTCTTGGCGCGGCGGCGGCGCGTTGATCGCCGGGCCTCCTTGCGCGACAATACAGCAAGCTTTCTCAAGCTTTCTAAGGTAAACGCCCATGCCTGATTCATCACTGGACTCCTGCGCCTCGTCGGACTTCGACTCGATCGAACGCGCGATTGCCGCGATTCAACGCGGCGAACTGGCGATTGTCGCCGATGACGAAGACCGCGAGAACGAAGGCGACTTCGTGTGCGCGGCGGAAAAAGTGACGCCGGATCTCATCAACTTTATGGCCACGCACGGCCGCGGGCTGATTTGCCTGACACTGACGCCGCCAATGTGCCAGAAGCTGCAATTGTTTCAAATGGTGTCGCATAACACGGACCCGATGGGCACTGCCTTCACCGTCAGCGTAGACGCGCATCCAAAATTCGGGGTGACGACGGGCATTTCTGCGCACGACAGGGCCAAGACGATTCAGGTGGCAGTTGCCCACGACGCCACGCCAGCAGATTTACGCCGTCCCGGGCATATTTTCCCCTTGCAGGCGCGCGAAGCGGGCGTTCTGGAGCGGGTCGGGCAAACCGAAGCCAGCGTTGATCTGGCGCGATTGGCGGGTCTTAAACCTGCGGGCGTCATTTGCGAGATTCTGCGCGAAGACGGCTCCATGGCCCGCCGCGCCGAACTGCACGCCTTGGCGCAGCGCTTTAACATCCCGTTTATTACGGTTGCGCAACTGATTCATCATCGTCTCCAGACCGAGCGCACCATTCAGCGCGTCACCAACGCTGAATTGCCGACCCGTTACGGAAAATTTGAAGTCATCGGCTACGAAAGCGCCATCGACGGCTCAGAGCATCTGGCGATGATCATGGGCGATTTATCGGGCAAAGACGGGCGCATCCCGTTGGTGCGGATGCACAGCGAGTGCCTGACGGGGGATCTCCTCGGCAGCCTGCGCTGCGATTGCGGTTTCCAGCTCCATGGGGCCATGGCGCAGATTGCCGCCCATGGCTGCGGCGCGCTGGTGTATCTGAGACGTCACGAAGGGCGCGGCATCGGCCTGATGAACAAGCTCCGCGCTTACGCGCTTCAAGACAGCGGACTCGATACGGTTGAAGCCAATCTGGAAATGGGATTCCCGGCCGATCTGCGCCATTACGGCGTCGGCGCGCAGATTCTGGTCGATTTGGGCGTGCAGGAATTCGACCTGCTGACGAATAATCCGCGCAAGATTCGCGGCCTGGAGGGCTATGGGCTAAAAATCCGCCGCCGCGCCCCCATTATCACCGAGACGACGCCTGAAAACGCCCGCTACCTCATGACCAAGCAGGACAAGCTCGGCCACGCGCTGGCTTTGGAGCGCGCCCCGCACTCGGAGGATCGCCTGTGATGAGCCCGTCGCAAGAGTTTCCAAGAGAATTTGAGGGCGCTATGCGCCTGCCGGGGCTTCGAGTAGCAATTGTCGTCAGCCGCTTTAACGATTTCATTACCGAGCGTCTGCTCTCCGGCGCGCTGGCCACGCTCAAGGCCCATGAGGTCGCCGAAGACGCCATCGTCATCGCCTGGACGCCGGGCGCATTTGAATTACCCCTGATCGCTCGCAAATTGGCGGCATCTGCGGACATTGACGCGGTTATCGCCCTGGGATGCGTTATTCGTGGGGCCACGCCGCACTTTGATTACGTCTGCTCGCAAGCCGCCGCCGGTCTGGCCGCCGCAAGCGCCGACAGCGGCAAGCCAGTGATATTCGGGGTTCTGACAACCGACACCATCGAACAAGCGATCGAACGCGCCGGAACCAAGGCGGGCAACAAAGGCGCCGACGCTGCCCGCGCCGCCATCGAGACCGCCTCTGTGCTGCGCCGTTTGAAAGACGCGTCGCTCATTTAATTGAAGCGGGCGCTTTGGCGTGGTACAACTCTAGGCGTCCCCCCCCAATGTTCGCTGCGGCGAGAGGCATCCTGTGTCCACTGACGATGCGCTGACGGTTCCCGTCCTGTATTCCAAAGTCCATCGCGCCACCGTGACGGATGCCGACTTGCATTACGAAGGCAGCCTCACGCTGGATGAAACGCTGATGCAGGCCGCCGGGCTGACGCAATTTCAGAAGATTGAAATCTATAACATCACTAACGGCCAGCGTTTTCAGACCTACGTCCTTAAAGGCCCCGCCAACAGCGGATTGGTTCAGGTCAATGGCGCAGCGGCGCATCTGGCGCGCAAAAACGATTTGGTGATTATCGCCGCCTACGCGGAAATGTCGATGAGCGCAGCCCGAGACTGGCAACCGCGGCTGGTGTTTGTCGATCGCCAGAATCGTCAAACCGACCTCAAACCCGAACGCATGCCCATCGATTAGACTTCACGCGAGAGTCTACCCGGGACAAGGCTTTCTTCATTTATAAACGACGCGACGCGCGTGGAATCGTGCGGGTGGATGTTGGCGCCTGGCCAAAAAGCATTACACTACAAAAGACAGATATTATTCCCGACGCGTAGTCGCTCTTCTCGCGAGGATTGCCATGAGCCTTTGGACGCAAGTTGAAGCCATGTTGTTTATGTCTGCGGGCCGTCCGCTGCCGCAGAAACTTCAGGACAAACTGAAATCGTCTCCCGGTATTTTCGGCAAAATGCTGAAAACCCAACAAACGCGCGCCGCCGCGATGACCATGCCGACGCCCCCCGTTCCGCCTTCAGATCCGGCGGACACGGCAGCGCAACAACGTTATCAGGCCGATCTTCAGACGTATAACACCCAGTTTCAGGCCTATAACAGCCAGATGATGACGCGCCTGATGCAGCAGTTTCAGATGATGCAGCAAACGATCTTCCGCGCGCAGCAAATGCAGTCGATGCAAGCGTCGCGAGCAGGCGCATCGTCATCCGCCGCCAGCAGTTCAGACGGCAGCTCGGATATCAGCGGCATTTTATAATCATAATCGGCCCCCGCGGGGGATCCCTACTGGCACAAGCGGCGGGTCAAGCCGACCAGCGTCTGCGCGGCGTTGGTTTTCGCCTCCAGAAGGCGCTGCGCGTCTTCGATCGCCTGTTGCGCGCGCCGGTAACGCATAAAATCGGCCTGCTGCGCGGCGGCGGACGCGGCGCCCGGGTTTAAATCCCATTGCTGACGCAATACGCGCTGACATAGCGAAAGCGCCTGCGTCGCGCTGAGACCGCCCTCGCCCACGAGATCGGTCTCAAAGGCATCGGCGCAATCCAACGGATCGCCGTGAGATTGGCACGCCGAGAGCCAGGCTTGCGCGCGACGCGCATCGTCCGGGGTCGTTTCCAGAGCCTCATCGTCGGCGGGCGTGAGAGCAAAGGGGAGGACCTGACAGCGTGAGGCGATGGTTTCCAGCACGCCCGCGGGCGAATCGCTCAGAAACAGAAACAGCGTGTTCTCCGGCGGCTCTTCCAGCGTCTTCAGCATGCGGTTAGCGGACGCGTCGTTCAGGACCGTGGTCGTCAAGGGACGCAAGGCCAAGCGTTTGGGAGCCACGCCCTGATGGGCCCGCCATTGCGAAGGCGACGGCGGCGCATGCGCAGGCGCGGCGCCGGGGAACGATTCCGCATGAACCACAATCACCACGCGACAGTAAGGAGACGTCCTGCTGAGTTCGGCCAGCAGGTTCGAGGTCTGATCTGCGGCGATTTGCGTCAGCGCCTTACCGGTTTTGGCGACTTTCTTGATCGATGCCTCGTCGAGATGCGTCAGCGGCGACAGGGTGATGAGCGCAGGATGCGCATTATCATCAATCCAGCGGCAATTCAGGCATTGCCCGCAGGCGGCGTCCGGGGCGGGGCGCTGCGAACAGTTGAGAATTTTAGCAAGGATGAGGGCCATCTCGTAGAGCGGCTCCATGCGAGACGCCAGCAGCAGATACGCGTGCGCCAACCCCCGATGCGTCAACGCCTGCTGAAAGAACCGTCTACCAAAGGAATCTGGGGCATCCGGCGCGGCGACCAGGGTATTGGCAAGCGTCATGACTCAGGCCCCCAACAAGAGTTCAAGGGAAAGATGCGGGTCGAGCTGGCCGGTTTTGGCGCGCCATTCGAGATCCAGCGCACGATCTTTCAGCGCGCTCAACCGCGGCAGCGACGCGCGGGCGTACTGCTCGAGATCTTTTTGAACCCGGAACGGGTGTTTTTTAAGACGCCCGGCGATGGCGTCTTTTCCCATACCTTTTTGCTGCAACGCGCGCAGGCAATACACATGGTGCAACTGCGTCTGGAGCTGCCCAAACAGGCGGGTGGGGTCCGTTCGCAGCAGGACTTGTTCCAGCGTCGCAAAAATCGGCCCGCGCGGGCGGTCTAGCAGCCAGTCGCTCAGCATGCGAAAGGTATTCTCGTTATGGTCGCACAAGGCGCGAACATCTTGCGGCGTGATCGCCCGTCCTCTGGCGTAAACAGCCAGTTTTTCGGCCTCGTTTATCAGCGGCTGAAGCGAAACGCCCAGTTGTTCCACCAGTAAACGCGCCGCCTCTGAGCTTAGCGCAATTTCGCGATCGCGCATTACGCGCAACAGAGTGGAAATCGCCTTGTCCACCTCCCAGAAGGCAAACGACTTGAATTCCTGCGCGTCACAATCTGCCTGAGATGTCAGCCATTTGGCGAATTTCACCTTCCGATCGATTTTAGGGCTGACGAACAGGATATGACGCGAGGGCGCCAGATTGCCCAGCAGGGTCATCAGCGCGTCGAGTTGCGCCTTATCGGCGTCAGCGTCGGGGTCCAGGGCTTTTTCCAGCGGCGCAAAGTGTCGAATTTCCAGTAACGAGTCGCCTCCCAGACACAATGACGGCGCGCCAACGGCTTCCAGAGTCTCTGTCAGAGACGGTTTTTCGAGCTTGCGATAGCTCAGCGCCGCCATGGCAGGACTGACAACGCGCGCGCGCAAAGCCCGCACGGCCTGCTCCAGTAAAAAGGGTTCATCGCCAAAATAAACGGACGCTGGCACGGGGCGCGCGCGCTCCTTCTATTAAAATCACCTTGCCCGAATCAACTCGCGCGAATCGCTTTGCTAGAATGGCGTTGCGATCCGTCCACCGGGTTCATCATTATGCACCCGATCGCCCCTTGTCAATGGAGCCCATCTCGATGTCCGCGCCGTTATTACGCCCCGTTTTGTTTCTATTGAGCGACTTCGGATGGCGCGACCCGTACGTCGGCGCGCTGAAGGCGTCGTTTGTGGCGGCGCTTACAGAGGCAAGGGTCACGCCCATCATCGACCTGTGTCATGACGTGGCGCCGCACAATATCCGCCATGGCGCATGGATACTGGCCTACGCCCTGAAAACCCTGCCCAGAGGGGCCGTCACGCTCGCCGTCGTCGATCCAGGGGTGGGCGATCCCGAGCAAGACGGCTTGATTGTCTATTGGCCGCAGCGCCAGCAGGCATTCATCGCGCCGGATAACGGACTCCTGACGCCTGTTCTCAACGCGGCGGGAAGCGATGCGCGCATCGCCGCTGTTTTCTCAAAAGACATCCCGGATAACGCCCCGGCCTGCAAAACATTTTATGGACGCGATCGCTATGCCCCTGCGGCGGCGCATCTGACGCAGGCACTCTTCGATAGCGAACTGGATGCCTTCTGGCGCGATCGGACCCGCCCCCTTCGCCGCCCGCCCCAATTATTGCCGCCCGGACAAACGCCGCAGCGCGCGCAAAATAGCGACCTTGGCCCGACTTTAAGCGGAACCATCGATCATAGCGATCGTTTCGGCAACCTGCTAAGCGATATCCCGGCCGGGTGGCTGACGCCGGGAAAGACTGCGGTTGTTTCGGGCAAAAACGTCTCGTATCCAGCCCTGTGCGTTTCGCATTACGCGCAACTGGCTGATGCCAACTCCGACACGATAGGCATTATCGCGTCAAGTCATCACACCCTGGAGTTCTGCTGTTTTGAGGCCAGCGCCGCAGAACGCCTCCAGCTGCGCATCGGCGATCCGGCGACTATTACCCTTTAAAGGCCTGAGGATCTAAGCCAGAGAGGCCACGCAGAATAAAGAACATATTCAGATCGTGTAAGCGTCATAAAAAAATGATGTCACGGAGAAGGGACGCGCTCCGGGTCATCGCTGGCGGGGCGTGTTTCAAGACGCGGGACGGCAAGGTCTGTTTTTGACGCGCCCACAGGGTTTTGGGAGAATGGAGGGCGGAGTGGACATGACCGGCGTCGAATGCGGGGTTAAGGAAATATAGGGAGGGGCGCCCTTCGCCGCATTCACCCACAATTTGCGCATTGCCCGCGCCTCGTCCGATCGGTTATAAAAAGAAGGTGGTCAATGGGAGTACGCAACACCTTTGCGCTTGCCGTCTCCACACCCATCGCTTCCGCCGCAAGCCAATCGGACCTGTAAATGAGCACTGCCGCCGTTACCGCCGAAACCATCAAGTTGCACCTGATTCGCAATCGCCACGCCGTCACCGGGCGCGCGGGCGATGAGGCTGCACTGACCCAGGAGGCTATTCGCAACGCCATTAAGGCGCTTGAATATGCCGATAAAGCCTTGGCCAGCGACATTGAGACTTTTTTAACGCATGCGGGCGCGCGCGCGCAGCAGGATATTCTGCGCGGCCTGTTATCGCCCCACCCGGTAGTTCGCGCCGTGTGCGCCATGGTCGTCATCCGCATCGGCGCGCCGATGGCCCCCGCCCTTCAGGAATTCGCGGCGAGCTATGCGCATCGCGATAACATGGGCTGGGTATTCGACTTCATCTATGCCGAACTGGGGCTGCCGCGCGCGTCTCATACCGTCGCCGTCCGCGCCTCTTAAAAAAAGGGTCAGGTTTAGGAGAAGCCGTTCTGGCCGTCCTGTTCAATAGGGAACAGGGCTCTCTTGATGGGGCTTTCGGGGATAGGCGCTCAACAATCGCCCGTGAAAATCGGATCGTACAGGCGGTTGTAATACTCCATCACCATGCGCTCTGAGTGGAAGTAGCAATCGCCCGCCAGAATCGCCCGGCGCATCATGCGCGCCCACCGGACGCGATCCTGATAATAGCAGGGCAGCACCTCGCTCTCGAGAAGCGACATTAGCGCTGCGTGATCCGCGGCATCTTGAGCGTCTCGGCGCTCCGGCGTCGGCGCAAACTCCTGAGGCCGGAATTCGCGGTAAGGCTCAGGATTAAAAATAAAGCCGTTGATACCATGAAACGTCCCTTCCGCCGCCCAGCCATCGAGCGACGAAAGGTGCAGCGCGCCGTTCATATTGGCCGACATGCCCGATGTCCCAGACGCCTCCAGCGGGCGCAGCGGGGTATTCAGCCAAACGTCTGCGCCGCGCTTGAGTTTTTGGCTCAGGGCCAGGTCATAATTGAGCATCACGGCCATATTGGGCAGCTCGCGGGAATAGGCGAGCGTCTGATTAAAGAGCGCGCGGCCCACTTCGTCAGCCGGGTGAAACTTGCCCGCAAAAATCAACTGGATTTTCTGGTCGCCGAGCAGCTTGCCCAGGCGCTTTAAGTCGCGAAAAAGCAATAAGGGACGCTTATAGTCAGCGAAACGTCGCGCCCACACCAGCGTCAACACGTCGAGGTGAAAGTGACGGCCGGTCTCGTAAAAGACCGACTCAAACAGTTCTTGCTTCATTTGCCGTTTGGCGGCCAGAAGCTCGCTGGGGGCCCGCGCGCCGGCGATGCGCGCATCTTGCCAGTATTCCAGATCAACGGAGTTGGTAATGGCGATGATGGGGCAGCGACCCGAAACCTCGCGCCACAAGGCATTGGCGACGCGCCCATGCGCTTGCGAGACGGCATTGGCCAGTCGACACATGCGCAGCGCTGCCGCCGTGAGCGAAAAGGATTCGCCCCCCAAGGCCAGGGCTTGCTCGTAAGGGGTTTCCACAAAATAGCCCGCCTCGCCCAGCAGCGACGCGGGATGCGTCTCATTCCCAGCCGCAATCGGCGTATGCGTGGTGAAAACCGCCTCGCGGCGCAAGGCATCGAGATCCTGACCCGTCTCGGCCAGGCGTTCAAACAGGGCGCACAGGCCATGGCCTTCATTTATATGAAGAATGTCGACCGCCTCGCGCTCGGCGCGCAGCATCCGCAGACCGCCAACGCCCAGGATCATTTCTTGCGCAATACGCGTGCGAGAATCGCTCTGGTACAGCTGATCGGTGAGACGTCGCAGATGAGGCGGGTTCTCCGGCAGATCGGTTGTGAGCAGGTACACCGGGACCGTGCCAAAGACATCCGGCTCAATTTTGCAGGCGCCGACAGCGACGTCTTCTGAAAAGATGCGCACGGTGACGACGCTTTCCACGCGCCGTAGAAAGGGCGTCTCGCGGCGGTTCATCACCACTTCGACGTCGCCGCGCTCGTTGAGGGTTTGATCGCCATAGCCGCTTCGCCACAGGATCGACACCCCGACCAGCGGCAAGCCTAATTGCCAAGCCGAACGCGCATGGCTGCCCGCCAGATATCCCAGGCCGCCCGCATACGTGCGCAAACGCGGATCGACGGCGATCTCCATCGTGAAGTAGGCGACATGCGGCGCGGGGGTATAGTTGCAGTACATAAGGACCCTTTTGTCGTTGCGCTCTGTCGCTTATCGTAGCGTTGATTGGCGCGCAGGTCATCCTGCCGTCATACGACCGTTTTATAGTCGGCTCGCTGGCAAACGACAGGGCCGCGTCATCCCGCTCCTGTCTTGCTCAGAGCAAGCGTAACTGAAACCCTGAAGACCGCCTCGATCGCGAGGCGATGAGAGTGACTCGCCAGACCCCGCCGGTCTGGTTTTTTTTGCCTGACTGTAAGCGTTCGGTGCGGGGAACGAATACCCCGACATGGTTTTCGCCAGGATTTGGTTTATCATAGGGACGACGATGGGGATAACTATGCCTTTTTAAGGCGATACCCCCATGCAGAACGTTTCTGGAGCGCCTCGCCCAATGACCGCACCCCAATCGCCGACCGAAGACGCGATCGCCTCACAGGCGCTGAGCCCGGCCTTGGCGTCCCCTGCTGAAGAACCCGATCGGCTCAAGTCTCTGGGCGTGGATCTGTCCAAGTATCCGTCCATCGAGAACCGCCAGACTTACCGTGAGATCGTTTCGCGCACCAATCGCAGTATGGCGCTGCCTCTGCTGAAGGCTTATGCGGCAGACATCATGCGTAAAACGCCCGATCCGGCGATGCTGACGCACATCGTCACCACCCGGTGCAATTATCTGTGCAGCTTCTGCTCGTTCGCCGATACGCTCAACGCGACGACCAATGAGCTGTCGCTCGACGAGATTGAGCGCGTGTATACGGCCATTGGCCACAGCCTGCACGTCATTGTTTATTCCGGCGGCGAGCCCACGCTGAACAAAGATCTGTCGGAAATCATTGAAACCGCCTATCGCCTGACGCCCGTGAAATCTATCTATATTATTTCCAATGCGTGGCGACCTGAGCTGATTTTCCAGATTACGCACCGCGCCATGCAGCGCTGCCCGGGCCTGCACCTCACATGGAGCCTGAGCATCGAAGGCCCGCGTGAGTTCAATAATCCAGAGCGCCGCACCAAGGCTGCCAATTGGGACGCCTGGCAAAACACGGTTGACGCGATGGAAGGCCTCAAGCGCATTCGTCAGCGCTACGGCTACCATGAGCTGAACGTCCAGCTTTGCACGGTCTGCACGCCGGCCAATCACCGCGTGATGCCGCAATGGTACGCCATGGTACGCGACTGCCTCCAGCCGGACAAGTGGAATCTGAACCTGATGCGTAAAAGCGTCCAGATGGCCGCGCATTCGATGCCGTCATTTGTCGAACGGCGCGCGCGCAACATGCTGGAACCGTTTGAAGAAACCTACCTGCAGGTGACCGAAGCCGTGCGCCAGGACGTCTTGGGCGGACGCATGAAGTTTTTGTATCATACGCGCAACCCCATTGACGGCGCCCTGCAATCGGCCGTGGATCTGGTGAGCCAGGAAGAAAACCGCCGCACGGTGCTGGAAGCCAAATCGCAATTCTGCTGCCGCGCGGGCTCGATGGGAGCCTACATCAGTAGCGAGGGCGAAGTCGGCGGCTGCGAAGAGTTTACCCACCATCCTGTCCAGAACAAGTCGTTTGGCAACGTTCGCGACGTGGATTACGATTTCCAGACCCTCTGGCGCTCCAAACGGGCCGAGGCCATTCGCGAGCGCGTCGGCCAGTCGCGCGAATGCCACGGCTGCACGCTGGAGAGCCAGCGGAATTACCCTGCCATTCTTTCGTCGCCGGTTAATTTGATGAAGGCGGGGATGCTCGCCACGCGCATTCGATAAGAGGCGACCGCCATGGAAAACGCCTCGCCCTGGCAGGTCGAAACCTTTGCGGTCGGTCCCTTGCAGTGCAATTGCGCGCTGGTTTCCCATTCGCAAAAGCGCGAAGCGATTCTTTTCGATCCGGGCGGCGACGAAGAGGCGCTCCTGGCCCATCTGCAAGCAAAAAAGCTGCGTTTAGTCGGGATTTTTCATACGCACGCGCATTTTGATCACATCTGCGGGTCTGGGGCCATGCATCACGCCACCGGCGCGCCGCTTGCCCTGCATGAAGGCGATCGCCCCCTGTGGGATCATGTAGACATGCAGTGCGCGCAGTTTCCCATGCTTCATTTAAAACCGCCGGCGCTCCCCGAGCCGCAACGCGCGCTTGCCAACGGAGACGCGCTTCCCTTTGACGGCCGTTGCCTGCACACGCCGGGCCACTCGCCCGGATCATGCTGCTTTTATTTTGAAGCAATGGGGCTCTTAATTTCGGGCGATACGCTTTTTCATCGTTCGGTCGGACGGACCGACCTGTGGGGCGGCGATTCACAGGCTTTAGAGCAATCGATTCAACAGACTTTGTACGCCCTGCCGGATGTAACGCGCGTCATCACCGGCCACGGCCCGCAGACCGTGCTGGGCGACGAAAAGCGCCTGAATCCTTTTATCGCCGGGGACGCCCTTTAGCGACCCGGCTCATACCGCCGCCAGCCGCCCGAAGAGCGAATCAGAATGAGACCGCCCGGCGCGCCCTCTCTGGCGTGAAAAGGCTGAGGACCAGCACCGCAACAAGGCCGAGACGGCGGCGAGGTCAACGGCGCATGCTGCGGCGAGACGATAGGGCGCGCGACTGGGTAAAATCGCTGGCTAAATACGGGAGTATGAGGCGCTTGGCCTGACACCGGAAACAGCGAAGGGGTTACAGGCGCAAAACGCTGGCTGAACATCACCGGCGCGGCTGGGCGTTCGAGAGAGCGATGGCATCTGCCCGTATGGAAAGCGCCCGGGCGCAAGGAATCTGCCGCCGCAGCCCCTGTCAGGCAGAAGCCGCCGAAAGCCGCAAGCGTCCATAAGACGACGCATCGATTCATGCCAATTCCTCCGGGTCGTGAGCAGGCCGTGCATGAATAAAACCCGACGCGCGCGCCCGATTGTGGGGGGCGGTTTTCTTGATATAGTAAGCGCGGGAGCGGAAGCTTGCGCGTCATCAGGACGTTTTTTTAATTCTAATCCCGCGATGATACAAGCAGAAGAGAGGAGTTTGATTCGTATGAGACAACGTTTATTAAGCGCTTCACTGGCATTGGCCTTGAGTGTCAGCGCCGGCATCGCCGCCGCGTGGGCGGGTGAGATCACCGGCAGCGTCAGCGCCTTATCCGTCGAAACCGTGAATTCTCCTGAAATGGGCGCCGGCATGGATCGCGTATCGGTGGTCATCCAGGACGCAGAGGCTCCTGAGCGCGAACTCACTCTGTATTACCCGCTGGGCCGTCTCAGCGCCGATACGTCGCTCGGCATGGTTTACAAACGCCTGTTAAAAGGCATGGACGGTTTTCCTCCCATGATGATGGGCGGCATGTGTCCGATGCGAGCCGCGATGGGCGGCGTCACGCGCCCCTGTTGCGCTAAAATGGCGCCCGCCGCCAGCGACGTCAAAGCCAAGTGCACGGGTAAAACCGGCAAAATGCGTCCCTGCGCAAAAAACGCGCCTGAGGGGATGCGGATGGCGCCGTGGGGCAAGCCCGTCTCGTTTGTTTACGACGATGCGTCTCAAGTGATTCGTAAAACAACGTTCTGGGCAAAAAAACCCTGCTGCGCAAAAGCGCCTCAGGACAAGTAACGCGCCTGCGCTTACCAGGCTTAATTCAGCACAGCCCCGGTTGCCGCACGCAACAGGGGCTGTTTCTTAATTTTTCGGCATTCAGCTATAAAAGCCCCCAAGCAAGACGCCGAGCGCAAAAACAGACTTGCTTTATTGGCATGTTAAGATAAGAATGAATCGTTTTTCTGAACGATTGAGCCAAATAACGTCCGGTTCTTAATTAGCTGGGCACGATTACAGTGACATTAAAATTAGGCATTCTCGGGTTAAGTGACGGTAACGGCCATCCTTATTCATGGTCGGCTATTTTCAATGGTTACGATCCGGTAGCGATGGCGCAGTGTCCATTTCCGGTTATTCCCGCATATTTAGCGCAACAGCGGTTTCCTGACGACGCGATTGAGGGCGCGCGCGTTCATGCGATCTGGACGCAGGATCGCGCCTTATCACGCCATATTTCGCAGGCAGCATATATCCCGCACGTCTGCGAACAGATGGAAGATATGCTCCCATACATTGATGCGGTTTTATTGGCGCGCGATGACGCAGAATGCCATGAGGCCATGGCGCGCCCCTTTTTAGAAAAGGGGTTGCCGATTTATATTGATAAACCCATCGCAACGTCTGTTCAGGCCCTCGATAAAATTTATGCGCGCGAGCGCTATTCGGGGCAAATCTTTACGTGCTCGGCCTTACGCTATGCGCGCGAGCTTCAATTAACGCTCTCCTTAAAAAATGAGATTGGCGCCATCCGCGTCATCCGCGCCCAAACGCCAAAAGATTGGACGCGCTACGGGATTCATATCATTGAACCTGTCGTTGCCATGCTGGGCGCCGACGACGCTATCGACGCGTGCGAGAGGACGTCTTCTGGCATTCGCGCGCACTGGCGCTCCGGCGTTGTGACAGAATTTATCGCAATGGGAGCAGACGGCGACAAAATTGAATTTCATCTGACAGGCGAAAAATCCGGGAAAACGCTCACGTTTACGCACACTTTCGATGCGTTTCGAGCAGCATTACAAGCGTTTATTGATGTCATCGAAAACCGCAGACCCGCGGATAACAAGGCGTTTATTTACAAAACGATTCAACTGGTGGAGGCTGGCTGTGACGCATTCATCTCCTGATTCCCGAAGCATTTTACTGACCGGGGCAACCGGGAAAGTCGGCTCCGTCTTGACGCGAGCCTTATCCGCGCAAGGACATCAGATCATTTTCACCTCTCGCCGCGAAGAGCATATCGTGTCATTACGCTGTCAACCGGACTGCGCGTCCGCCATTGGCCTGATCGCCGATCTGGAGGCTCCAAACGCAATCCCTGCTTTAGTGGCGATGCTATCGGAGCGAGGGATTTTTCCCGACACGCTAATTAATAACGCCCGCCGCCTGGATCATCTTTATACAGAAGACGGCGCAGGCCCGTCTCGCGCGCAATGGCTCAATGAATATCAACTCGATGTCGCTGTCCCGTATGAGTTAACCATGGCATTGGCGCAAGCGACTGATAGCCGACTCAGACGCGTGATTAATATCGCCTCCATGTATGGGGTCGTCCCGTTTAATCCCACTCTCTACGAAGACCCCGAAAAACAGGCGCCGATTCATTATAGCGTCGCCAAAGCGGCTCAAATTCACCTCACAAAAGAGCTGGCCATCCGGCTCGCGGCAAAGGGCATTTCAGTCAATGCCATTTCGTATGGCGGCATTGAAGGGCGCGTGAATTCAGATTTTTTAAAACGTTATTCCGCGCTGTGCCCCATGGGACGCATGTTGCGCGAAGAGGAGATTACCGGAGCCGTGTCGTTTTTAATTTCAGACGCCTCGCAAGGGCTGCTGGGGCATAATTTAGTCGTCGATGGAGGATGGACGATATGGTAAACCAGCATTTGGCGGTTATTATCGCAAGAGGCGGCTCAAAGCGAATCCCTCAAAAAAATATCATCGATTTTATGGGGAAGCCTTTGCTTGCCTGGACGGTTGAAGCGGCGTTGGCATCGAGCGTTTTTACGCGCGTTCTCCTGAGCACGGACGATGAGCAGATTGCGCAAACAGGCCGACAATTCGGCGCAGAGGCGCCATTTTTACGGACCGAAAATGCGGACGATCAGGCTCCTTCCAGCCACGCGACCCTCAGCGCGCTAAATCAGGCGCAAGCGCATTTTAACGAAAGCTACGACACAGTAACCCAATTAATGCCCAATTGCCCTTTACGTGACGCTCAGGATATCAGGCGGGCATTTGAGCAGTTTCAACAAAGCCATTCAAATTTTCAGCTCAGCTGCTTCCCCTTCGGGTGGATGAATCCCTGGTGGGCTTTCACAAAATCGGAAGCCCGACATGAACGTTATTTATTTCCTGAGGCGCTCAAAATGCGTTCTCAGGACTTATCGCCTTTATATTGCCCCACTGGCGCTATATGGATGGCCCGAACCGACGCTTTTATGCAAAGCCAGACGTTTTACGGCGACCCGCTAACCTGGTTTGAATTAGACTGGAAATCTGCCGTGGATATTGATGACTACGGCGACCTTGAGATGGCGCAAGCCGCCTATCTAATCAAGCGCAACACGCCGATAAAAAGCGCTCCTTAGTCCAGGCGGATCACATAATTGGGGAAGGTCCCATATAACGCCGGATCAACCGTATCCCCTTTGTCCTGAGCCAAAACCGTGTGCGCGCTCTCATAATACATGCCCAAAGCCGTTGGCAGATTCACGACATCGCTTCGTCCCAAAGGCATGGGCAATAATTGCGCGTTACTACGATTAATATTGGCAATATAACCAGACCGCTTTAACACGCGCGCAATCTCACGGATTACCAGCCGCAGGTTATAAGCGTATTCAAACGTATTTGCAGAATAAATCAAACGAAAATGTCCGTCTTCAAACGGCATTTGATGCATATCGCCAGCAATCACCAAGCCCTGATCATCACTGAACAGATCCATGCCAATCGTGTGGACAAGGCCTAAATAACGACGAAAAAACAGCACTTCATCCACATGGCGCGGGCCAATAATTAAAACGGGATCGTTTTTAGAGAGATTCCCGTCGTTGATAAGCTGAATAATTTTTCTGAGAATCAGATGATGGTTATTCTCGTAACCATAGATAATGGAAAGATCTCGATTCTCCTGAGATGACGCGGATATTTTTTGATTAAATCGGGAAAAATTAACTCTGCATATTTCCAGAAAGCGCTCAGGATTGGCCGCCGCGTTCATTGTCGTCAACTCATCCAGAAATTCTGGAATGAGGCTGTTACTCACGCTCTCAGAGGGCAAGGATTTCCGGGGCGGGACATATGGATGTTGCTCTCCCAGGAAGGCTTTAAGCGCGCCTGGCACAAGCTGATAATCCGTCAACGGCAAGACCTTCCCGCATAATAGCCAAAGGGCTTCCAGGAACCGGCGACTCGGCGCGTCTATAAAAACGCCGTTTGGGCCAATATAGCGACTCTGAATAATCGCCACGATGTCATCGAGATAATCCAAATCATAAAAATGAGGAACAAGCCCTTCTTCGATCAGCTGGCGCAATATCATTTCCATCAGAAGATCAGGCGTCATGAGCTCGTCACAAGCAGGAGTCTCCAGCGAAAAGCCTTTTGAGCGGAAGACCGTCATCACGTCTTCAAATGGACAATTGGCCGAACCACATGCGATTAAGCCGAAGGCCTGACGCAGTGCAGCGTGCTGCGAATCAGCATGATCGTCCAGAGATGCAAGGCGCGTCATATTCAAAGAAGCGGCTTTCGAGAGAATGGCGTCAATATCCCGCTCCAGTCGCAACTGCGCCTGATGCTGTCGATGGGCAGCGTACGTGGGCGCAAGATTCATGATTTTTCGGGTTTTTGCCCAGGGACTGGCGTATGCTTGAACCAGGCGTTTTAAAAAGGCGTCTTTTCGGTATTTCTTTTTTAAGTCCACTAAAAAAAAGCGCATCCGCATCCCAATCGCCTTCAGGCTCCCATACGGTGAATGACGCCCGCAAGCGAGTGGGCGGTTTGACGGGCATTTTCATGTTCATCAAACTGAATATTTTTCATAAATTGTCGTCCCACAGTCCCGCGCGCTGTTTTCGCCATAAGCGCGCGAATACCGGCCTGAAGCTCATCATCAGAATAGTCATACGACAAGATTTCTTCGAACGTTAAATCGGGCCGATACGGGATAACGCCCGGAAGCGACATATACCAGGCCTGCCCGAAGACCAGGGCCTTCTTCCCCATATTAATTGTCTCCCAGCCCGCGGTGCCCGTAATCGTCGCCGTGAACTGCGCTTTTTCAATCAGCTCTTTAGAAGAGAAATCGCCAGGGACCATCACCAGGTTTTTAATTTGGCGCAAGCGAGCAAAAAACCCATCACCACGCATGTACTCGCTTTGATACAGGTTTTCTTTGGCGAGAATGGACCATCCCGATGGCAGCAGTTGAGAGAGGGTTTGCAAGGCTAGCGCCTGATCGACAAATTTTCCGCCCAAGGGGAATGTCGTAAGCTCGGGTTGTAAATGAAACGGGAAGAAGACGAAAGGTTTAGACAAGTCAGGTTGATGCGTCACGATGGCTTTAAGGTTTTTCTGATAACGCTGGTAACGCTTCCACTTATAGAAGGCCATCGATTGCCCACGCTGTGAAAAATCCAGCGCCGCATCCATTAAAGAGTAGCGATAGGGTTTAAACTGCTTGAGATAACCGCGATAATCACCCAAATCTACGTCAACAGGTTTTTGCATCTCTACAATTTGGCTTTCTGCGGGGATTTCTCGAAAATATCCAAAATCCTCAATGCTGGCGATATAAAAGAATCGCTCTGGAAAATGGGATGGCAGCAACATAAGCGTTTTAACGCCCATGGCTTTGGCCAGCGCGTACAGGATCCAGTCTTCGCCATAATGAAACACTTTGTCTAGTAATACGAGTTCAATTTCATGCTGAATGAGAAGACTATAAAAGAAATTCAAGAGTTGTTGAAAGTGATCTAAGAAATCATGCATCGTATGGGCATAATAAGCGCCATACAAATATCGTCGGGTCTGCATCTCAAGGTAAGGATAGAAATCTTTGAGGAGCGCGTCATACAGCGCATCCGGGCAGCGCAAAGGCGCATTTAACGAAAAAGAAAGATCTTTCTCCATAAAATTTTTACGGGAGTAGGTACAGCGCTTCTCCGTGCCGATCCACACCTGTAAGTCAATGACGCCGAAATCTGCTAACGCATCGACAATCGGCGAAAATTCTTTTGGGAATCCCCAAACCAAGGCTTTCATAGCGTGCAACCGTATTTTGACACTGCGAATCTGTCCCTATTCTTAACAGAAATGCAACACCCGAACAAGACGACGATACGCATCCTCAGCCTTAAGTATGTAACAAATCGCTTAATTACTTGAGAGCCGCCTGTCGACGTTTTTGATTAATTTTCACAAAAAACAGAATAATCAGCGCGCTCACCGCCAAAACAACCAGAATCGTTATAATTGGGAACGCAATCACCAAAGCCGGAACGACAAACGCCAAGAAGTTTTCAACCGTAGAAACGATCGGATTGGCGACGCCCGCCGTGGTCACAAGCGAGGCGACTCTGCCGGCATTGCTCATCGATTGCGTGGCGGCTGCAGCGCCACCGCCGGCAATCAACGCCAAGCCCCATTGCATGCCAGGGTCCATATGGCCATTCAAAAACGTACCCGTAATCAGCGTTCCCGCCAGCAGAGACAACGGCCACGAGATGCTATCAAGGGCGTGATCGAGCCATGGCACGTAGTAGGCGCCCACCTCAACCAGCGAAGCGGTAAAAAGCGCTATTAGGGCGGGATATGTCGCCAGCCAGCGCATACCGTCTGGCAAGTGAATGCCAAAGAATAACGCCGCCGCGCTCAGAATTAAGGGCGGCGCGAAAACGCGAAAGCCACAACTCGCGCTCAGGCCAATGCCGATTAATAGGGCCGCCGTTAACTGAAGTTGCTCCGCGTTCATGGGGCTATTTAATACGTGCAGGATACTTTGCAGAAATTCCATTCGTGACGCCTCCTGTTTAACTTAATGACGACGCATTAACGAACCGAGAATGCCGCGAATTAACGAGCGCCCTACCTGACCGCCAATCGCGCGGGCGGCGCTTTCTACCAGTAATTGGCCAGGATCTTTAGACGCGCGACGAACAGGGGTATTTTGAGAGGGCTTTGACTGGGAGGGGGGGGCCGCAGCGACGACGCGTTGCTGCAAATGTTCGTAAGCAGATTGGCGATCGACCGCCTGGCGATATTTTTGACGAAGACCACTCTGATCCTGAGCATCTGGATTCTGTGCAGGTCCGTTCGCGCTCTGCGGCGGAACCATTCGGGTTTTCACCGGAATAGCCGGCATTCCTTTCTCATCGAGCGTGGAGACGATCGCTTCGCCAACGCCCAGCATCGGGATGAGCGCCTCCAGATCGAGATCTGGATTTTCTCGAAAGCCCCCGGCCAGAGCTTTTAAGGCTTTTTTATCATTGGGGGTAAAAATGCGCAATGCATGCTGAATCCGGTTGCCGAGTTGTCCCAGAACATCTTCGTCGATATCTTGCGGATTTTGGGTGACAAAATACAGACCGACGCCTTTAGAACGGATCAGCAGCGTCACCTGCTTGATTTTATCGCGTAAAACAGACGGCATATTATTAAACAGGACATGCGCTTCGTCAAAAAACACGACCAGCTTGGGTTTTTCCAAATCGCCCACTTCGGGGAGGGTCTCGAATAATTCAGACAAAAACCACAAGAGAAACAGCGCGTATAACCTGGGTTGCAACAGCAGCTGACGGGCCATTAACAGGTGAATCATTCCCTTGCCAGTAGAAGAGTCTGTTTGCAGCAAATCGGTCAAGACCAAAGACGGCTCGCCAAAAAAGTTATCCTGTAATGCGCTGGACAAACCGGTCAGTTGACGTTGAATCGCATTGACGGTAACGCTGGCAATATTGCCGTAGGTCGGCGAATAAGTTTTATTTTCTTGCGCCACATGGTTTAAAAGGGCTTGAAGGTCTTTTAGATCCAGTAATAACAACCCCTGATCGTCGGCGATTTTAAAAGCCGTGGTGAGAACGCCGCTTTGCGTCGGATTTAAATCCAGCAGTTCGGCCAATAACAAAGGCCCCATTTCAGAAACCGTCGTACGCAGGGGGATGCCTTCGACGCCGAACACATCCCATTGCGTCAGCGGAAATGGCTCGAACGTAAAGTCATTGAGCTGAAGTTCGCTGAGACGAGCGGCTATTTTAGGATTATGGGGATCCCCTTTTTCGGATAATCCGCTTAAATCGCCCTTGATATCGGTGATAAAAACCGGAACGCCCATGGCGCTAAATTGCTCCGCCAGACGCTTGAGAGACAGCGTCTTGCCAGTGCCGGTAGCCCCGGCAATCAAGCCGTGACGATTCGCCATCTCAGGATAAAGGCGGACTGACTCCTGCGCCTCGTTCTTTCCCACCAGAATAGGCTCCGCCATCCGCGCGTCCTCCAGATGCACCTTAACAGCCCTATGCTAACGCAAATTTCCAGATTCGGCAGACCTCTTCTTTGCTTACAGGCCCAACGACACGTTCGAGGTCAAATCCAGCATCGAGAAGAGAGCCTTTAAAGCGTCTCAAAACGCGCCCCGGCCGGCAGCAGCCAGCGCAGCAGAGCCAGCGTCGGCCAGGCGGACCAGAAACAACCCAACCCATAAACGCTCACGCCTTCCAGCCGAAAATCGATCTGCGGGTCCGAAGACGTGACAATAAAGGCATTTGATAAAACCGCGCGTAGAGAACCGGGCGCAAGCAAAGAGGACGAAGCGCCAGACTCGGCAGGAAAAGCAGTCAGGCGCGAAAAACGAATCATCAAGCGTCGAGAGAAGCGCGAGGGCAGGTATCCGTAGCTGTCCAGCCAGGGTTGAAACGCGCGCACCTGATTAATCAGATCCGAAGGGGGACGCTCCCAGCGAATTTGCGCATCTTCCACCGAAGAAAGCCCGTAATGACTCGGCGTTACGCCATTATCAAACTTTGATTGCGGCGTCCCAAGAGGCCTATCGGGATGATCGCGCGCGTCGTCTAGCAAGGCAAGCAGGTCGCCAACGCGCGCGCGCGCCTCTCGGGCGCAGCGATCGCGCAAATCGCCGCCCGTATCATAAGCAGCAATAGGGACTGGGTATTGCAGCAGGATGGGGCCGGTGTCGACGCCTTCATCGACCAGATGAAACGTCACGCCCGATTGCGCCTCACCCGCGCGGATCGTGGAAACATAGGGATTCGGGCCCCGATGAGAGGGCAGCAGGGACGGATGGCAATTAATGACCTTAAAATCCGGGCGATGCAGCAGGTGTGGCTTGAGGATTTCGCCCCACGAGCCGATCAGAAGGTAATCAGGCTTCTGTTGCGCCAGAAATTGCGAGAAGGCGTAACTGTTGACGCCCTCCCCAAGGATTTCGCGCAAGCCGCGCGACGCGATTAATTGACCAAAAGCGAGATCGGCCGCGTCGACCATATCCCGACTCGCTGGTCGACGCGACCAACGGAACACGCCCACCACCTCGCAGGCGGCGGATTCAAGCAATCCCTGCAACAGGCCAAGTCCCAAGGCCCCATGGCCGATCAGCGCAATACGCGCCGCCGAGACAGGCAAAGACGCGCTCATCGACGGCGGGGAGGCGAAACCGTCGGGTCGACGACGTAGAAAGACATCCCGACGACCATTTCAAGCGGAACCGGATAATCCGGGCGGGATAGAATATCGGGCAGCGCGCGTCGCCCGAGCGGCAATCTCTGGATATCGATGCGATCGACTCCAATTAGCTGCGGCGCCAGCGCCAGACGGTTCACAAAAGCGGATAAGGCCGGGTAAGGACCGCGCAAGGCCAGATCATATTGATAGCGCCTCAGCGCGACCGACGGCCAGCCGGGTTCTGGCGGAGAAGCGTGAATGAACGAATTACCACGCGACACCATCGACAGGGCCTCGCATTGCCGCAAGGGTTTGGGCAGGGAAGGATCCGAGGAAAGACTCTTGGCCTGTTTCATGACTTCTTGCGCCATTGCCAGGGCCGCCACAGCAGGAGATTCAGCAGAAGTCAGTTCGCGCAGGCGCGTGGGAGAAGCCTTCAGTTGCGCCGTCAGCTGCTTGAGCCAGCGCAATTTCTTCTGTTCGTCACGCCCCAGGGATTGCTTGTCGTGAAGGCGGGCGTTTAATGACACGGCCGTTTGCCAGCGCGGCATCAGCCAGTGGGTAATGCCGATACCAAGTATCAGCGCTAGTAACAGGGTCAGCGCGACAGGCTTAAAGGCCATCCATGCCTGAAGCAGGGATCGTCCGCCGCCGGGCTCGCCCAACGCCGCTAACGTAATCTGGAGATCATGACGCCATTGCGTCGGTCGCATACGCGGGACTCCTACTCAATCAAGGATCAGCGGAAAGCGGCGGCGGCAAATCCGCGCCCTTTGCGTTTGATTCGGATTCGACCATGGCATTTTTACTGCGCACGATCCAGTCGTAGTAAGGCTGCCCGTCCGCCGTGGTTGCCAGATCGGCGCGATCCACCAGCAGATCCCGCCTCTGGAGCGCAGGATTAAGCTCGCTGACGTATTTCGTCACGGAGGTTGGCATCAAAGCCCCACCCACGATTTCCACTGTCTGAGGATCTGCCGCGTCCTGAGCGACGAGAGAAAGACGATTCATCCACATATCATCGGGCAATAGCGCGCCGGCCTTGATCATCAGGTTATTTAGAGAAATGTTGGACAAAGCCGCATTCCTTAAAAATGCCTGGCGACTAACCATTTCAAGCGGGGCGCTTTCGGAAGCGGGCCCTGACGCGCGGGACACGCTATTCCAGGCATCCAGGCGCGTTTGCTGCTGCTGATTCCAGATACCAAGCAGGGTGATAGCCGCCAGCAATAACAGCGCCGCCGCCACATTGGCAACCCCCAACAACGACGTCAGACTGGTTCGCAGGGTCTGTCCTTCCCGTTGACGCCCCAAGTCTTCGGGAATCAGGTTGAGAGACGGCTGATCGGCATAGTGTTGATAGAAAGCGCCGCCGATAGCTTCCAGCGAGCAGGGATACTCTCCGGCCGCCGGGTTTCGCGAGCGTAACGTTCGCTGATTCTGGTCGATGACCATGATTTCCTGATAATAGGAGAAGCTATCCACCAGAGGGGCCGTGTCGAGGCGTTCAGCGTTATTAATCAGCACAGCGGCCTCGAAGTTCTCGCCCGCGAGAAAACGGCGTAAATCCTGATTGATTTCGACAATGGCCGTCGAGGCGTCCATGGTCGCCAGCGGCAAGGGGCTTTCCGACAAGCGCTTAAGCTTTAAGCCTTCAAACAAAGCCGCCGTAAAGAGGTGATCGCTCACGTTCATGAGCATCCAGCGAGATTGCGGTTTATCGAGATCCGCGAGCGTGCCGGTGGCGATCAAGCCGCGAATCAGCGAAAAATAGTTAATGTCGATGCCGCATAAAGGCGTGCGATTGGCGGCAAATGCCTCTACAAACTCTGTAATCGTGTTTTTGGGGTAGGCCGAATACAGCAAGCGGCCCTCTTCCAGGGTCACCCAGTCAAGCCGCGGTTCGTTATTGCGGAACAGAAAATACTGTTCAGCTTCAGACAGCAACGCCTGACGAATTTCCTGTTCGGAAAACGGGCCGGGAAAATAGAAATCGCGGGTATAGAAACTCGGCAGGACCAGCACCGTCGGAGAAGAGAGGGCGATGCCATGCACCGAATACAGGGAGCGCAAGGCCGCCCGCAGTTCGGCCGGATCAGGAATGGCGCGCGTATTGGGATCTAGAGACAGCGGCAGAGCGCCGGCTTTCTCGATCCGTCGCGTTTTTTCGTGAAAACGAATAATCTCAAGCCCGTCCAGCGACTCAAGAACATGAACGCAAACGTTTGATTTTCTCTCAGCCATAAGCGCCTAACACAAATCCCATCGCCGTGATGATGAGAGGGCGATGATGGTCATTGTACCCAAAAACCGCGTATTGGGGGCGAATAGAGCCCATGCGTCGATGCGCCAAAAACAAGCGTCCCGCGCTGAGAATCAGGCGGGACGCTTGAATCTGGATTCAACGCCTTAGGCGGCCGGGTGTTTCTGCATGTATTCCGCAGACCCCTTGATGCCGGCGATGATATCGGCTTCGGTCTTCCCTTGATTGAGCAGTTCGACCCATCCGGCCAGGCCGGCAGGCTCAGCTTCACGGCCTAAAAGCGTCCGGTACTGCTCTTTCACAAAGAACGTTTTGCGCTCCGGGGAGCCTTTGATACCGGCGGTGATATCGGCTTTTGACTTGCCGTCGTCTATCAATTTAGTCCAAAAGGTAAGACCGCCCGCCTCGGCTTCACGCCCAAGCCATTGTTGATACTGGCTATTGACGAACACCTGATTCGACAGATGGCCCAGATCTTTACTGGAGATGTCGGTTGAGGCGCCATCGAAAGACGCGGCCCCTTTCAACAAGTCCAACGACAAGGCGAACCCGGAGGCCTGACCTGCCGGCAGATCCTTCTTCGCAGTTTCGATAAACTGATTGACGGTTTCAGCAGTTTTGATACGGCCCAAAGTCCGGTCCATTTCGCTGGTAAAATAACCGTCGAACTGGTTGCCGAAAAACATGCGGCACACGTTACTCATCATATAAAGCTGACGACCGTGCTCACGCTGACCGTTCAGATAAGTCTTAAGCTCACTGGCGCTTAGCTTACCATCGGCCCCGCTGCCCCCAGATGCTGCGCTGCGCGTATCCGCCGCTTTATAGAGGCTCTCCAGATCGGTCAGTTTGACAGGATTAACGGACGAAGATCCTGATGTCGAGATGCTTGTCATAACGATGGCTTTCCTCTCTCCAGAAATGATCACTCGCATATGGCTCTCTAAATATAAAAACAAAATTAAGAATCGAATTGCCTTTTTGCCCATGAACGCAGCGGGTTTGTTGTCTTTTTTATACGTTCTCTTCCCAGCTTGTTCTCTTTCTCTGACTTCTTCCATTTCTCGCGCGCATCTCCACGACGACAAACAAAACGCCCCGCCTTACAGGGTCAGGCGGGGCGTTGTTGTCAAGACGTTGAGGACGACGTCAGGTTAGAAACCGACGTTGTTGGCCGATGCGTAATGAAGCGAATCGTCCAGCAGGCACCAGGTCACCAGCGTTTTGTAGGTCAGCCCCATGGAGGGAGACAGCGACAAGCGTTGCAGTACTGAGCGCGAGGGACGCAATTCGCCCTTCACCAGTTTGCGCATCATCGTGCGATCCAGACCGCTTTCCTGCGCCACTTGCTCAGTGGTCAGGCCTTTGTCTTCGATGGCTCGCATCATGTTGCGCAGAAACAGAGAGCGCGTCAGCGGCACGACATCCGCCATGGACTTTGGCAGGGCGCTGGCTGATTTCGGTTTGGAAGCGTAATTTCCCACGCTGTCACCATCCTATTCTGGGTTATGGGGTTACTGAACGCGACAGAGACGCCTCCGCCAGCGCCGCTTTGCGTAAAAACGGCGTCCAGGAAAAGCTATCTCTATTAACCGTTCCAAGGCGTCTGCCGACGCACGCGCTCTCAGGCATTAACCTGGCGAGGCCGACGCCTCGCCCCCTCCTAAGCGCATTGCTGAAGGCGACTGTTCGGTTTTCGTTTCCTCAAACGCGGAAACCCCAACCGGTTGAAACGTTATGGTCACTTTAACATAACTTAAAACCTGTGTAAAATCAGTTTTCTGGGGGATATTTGCGCGCATCTGTCCATCGGGCGCTGGATATCCCTCTGGCTAGTAGCCGAGCGGCGTCTATGGGGGCGCGGCATAGGGGGGCTCCTCGCACAAATCCCCTTCATTCGGTCTCCCGCAGCCACAGGGGCGCAGAAGCCAAAAGTCGACTGCTGGCAGGACACCTGACGAGCCCGCGAAAGCTCTGCCGCCACACTTGCCGGCTTTTATGAGACACACAGGCATTCTGAGCAGAACAAGGCCAAAACCCGCGTCCTGACAATTCGAAAGGTTTCCTTAAGTTCGGGCTTCGGCTAACACAAGCCATCAAACGCTTGTTTTTATGCCAATGCAAGGGGTTAATGGTTTCCCTCAACAACGGGACCAGGTGGGGTTCAGGGGTTAGGTATTAGGACGTAGGAGGTTATAACGATGGCTTTAGGCGTAGGCGCTTTCATAAAAGGGTTGGCAACTTCCTCTATTGGGAAAACTGCCATATCAGCCGGGGTAGACTACCTCGCCTCTAAGGCGAACAAATCCAAGGGTGAATCTGCAAGCGCGAGCGAACCGGTGGTTGCAAAGCAGCTAAGTAAAGTGAACGGTTCTGACAGTAGCGCGATTGCCGAGTCTTCCAGTCAAACAGCAGGGCAGCCCACTACTTTTGAAACGATGGTCCAGGCGTTCAAAGAAGCATTTCGCCAAGTGGCCGCCGAAAGCAGCAATGCGACGATTCCGGGCAACGGCCAAGGGATGAATTACATCGGCTAACATCCATTGAAGGCAGCTCTATTCGCCCGGCGACGTCACCTGACGCGCCGGGCGTTTGCATGGGAATCACTTAAAATATTTTAATATTTATAAAAACAATAACACTTTCTTTAGAATCCCCGGTTTAATGCCCTCGGTAGGAAGCGCAACATCTCTCACATCAGGGGAAGTACGGGAGGAAAGCCCGCCGGAAGCAGAAGATCCGGGCGGGATCAGGAGGTTATTGTTATGGGAAGCGAAACGCTTAGCGGCGCCGCCAATGGCGCCATGATGGGGGCCACTTTCGGACCGGTCGGGATGGCCGTCGGAGCCGTTATTGGTGGTATCTTTGGCAGCAAAGCGAAAAAGAAGCGTAAAAAGCAACAAAAACAGCTTGAAGAGCAACAACGCCGTCAGCAATACTGCCAGACCCCTTATAACGACGGCTATGGCAACGGTTATCGCTCGTATGGTCGAGAGCCGATGGACGCCCCAACGCCTTATTATACCGGCGGCGCAGGCGGACCGGGCGCGCCGACCGAGCCGTGGCCCAATTACAGATCGCCCTTCGACTCTACCGCGCCGGGCAGTTTCGGCATGAGCGGATTCGGCAGCCTGGGCGGATCGCCATACTGGCCGCCCGGGCCCACGATGATGCCCGCCGTGGCTCCGGTGATGGCGCTACCGCAGCAATACAGACCGCAGTACGCCTATCCTGTCGCAATGGTCCCGGGGCCTCAGATGACAATGGGACAGACGGTCGCCCCTGCAGGCGGCGGCTTGGCAAGCGGCACGTTTAATAATTACGGCACTGTAGTCAATATCAACGTTAACAATAACGCGCCGTTTCGTCAGATGATGGTGGGCTAACGCGCATAACGTTTAGGCGCAACAAACGTCAAGCGGTAAACGCTTGCGCAGGACAAAAACGCCTTTACGTCTCCGGTTTGACATCGATTACCCGCGAGGCAGGCGGCTTGCCGTTTTTCTTACGCGCATCTGACCAATGAACCCAGGCGTTCTGGACCCACATCAATAACATGGTGGCAACCAGATACAAGATGACGCCTGCCGGAATTGGGAAAAAGAACAGGAAGCCCACAAACATAAAGGGCATCAGCTTCATCATCTGCGCCTGCGCGCCCTCGGCTGGCGGTGAATTTTTGGTCATGCTGCGCTGATACAGCACCATGGCCAGCGTATAGAGCAGAATCAGAATGAGCACGCCCCAGTGCACCACCGAAACCCCTTTGACCGTCGGAGCCTGAGAAGCCAGCGTCCAGGCGGCGGCGGCCGGATCCGTCTCCGCGCGTTTGAGATCTCCCGCATTCGGCGGCGTCGGCGTAAAGGCGAGTCGCTCCAACTCTTTGGTGCTGTCGTTGACGACCACGAGATCCGCTGACTTGATTTTACGGATAAAGCTTTCTGGGAAACCTTCCCCACCTAAAAATTTGGGATTCAGCCGAAGCGAAACCGGTTCGCCTGGAATGAGCGGCTGCGGCTCAACGCGTAACACCTGATTGGGATCCGTCACGGGATATTCGGCTTTTGCCCCGCTGTTAAAAGTGACGTTCAGCTTTTTACCCGTGACGAATCGGTCTTTTTCAAGAACATTAAACTTGTTGTCCAACGCCTTGCCTGAGTGGCTCATGAGGGGATGCGCCAGGTTATCAATGAACAGGAAGCGGTCGTTTCCTGCCAGCGCCAGAAAGTCGGGACTGACCAACATCCCGTAAAGACCAATAAAGATAGGAATCTGCACCAGCATCGGCAGACAGCCAGAGAAGGGGTTGAATTTATGCTCGGCGTAAAACCGCATCATCTCCTGCTGCATTTTTTGAGGTTCTTCTTTATAGCGCTCCTGGAGCTGTTTTATTTTAGGCTGAAGCTCCTGCATTTTAGCCATGGAACGGGTTTGCGCCGAGTTCAGCGGCCAGGTTACCAGCCGGATAAACGTTGTCAGGGCGATAATCGCCCATCCATAGCCGCCACTCACGTTCATGAGATCGAACAAATGCTTGAAACCGTTCACCAGAAACAGCATGGCGTTAAAGATGATATCCACGGGCTAGGGCGTCTCCTGTTGGTCGGGCGCATCGGCGCAGGGGGTGGTAAAAGCGGTGGACGGAACCGGGTCATATCCGCCCGGATGCAGCGGGTGACACCGAAACAGGCGTTTCAAACCTTGCCAGCCGCCTCGCAGAAGGCCCAGCCGCTCGATAGACTCTACCATATACTGCGAACAACTCGGCGCAAACCGGCAGACATGGGGCAGCCATCCGGTCGTCGCCTGATACAGCCTTATTAAACCAAGAACAAGCGGTTTGACCATCGTCCGGCCTATGCGCGTCACGGGGCGGGCGTCGCATCATACTGCGAACACAGGCGGCGCGCATTGCCGCAGGCGATCGAGTAAGAGCTCAGCAGGCGCCCCCTGTTGCGCCGTATTACAGACGGCCTTGCGCCGCGCGCATGTTAGCGCTAATTTGAACAGACGTTTTGACGCGGGCTCTCGCCGCGAACCGACTAGAGGATTTTATTCCGTGCCGAACATTCAATCCGCCAAAAAGCGCGTGCAGGTCTCCGAACGCAATCGGGAGCGCAATATCGCGATTCGCTCCGCCGTTCGCACAGCCATTAAAAAAGCGTTACTCGCCGCCAAGGCCAACACAGACGCTTCAGACGTTTCCAAAACGGCGCAAAACGCTTACAGCGTAATCGATCGCGCGGTATTGAAAGGCATCCTGCACAAAAACACCGGGGCCCGCTATAAATCACGTTTGATGAAGGCAGCCCAAACAGTTTAGTCTTTGGGCCTTAAAATCTATCGAAGTAAGCTCAAGGCGTCTTGAACAAGACGCCTTATTGCTGTTTCAGCGCTTGCTGACAGGCGTCAAACGTCGCATCCACCAATAACGCCGCCATACACGCGGGCTGAGCATCAAAATGATGACAGGAAGCGTCAAGCGAAGGCTGCGGATCAAGGCAGACGGGACGTTCACACGGCCAGCAGGCCAGATCCGAAGGCGGCGTTAACGTTATAATCGGTCCTTCACCGCGAGGGCCGGTTCGTTGCGCAGATGTCGGCCCAAAAAGCGCAACCAATGGCGCTCCAACCGCTGCAGCCAGATGCGTCGGTCCAGTATCCGCCCCGATCACCAGATGACACCCTGCTAACAGGAACGCAGTCTGCATTAAATCGTCCTGCCCGCAGCGGTTCTCAACGCGGGCGCGCAACGTCGGCGCGAGCGCCTCACAAATGGCCTGGCTAGCCGCCCGGTCGTCCCGCCCGCCGACCAAAAACAGGCGCGCATCCAATAGATCTGGCGACGAGAGAAGGCGGTGCGACAACTGCGCCGCATACGTCGTCGGCCACGCGCGATTTGCCCGCTTGGCGCCGACGCCCGGAATCAGCGCTATACGACGACCGGCCAAAGCCGTCAAAGGGGATTCAACCGGCAATCGCAGGCGAGGCAAAAGCGCGCCCGCTTCGAAAGACGAAGGCCAGTCGGACATATTGAACAGACGGCAGAACGGTTGAAAGAAATCTTCTGTGGCGTGACGTCGGCGCGCGCTACGTTCATGAAGGCCTGTCACAGAAAGGCGTTGCTTGCGATACGTCGCCAGATGCGTCTCGTCCCAACGCGGCGCCAGTACGGCAGCGGCCAGCAGGCGCATTCGCGCGGAAGGCTGCAAATTGACGACCGCATCAATCCCGCAGGCGCGAAACGCGCGAATCAGTCGCGCCATTGCAAGCGGTCCGCGCTCGAATCGCCATACGCGATTGACGCCGTCCAGCCTTGCCGCCAACGCCTCGTAAACGGGCCAAGTCAGCCAGTGGATTTCCACCTGAGGAAATCGCGCCTTTAGCGCCCGCGCCGAAGCCGAGGCATGCAGAACGTCGCCCATCGCGCCCAGGCGAATCACTAGCAGTTTTCGAATGGGGGACGTCTGCGTCATTTAGCCGGACTCTCTTGATAGGAGGCTCAACGCACGCAGTTGCGCATCAATGGCATCGATCGCCATCGATGGCGACAACTGACGCATGCACGCATCGCGCGCCTGCGGCGCGGTGAGAGGACAGGCGCGCTCAAAGCAAGGCCGGCATGAAACCGCGCTGACGCAAACGCGATGTTCGCGCTGGATAGGGCCGGTCCGTCCTTCACTGGTGGGGCCATACAGACCGACAATCCTGGGACGGCGCTGTGGATTGCCGCTTGCCAAGGCCTGAGCCAGATGCAACGGCGCACTATCGGGACCAACCAGCAGATCACATCGACTCAAAACCGCCGCCAACACAGGCCAATCGGTTTTTCCGGCGAGATTCAAGCAAAATGCCGGACGCTCGCAAACGGTCGCATCAGTCGTCAGCGGAATCAGCGCCTGACACGCGTCTGCGTCCGCAGACGATCCCAATAGCGCAATAGTCGCCGATCGCTGCGCCAGCATCTCGATGAGCGCGCGCCAATGCGATTCCGGCCAGCGTTTGCTCGCCCACAACGTCGCAGGCGCTAGCGCAATCAGCGGACGTTGGGATGGAATCTCACGCAACAGAAGGTCCGCCGCTGCCTGCGCCTGACTTGAGAGCGGCGGCATCGGGAAATCAAGAGCATCGCGGGCCTTTTCAGAAGCGTCGGGAGGAGAAACGCCAAGCGCCGACACGAATTCCATAAACTGAAAAACCGTCGGCCGGTCGCACGCGCGCAAATCGTACGCCCCGAGACGATTTGTATACAAACGCCACGCCTGTTCGCGGACGCCCGCATACCCCCATCTTTGGGGAATGCCTGCAAACGCTGGCCAGATAGCGCTTTTAAGCAGGCCTTGCACATCAAAGCTGGCATCGTACCCCATGGCGCGTAATTCCGCCCGCATGGCCCCGACATCTTTGGCAACATGAAACGCTTCCCGAGGATGAGCAGGAAGATGGCGAAGACGGCGCAGCCAGGACTTTCGAGGAACGACATGAAGACGATCAATCAACGGATGACGCTCAAGCAACGGGGCTGCGCTTTCTTCTATCAGCCAGCCGATAAACAGATCCGGACGCGCGCGCTTAAGGGCCGACAGAAGCGGCAACGTTTGTATCACGTCGCCATGAGCGCTCAGGCGAACGATTAACACGCGGGACAGACGAGAAGCGGTCACAACAAGAGCCTTATGCTGCGCGAGCGCGTCGAGATAAACGTTTCGGCGGTTTTTGAAATCAGGCGTCATCTGGATGAAGGGGGATTCTTCCCTATCGCCACAGAGCCGAAAACGAACCTGTATAATAAAACAAAGCAGTTAGCCGTCGGGCCGGGAATCGTCCGCAGAGATCCCGACGCGGCGAAGAGGCGGCGGAGTTTGGGATGGCAGCCGGATTAGGCGAAGCGCCTGTATTCTGGATGGTGATGATCAGCGTGGTCGCGCTGCTGGTCTTTCTCATTGTGCTGTTTGGCAAAACATCTGGCGCGGCGACGGCATCCGACTCTCAAAACGATCCCAACGAACCGTCGGAGGCGAAACTGGATTTTTCGGGTCATATCAACGCCGCCAATCAGGCGTTGGCAGATTACCAATACGACAAAGCGCTGCGCCATTTTGAAGACGCCCTGCGCCTTAAAAAAAATGACGCTCCCACATGCTTTAGCATCGGGCGGATTCACGCTCTGCGCAATGATTACCGGCAGGCAATCGCCGCTTTCGCGCGAGCTGCGCAACTTGAACCCGGAAAAATTGAAGCCCATTACGAGATGGCCCGACTGCACGCCCAGCAGGAAAAATGGCAGGAAGCGCATCAGGCCGTTGAAGCGTTGCTGGCCATTGATGCCAATCACGAAGACGCGCTCAAGATCAAAATCAATCTGCTGACGCGCGACAAGCAGTTTGAGAAAGCCCTTCCCCACTTAAGGAAGCTCGCCGAGCTGCGCCCCCAGAACGTCGACTATCTGGAACACTACGCCCGTGTCCTGCATCAAGCCGCCCGCTACGACGCCGCAATGGAAATTTATCAGCGGCTAGTAGACGTCGCCCCGGCCAATGCGCTGCGCTATCGAGGGAAAATCGGGCTGCTGCTGTTTGATATGAACCGTTTCGAAGAAGCGCGCGAAGAACTGCTGTATGTGCTGTCGGTGGAATCCGAGGCCCAGACGCCCGTTGAAAAACACGTCGCCGAAACCTATGCGGCGTGTCTGTGCAATTTGGGCGTCGATCATCAAAAAGGCGGGCGACTCGACGAGGCCATCGCCCTGTATCAGGAAGCCCTGCAATATCATCAGGCCAACGAGGATATTTTTTACAATCTGGGCAAAGCTCTCAACGAGAAAGGCGACGCGGCTCAGGCCATTGAGCATTTCCAGCGCGCCTTGCGTATGAATCCGCGCGACGCCGATAGCTGCTATGAGTTGGCTCGTCTAATGGACGGCCAAGGCAATCTGAAAGAAGCGGCCCATTATTATCAGCTGTGCCGCGAATACGACCGAAAATCCGCTGCGGCGGCCTTTGGACTGGGAACGATTTATGGGCTGATGGGCGATTACGAGCAGGCCGTCGGCGCGCTCAAAGACGCCATCCGTCTGCAGCCGCGCTATGTGGACGCGATTTATAACCTGGCGATTTGCCAAGAGAAGCTCAAGAAGCCCCGAAAAGCCTTGCAGCTCTATCAGAAAGTGTTGGAAATCGCGCCGGACCATCGCGAGGCCAGCAGTAATCTGGCGCATTTACGGCTAGAATTGGGGAAGCGCGTCTAAGCCTTCGTGAGATTTCTGAATGTCTCAGCCATTTGCCTCGAATTTTACTGCCAACAAACTAACTGCTTTGCGAGCCGCCATGGCGGGGCGCCGTCCGACGCTCGACGCGTGGCTGACGCCGTCGTCCGACGAGCATTTGAATGAGTACCTGCCGGAGGGGGCTAAGCGCCGCGAATGGCTGACAGGCTTTGACGGCTCTGCGGGCGATGCGCTCGTGACGGTCGACGAGGCATGGCTGTTTGTCGACGGGCGCTATCATCAGCAAGCGGGCGAACAAGTTGATCCGGCTTGCTTTCGCGTCAGCAGGCTGGGCATTGACGGCCAGCCCACATTGAGCGAAACGCTACAACGGTTGGCGCGGCAACATCCGGGGTTTCGTATTGGATTCGATCCGTGGACGCTATCGCTTACCGGTCTTCAAACGCTGGAATCTGTTCTCAGGCCGCTGGGCGCACGATTAACGCCCGCACATCGTTCGCTGACCGATCGAATCTGGGGCCGAGCCCGCCCGCCACGACCCGCCGAGCAGATCTACGCCCTGCCCCCCACGGTAAGCGGCGAGACGGCGCAGGAGCGGATTAAGCGGCTGCGACAAAAAGTTTCTGAGACGTTACGTTCAGACGACTGGCTTCTACCGCTGGCGCGTCTGGACCATATCGCCTGGCTATTCAATCTGCGCGGGCGCGATATTCCCTACAACCCGGTTTTCATGAGCTATGCGCTGATAACCCCGCAAGAAATCCATCTGTTTGCAGCAGACCGGGCGCTCTCGCCTGAGGCGAATGACGCGTTACGGACCTGCGGCGTCACGGTGAGCGATTACCAACGATTCGCCGCAGCATTACGCGCGATGGCAGCCGACCGTAAAACGCTGCTGGACCCTGAACACGTCACTGTAGGCATTGCGCGCGCGCTCAAAAGCGGCGCGTCCGGCATCGCGCATGGCGTCAATCCCATTCCCGCCATGAAAACCATTAAAACCCCCGATGAGTTGCGAGGGATGCGTCAGGCCCATCTACGGGCAAGTCTGGCGCTGGTACGTTTTTGGCGACAACTGGAGCAGGCGGCCCATCAAGGGATAAGCGAGGCCCACGCCGCGCGAATGGCAGATGACGCCTATGCCGCCGATCCGACTTTCGCGGGCCTGAGCTTTAATACGATTGCCGCCTACGGGGCCAACGGCGCGCTGATTCATTACGGCGAACCCAGCGCGGAGACGCGTTTACAGCCCGGCGGACTGTTTTTGCTGGATTCCGGCGCGCATTATCTGGATTTAAGCGACGAACGCCCGTGGGCGGGAACAACCGACACGACGCGCGTCTTTGCCATCGGCAAGCCCGACGAAACGGCGCGCGCGCGTTTTACTGCGGTACTTGGCGCGCATGCAGACTGCCTTAGCCAGCGCTTTCCGCAAGGGACGACCGGCATTCAGCTGGACGCCATTACGCGCGCAAGCCTGTGGAACGCCGGATTGGATTTTCGCCATGGCACCGGCCACGGAGTCGGGGCATTTCTCAATGTCCACGAGGGTCCGGCTGGGATTCACGCGCGTGCGCGGACAGCCCTTGCCCCGGGAATGGTGGTTAGCGTGGAACCAGGCTATTACCAGCCGGGCTGGGGTGGCGTGCGCATTGAGAATCTGGCGGAAGTCGTCGCCTTGAAAACGCCTGATGGACAGGTTGAGCGCATCGCAGACGACGCGCCCGCCTACGGATTCGAGTCGTTAATTTATGTTCCTTACGATCGCCGCCTCATCGATCCGCAAGCGCTGAGCCTGCCGCGCCGCGCGTGGATCGACGCCTATCATCGTCAAACGCTGGCGCGCCTTGAGCCGTATCTCACGCCGGAAGAATACGACTGGCTCAAGCCGTGGACGCAACCGCTGTAAATATTTGAAACAATCGCAAGCCTGCATCTTCCCCCACGACGTAGGAACGACGGATCCTGTTTCATGAGAAGACGCCCCAAAAGCGTTCAGGATCACAGGACGGGATGTGAGACAATTTGCAATGCTATAAAATTCGCTTTGAGGGCGCATTTTTTCGCGTTGAGGCGCATTAGTGAAGATAGCCAATCCCGCTGACGGCAGCGCTTACCCCAACTCCCATTGTTTGTCTCGCCCGCCCATCGCCAGTCCAGGATAGCTCATGCGGATGCAAGAAGATTTTTCTCGCCCTGTTTCCCTGCCGGCGCTGCGCTTTGGCAGGGCTTACACGCCTGAAGAAAGAGCCCTTGCGAAAAAATCAAACCCTCAAGGCTTACAAGCCCTCGGGAAAGTAGATTTTTTCGTTAATATTCATGACTACAGCCTGCCCAACGCACGGGGAGAATATGAGCCGGTCGGTTCTCCCTATACCAAAGGCGGCCGGGATTTCTTTCGCTTCGCGGCGGCAGAAGGGTTTAACGGCGTTCAATTCGCCCCACAAGGCTTGACGCACGCAGGCGACGTATCGCCTTACGGAGCCAATTTTTTCTCACGCAATACGCTTTCGGTCGCGCTGAAAGAATTGGTCGACGACCCCAAGTGGCTTGGGCTAATCTCTAGTCAGCAGTATCAGGCGGCGCGTAAAGCCCACGCGATCCCGGCTCAGGCCAAGGACGATTATCGCATTCGCGCATATTACAAGGACGATCGCCTGAAAAATGCGGGCGCATTTGCCTTTTCACAGGACCTATTGCATCAGGCCTACACGAATTATCAGGCCAACCCGGAAAAATTCGCCCCGCTGAAGGCTCCCTTTGACGCCTTTAAATCAGAGAATAAGGCCTGGCTGGAAGCCGACGCCCTGTTCGAGACCCTCAACAAACACCATACGGAATGGACCATTGATAGCTGGGGCTGGCTGGACCGGACGCTCTATAAGCACGACAACGTTCACCCCGTTCTACGTCCCTTTAAAAAGCTGGTCAGCGCTGCCTGGAAAATGCATTTGAAGCGCAAGTACGCCAGCGAGCTGGAAGAGTATCGGTTTCAACAATTTATCGTCCACCGTCAGCATCAGGACTTTCTAAAATTCGCCAAAACGGAAATCGGGACCAAAGAGAAACCGTTCGAATCCATTGGCGATCTGCCAATCGGTCAATCTCAGGCTGACGAGTGGGCGTACGGAGATCTTTTTATGAAGACCCATCGTCTGGGCGCGCCACCCAGCCTCACCGGACCTGCTGGTCAATGCTGGTATTTCCCCCTTCTCGATCCCAAGAAATATGAGCGCGGCGGCAAAGATTTCCTGAGAAAACGCATTCAGCATTTGGCGAAACGCTACACCATGCTCCGGCTGGATCATCCTCATGGCTATATTGATCCGTGGGTTTATCGACATAACGACGCTATTAAAATTTTAAACGTCTACGATAAAAAGACCGTCGACGCTTGTTACACGCTCAATACGCCCAACGTTCAAAAAGGGACCCGGCTGTTCTCCGCTATTAATGACCCCAATCATCCTGAGTTGAATCAATATGCCAAAGTAGGCGCCGATCAGTTAAACCCTGAGGTCAGCCATAAATATGAGGATCGCCGTATTCGAGACCTCAAACCCGAACAAGTCGACAGCTTTGGCGAATTAATAGACGTGATTCTTAAAACCGCCAAGGAAAACGGCATTCCTCACAGCAAAATCATTTCAGAAGTGCTCAGTACGTGTCCCTATCCGATGTGGGCGGTTCTGGAAAAGCACGGCCTGGGACGACTGCGGGTGATCCAGAAAGCCGACCCGAGCCCACAGAATCGCGAGCACGTCTATCGCTCCGAAAACGCGCGCCCGCAAGACTGGGTGATGACCAGCACCCACGACGCGCCTTCTCTGTGGGCGGCTGCATATAACTGGTTTATACCGGCCAAAGAAGGCGATCCAGATCGTACTCCGCGGCTCCATGCGGAGTATACGGCCAGCTTGTTTCATCCAAAAGACACGCCTGAATACAAAACGATGGTAGAAAAACTAAAACATGATCGACTGGAGATGGTGCAGGCCCGCATTGCAGCTGCGCTGCTAAGCCCGTCCCAGCACATTTCCCTGCCATTTAACGATTTTCTGGGGATGGAAGCGCGTATCAACAACCCGGAAGAAGCACGGGTCGACAACTGGACGCTGCGCGTGCCAGAAAATTACGCCAAATGCTACGAAAACGCTCTGGAACAAAATGCCGCCGCCAATATCCCCAAGGCTCTGGCCATGGCCATAGGCGCGCGGATTCGTCGCGGCGACCTGGACGCCAGCGCCGCGCCCCTTCAACGACAACTGGAATATCTCGGCGCCGTGCGCGCGCTTAAAACCGGCGATGCCGTCGGCGAAGCTCATCTCAAGACACAGTATGCCGACGTGGTCGCGGAACTGGCGCGGCATAAGCCTCCCCACGATCCCGCCCACACGACAGAGACGCCGTCTAAGACGTCAGACGGGGCGTATTTGGCGAATCCGACTGGATTCGGCCATCCAGAATAGAAATAATGCGGTCGGTTTTTTCAGACAGCGCTTGCTCGTGGGTGACAATGACGAAGGCGACGCGATCTTCACGGTTAATCTCGCGCAGCAGCCGGTAAACATCCTGGCTGGTCTGGAAATCCAGCGCCCCGGTAGGTTCGTCGGCAAACACAATGCGTGGACGATTCATTAAAGCTCTCGCAATAGCCACTCGCTGATTCTGCCCGCCGGATAATTCCGACGGTCGATGATGCAGCCGATCGCCCAGACCAATTCGCCCCAATAATGATCGCGCCCACTCCATGGCGCGCGCATCGCAAGCGCCAGCGATTCTCAGCGGCATCACGGCATTTTCCAGCGCGGTGAACTCAGGCAGCAGCATATGCGCCTGAAACACAAATCCAATCTCACGGTTCCGAAACTGCGCGCGACGCTTCTCACTCCAGCGGGCCGCATCTTCGCCGTGATAAAGCAATTCGCCGGAACTTGGCGCATCCAGCAGGCCCAACGCATTCATCAGCGTGCTTTTGCCCGAACCGCTGGGACCGATAATGCTGAGAAACTCGCCCTGACGCATCGAAAAACTGACATTATCCAGCGCTGTCACGGGTTGCGCGCCGCCATAGATTTTTGTCAGACCACGCGTTTGCAGTAGCAACGGCGCCGTGTCGGCGACATCGTTGGAAAGAGCCATCACTGATTAATCGCCTTTACGGGATCGAGTCGGCTGGCGTTCCACGCTGGAATCAAACTCGCCAGCACGCTGCTCAACAAGGCGTAGAAAAGCGCATAACCGGTATATTCGGCGTTCATCGCCACCGGCTGGCGCGCGATGCCCAGAAATGTTTCGGCGCGCGAGTAAGGCGTGGCGTTATAGAGCGAAATCAGCCCCTGCCCGCCCAGCACCCCGGCCGCCGCGCCGAGCAGACTGAGACACACCGCCTGAAACACAAACAGACGCATAATCGCGGGCCCTTGCAAGCCCATGGCTTTCAGGATGCCGATTTCGCGCGATTTGGAAGAGACC
Organism: Vampirovibrionales bacterium; assembly: GCA_016712355.1. Lineage (NCBI taxonomy): Bacteria > Bacillati > Candidatus Melainabacteria > Vampirovibriophyceae > Vampirovibrionales > Vampirovibrionales bacterium. The sequence continues at coordinate 1,306,538 of JADJRF010000005.1, read as the reverse complement.
ACCATAATCAACACGCTGGTAATGCTGGAAGCCGCGGCGAACACGATCAGGAAGCTGATAAAGGCGATAATCACGCGAAACATACCGATCTGGCTCAGAATAATCTCGTTATCTTCCATCCAGTTGCGGCTTTTAACGTGGTACGTCTGCGCAATCAGATCAGAGAGCTTTTTTGCGTCGTAAATATCCTTGATCTTGAGACTCAGCCCCGTAACGGAATCGCCCATCCCCAACAACTGCTGAGCGCCTTTTAAACTCAACAGGACGCTTCCCATATCCGCGCTGTAAACGCCGGAATTAACCAGGCCCGCCAATTTAAAGCTCTTACGCGTTTTGGCCGTGACCAGTTGGACGCGCCCGCCCATCCGAACGCCCAGCTCGTCGGCAAGCCGCCAACCTAAAAAAACGTCGCCGGGACCCATCGTCTCCAGCGAACCCACCGCTATCTCGTCTTGCAGGCGGCGGATTCTCATTTCCTGCTCCGGGACGATTCCCTGAATAGAGGCCCCCTGCGATTGCCCACCGTGAACGATAATCACCTGCTCATTAACAAACGGAGCGACTTCCACCACGCCGGGCAGGGCCAGCAGCTCGCGCGAAAGCGCTCGATAGGCCTGAATGTCGCGTTTACGCGTCAACGTCCGGTCTGAGAACAGAACATCTTGTTCAGGCTTGGCCAGCCGCGCGCTTAACACGTCGCGATTGCGCGCCATGGTATCAATTTCCCGCGTAATCTTGATATGCGAGGAGTTTTCGACTGTCTTTTCCAGAAAATAATTGAAAAAGCTCAGGTTAACCGACGGAATAAAAATAATAATCGCCACGCCCAAGCCCACAGCAAAGGCAATGAGCAACGACTGACGAAGATTGGCCAGCGTGTAGCGCAGCGCGATATAGAGTTCAACAGGCAGGTGCATCGCGTCCCGTCAGTCAGGAGCGCTTGCCGGATTTTGCGCGCTTTTTTTCGGAGAAAGCGGGCAGTTCAACCGCCTCGTCATCATCTTCGTCATCGTTCTCCAGCAGCGGTGGCGGCGATTTACGAGAAGACCTGTCCTTGGTTTTAAAGGATTTTCCGGAAAACTTTGACTTGGCGCTCCGCGTTTTTTTGGAAGGGGCTTTAAAGATCCACAAATCCAGGCCGTATTGCCGCCCGGCCTCGCCAAAAAGCAGGGTCATGCCCAGCAGCAGAAAACACAAATTCAACGCGCGCTCGCCGGGATGCGTGTGTTGCAACGCCAACAGATAGTTCAGATTCAGAAACAACTGACCCACCGTCGAGACGCGAATCAGCGCACCGCTGACGTAACTGGCGCCGATGAGTAATTCACCCCATATAATGACCTGAGCAAAAACATCGACGTTGGGAATAATGAGGCCGTTGAGTAAGTCCTGATAAAAGAAAAACGGATTATTGGCCGCCGCGCCACTCAGCAGCCCCGTCATTTTAACGGCAAACATGGGATCGCGCAGCTTGCTATAACCCTGATAGAGAAAAAACGCGCCGACAATGACGCGCAACAAGGCAATGGCTTGGCTGGCGCGCGCTTCGCGAGTAGAGGCGACAAGGGACGGGGCCATACGGAAAACGGGACTCCTGAGAAAGACGGCGCGTTGACGCGCGATTCAGGGCGTGCGACAAAGACGGAAAGACGATTGCGCCTTGGGTGACGTCGCCCGCCTATCGCCTTTCATTATAGCGCCGAGTTTGTCAAAACGGAGGCTCACCGCGCTTCATGAACGCGCGCCCCCCTGAATGCCCGCCCGAACGATTGCGCTTACTTCCGCTGGATGCGCGACCCGTGTGCCTGGATTTTCCAGGCCGGCTGGCGCAAGCCGCTGGCGTTTATCTAAAAACCCCGCCCGCAGCCTTATTAGGAGCGCTCAAACGCCCTGCGGATTGTGATGCGCTCGCCGACTGGCTGCGTCAAGACGCCACTGCGCCTATTATTCTGGCTTTGGATACGCTGGCGTATGGCGGCCTCATTCCTTCCCGGGTTGGCGACGAATCGATTGAAACGCTTCAGGCGCGCGTCACCGTCGGGCTGGAGGCAGCTCAGGGAGCAGACATCTGGGCGTTTTCTTCTATTTTACGGATTCCGAACTACGACAACGCAGAAGAAGAGCCCCCCTATTGGGCGCAATTTGGACGCGCGCTGTATGCCTACTCGCAAGCAGCGCATCATCAGGATGTCATGGCAATGGAGCGGGCGGCAAGCCTGATTGCGCCAGATGCGCTGCGTGATTTCCTGGGACGCCGCGAGCGCAATTTCACGTTGAATCGCCGTTATCTCGACGCGCTGGCAAGCGGGGGCCTCCAGTCGTTGACGTTTTGTCAGGACGATACCGGCTCGCACGGCCTCAACGTGAAAGAAGCTCAAACGCTTCAAGACATGGCGCAGGCGCGCGGACTCAGCGATTGCGCGCGCGTTCAGACTGGCGCTGACGAGTTAGCCGCGACGCTACTGGCCCAATGGCTTCACAAACGACGAGCCGAGCCGTTGAGGGTCAGGGTTCTCTACAGCGCCGAAAGCGGCGGCGCGCTTATGGCCAAATTCGATGGCCTGCCTATCGCCGAAGTCGTTTCTCGCCAACTCACGGCATGCGGCGCAGTTCAGACGCACGATCCGACAACGGCCGATTTAACGTTGATGGTCCATACCCCAGCGCAACGCATGGGCGATTGGTGCGAAGATCTTGCGCCGGATGCGACGCTGTCGCAATACCAAACGGTTCTGGAGGCATGCCGTAGCGCATTTTCGGCGGGCGAACGACTGATTCTGGCTGATGTCGCATGTGCAAATGGAGCCGACGACGCCTTGACCGTGCGCCTATTGAACGCCTTTACGGATTTAACTCCGTTATATGGCTATGCAGGCTGGAATACGCCCGGCAATACCATTGGTTCGGCTTTGGCGATGGGCGTCATCCGAACGTTGGCAGAATCGACGGGCGATTATCGGGCGGAGGACTTTCATCGCCTGTTGTTGATCCGCCTGGCGGATGACTGGCTCTATCAGGCGCATGTCCGAGCATCATTTCGACGCGTGATGCGGATACGTCAGGACGCCCCCACGGTCTCGCCGGACGTCGCCGCGCTGAACGCCCTGATGTCTGACGGACTGGCCCTGATTAAAACCCGCCTGGGCATGGGAGGCGTTGCCGTTCGCGTTGGATTTCCGTGCCAAAGAACGTTTGAAGTGGAGATCGAACCCCTATGACGCTCCTTCCCGCTGAAATTTTGTCGCCAGCGCATCCTCGCGTCAAAGCAGTGGCAAGCTTAAACCAGAAAAAAGCTCGTGAAGAACAGAAAACCCTTTTGGTAGAAGGGCGCTTTCCTATTGAAGAAGCCATACGCGCCGGATGTCGCGTAACCGCGCTATACCGCCTGACAGAAAGCCCTCTTCCCGAGGCGCTAGCGGCGGGGACGTCCGTTTTCACAGTAAGTGAGGCGGCCATGCGCAAAATGGCGACGACAGAGTCGCCGCCGCCCTGCCTTGCAACCGTTGAGACCCCGCCGACAGCTTCGCTGGAGGCGCTGCCCGTCGGCGACGTCCTGCTGCTGGCGCTGGATGAAATTCGCGATCCGGGCAACGCAGGCACGCTAATCCGATCTGCGGCGGCCTTTGGCGTGCAGGCCTTGATTTTGACGCCGCGTACGGTGGATTGCTACAGCCCGAAGGTCATTCGCGCCTCGGCAGGCTTGGCGTTCCGATTGCCGATCCATCTGGCGCCTTCTCTGGAAGCGTTGGCGGCCACGCTGGCAGTGCGAAAGGCCTCGCTGTTGCTGACGCGCGGGCAAGACGCCCCCAACGCTATGAATGAGGCGACGCCCACAGCGCACTATCGCGACGCGTCTTACCGAGGCTGTGTAGCAATTGCCCTGGGCAATGAAGGCCGCGGCATCCTTCAGGGAGAAGCGTCGGATGGCGCGCTGCTGAGCGGCGCTCAATGGATTCGCATTCCGATGGCGGCGGACGTCGATTCATTAAACGTCGCCGTGTGCGGGTCGATCCTGATGGCGGAGGCCGCCTATCAGCGCGCCACCAAGACGCATTCTCCAGAGCGCGCCTCAGAATGAGCGAACAAGACCCGTTTCAAGGCTGGCGGCGATTCTGGGAAAGAACGCCTGCCGCCAACGCGCATTCTCATGAAACGACGCCCAGCGCTATGCCGCTGTTGGGACATTTAGGCGAGCTGCGCCGACGACTCCTGATGAGCGCCGCCGCATTGGCAGTGGGTCTGGCCACGGCTTTCTGGCAGGCGCCCAATCTCATTGCCGCGTTAAAACGACTGGCCCCCCCGTACGTCACGTTCATTCAGCTTACGCCGGGAGAAGCCTTAATGGCCAGCGTGAAAGTCGCCGTACTGGGGGGCGTTGCGCTGGCGTCGCCTGTCATTCTGTATCATACGCTTCGCTTCGTTTCGCCGGGCTTGCGGGCGCCCGAGCGCCGCATTGCCATCCTGACCGTTGTGATGGGCGCCGCGCTTTTTGCGGCTGGCGTGGCATTCGCTTACGTCTGCGTTGCACCTCCCGCACTGGCTTTTTTGCTCGATTACGGTCATGAGATGGCTGTCAGCCAGATTAGCCTGCTGCGTTACGTCGAGTTTTGTCTTTCGACACTGTGCCTGGCAGGACTTACGTTTGAATGCCCAGTGGCGCTGATATTGCTGTCGTTATGCGGAATCGTTCGCTCATCGCAACTGCTGGCGCGGTGGCGCGAAGCCGTAGTCGTAATCTTTCTACTGGCGGCGGTTCTGACGCCGTCTCAAGATCCGCTGACAATGCTGATTGTCGGCGGCGCCTTGCTGGCGCTCTATGCGCTGAGCCTCTTGCCGATGCGGTGGATGGGGCGTTAAAAGAAAAACATAACGAGAATAGTAATATTTACGGCATCGCGTCACGCATCAACCAGCGCGCAGCATCCACGGCGTGATACGTGATAATCAGATCAGCTCCGGCGCGCTTAACGCCGCCCAACAATTCCAGCGTGACAGCCTCTTCGTCAATCCAGCCGTTTTGAGCAGCAGCCTTGATCATGCTGTACTCGCCCGAAACGCAATACGCGGCAATCGGCGTCGAGACCATCTCACCCGCCTGATAAATCAAATCGAGATAGCCGAGCGCAGGCTTAATCATGACGATATCGGCGCCTTCCATAACATCCAGGGTGATTTCTTCAAGCGCCTCGCGCGCGTTACGCGCGTCCATCTGATATGTTTTGCGGTCGCCGAAAACCGGCGCGGATTCAGCAGCTTCGCGAAACGGCCCATACAGGCTACTGGCGAATTTCGCCGAATAGCCCATCACAAGGGCATCGTCCAGACCGGCCTCATCCAGCGCTTCGCGAATAAACAGGGCTTGTCCGTCCATCATCGCAGACGGCGCAACAACATCTGCCCCGGCAGCGACTTGCGAGACGGCCACCCGAGCGATCAATTCCGCAGAAGGATCGTTCAACACGCGTCCTTCCATCACGATGCCGCAGTGGCCATGGGTCATGTATTCGCATACGCAGGTATCGGCCATCAGAATCACGTCATCGCCGAACTGCTTCTTAATGCGCCGAATCGCCCGCTGAATAATGCCATGATCGTCCCACGCAGCCGTGGCTTCCTGATCCTTCTCCTCCGGCAGCCCAAACAGCAAAAAGGCTTTGACGCCATACTCCAAGGCTTGCCCGATTTCAATGAGCGCATTGTCAATCGAGAGCTGATAGACGCCCGGCATGGCTTCCACCGGCAGACGCGCATCGCCGCGATCGCTTATAAACAGGGGGTAAACAAAATCGGAGGCGCGCAAGTGCGTCTCAGCCAAGAGTTCTCGCAACACCGGGGTTTTACGACGGCGACGCAGTCGTGTCATCGGAAAAGTCATAACAGCGGATTCCCTGCAAGACGAACGCTCGGGAAGGTCTCATGCGACCACCCCCGCCGCATCAGACTAGCCGAAGCGTCTGGCTGTGGCAATCGGCGCAACGATTCCTCCGGCGTCAAATTACTACACGCGTAACCTGTAAACCCCTGTAACGACGCCATCATGAGAAATCTGGCGAATCTCTCAACAGTCTCTACTATCTCAATACGCCATCGCGATCCTGCAGAAGTTCCCGATATTCCTGTCAATACTGCGGATCCTTAGCACGGCGTCGACCTGACGCAAATGAGCGCTTTGAGTATCGTTAGGTGTTTTAGAGACAAACGCGCTTCTTGCTCAGGTCGGCGCAGATGGCGAGAAATTCGACGCCCCCGCGCACAGACTGGAGAGTGTATGAATGGGAATTTCTGACGCTCAGCTTATGTCTAACTTGCTCCAAACACTGCAACTGATGAATTACCAGCAACAGAACATCATCGCAGACCCGTTTCTGAGCGGTCCCAATTACAATGCGTTCCCTTTTGGGGGCAATCTGTCCACCTACGCGCAGCCCTCTATCGGCGGCCCGCTGGACTGGTGGATGCCAGCTCCGACGACGCAACCGACGCCTGCATATTACAATGCCGCGCCGGTCAACTTATCGGCGATCCCGCCCGATTTCTTCGCCAATCTCTTTCAGGCCTTTAATAGCCCGCCCGCCTCTCAAAACGTGACGCCCTCAACGACGAGCGCCACAAGCGCCCCTACCGCCAACAAAAGCGCCGCTGTGAAATCAGAAATGTTTTCAAGCGTATTTCAACCTACAGACGCAGCCCCCACCGCCCGCACGGCTCCTGTCGCCCAGGCGGCCGCCGTCAGCGCGCCCGTTACATTGTCCGCCACGCGCTCAGCCGCCACAAATACTGCGGTCGCGGCCTCCGATAGCTTGACCAATCCGGGCGATGCGCCCAGTCAAATGGGCGTCCATGTGCACGTCAAAGACCTTTACGGCGCCAACAACCTTATCAACAGCAAGGATCTCGATATGATGCAAGCAGCCGGAGTCAAATCGGCGCGCTTTGACGTGTTATGGTCCGACGTCGAGAAAAAGCCGGGCGTCTTTGATTTTAGCCGCTACGATGCCGTGGTGGACGAAATGACCAAACGCGGCATCAAGCCGATCATAATTCTGGGCTTTGGCAACCAGCACTATCCCCAAGAACAGAAAGCGTCGATGGACGGATTCGAGCGTTACAGCGTCGCCACCGCCGAACACTTTAAAGACAAGGGCGTCATCTGGGAACTGACCAACGAGCCCAACAGCGGACAGTTTTGGAAACCGGGCCCCAGCGCAGACGAATACATGTCGATGGTTAAATCGCTCGCCCCGAAACTGCGCGCCGCCGACCCGTCGGGCCAGATTATCGCAGGCTCGACGGCAGGGACGGACACGGATTTTCTGGTCAAGTTGTTTCAACAAGGCCTCCTCGATCAAGTTGACGCAATTTCAGTCCATCCTTATCAGGCCTTTCCCAACCGCGCACCGGAAAACGTCAAGGCGGAGCTGGACAAGCTGCGCAATGCCGTTGACCAGTACGCGCCGGGCCGAAATTTCCCCATCGTCCTGGGAGAATGGGGCTATTCGACCGCCCAAGGCGAGATCGACCCACAAACGCAGGCCGACTATCTGGTACGCCAATCGATGCTGGCACAACTCAACAAATCCCCGCTCAATATCTGGTACGACTGGAAAGGAGATATCGAAGGCCGTAACGGCCAGGCCGAAAAAGAGCAGCAGTTTGGTATTGTCTCCGCCGATGCTCAAAATACCAAGCCCGCCTATAGCGCCATGCAACAAATGACGCGGCAACTCGAAGGCCTGCACGTCGATCAGCGCCTCAAGACCGGCTCACCGAACGATTATCTCCTGCTCTTTACCGATGGCGGCAATCGCTCCACGGTCGTCGCCTGGACCAGCGACCCCGCGCATACAATTTCGGTTGGAGGCGCAACGGTGACTCTCTCCGGGACGCCGCAGTATATCCCCTTTGAAAGTCTGCGGACGTAACAATCGCGCGAGCGCCGCCAGTTGCGCTTTCGCTGCAGCCGCGCCAGAATAAGAGGCGTCGTCAAGCGGAGAGCGCGTCTATGTCATCGTCCGATTGCCTGTTCTGTAAAATCGCCGCCGCAGAGCTCCCGGCAGACGTCGTTTATCGCGACGACGCGGTGACAATTTTTCGGGATATTCATCCGCAGGCGCCAACCCACCTGTTGATTATTCCCAACCGCCATGTCGCCAGCGCCTCGCAAGTTGCAGATCCGCAGGTTTTTGCCAGCCTGTTCAGCGCCGCGACCGCTATCGCCCAAGACCATGCCCTGCGCGATTACCGCCTGGTCATTAATAACGGCGCCGGGGCAGGGCAATCCGTTTTTCATCTGCATGTTCACCTGCTCAGCGGTCGCGCCCTGCAATGGCCGCCGGGCTGAGAAATCCGTCCACCCGACGACTTCTCGCCGCAAGCAATTGCGGAGCCTAATGGGATATGCTACGGTACAGAGAAGAGCCCTGCAATGGGACGCCTTGATCGTCCCACGCCCCGGAAGGGGGTGAGTGTCCATGGCAGAAATTGAAGTCAATCCCGGCGAAAGTATTGAAAGCGCGTTGAAGCGTTTCAAGAAAAAAATCCAGAAAGCCGGTATCCTGTCGGAAATCAAACGCCGCGAACGGTATGAAAAGCCCAGCGTGCGTCGCAAACGCAAATCGGAAGCCGCCAAGAAGCGCAGTCGATAAGCGATTTTCAGCATCTGGCTCTAAAAAAATCCCCTCTCGGCTTGCCGGAGGGGATTTATCCCGTTTTCTAGAGAGTAACTTGTGTGGCCAACGTTTGGCAGGGCGCGCCTACGCGTTGGCGCCGCCGCCAAACAGAAGCGAATCAAAGAGCGCGTTCAGTTCCTTAGGATTCATAAACGCATCTTTGGGGCGAACAAACGCTTCTTTTGGCGTCACGAACGATTGTTTCGCAAGAGTCGTCGCCTCTTTCGGCGTGATAAACGCTTCCCTGGCGAAGGACTTCGCCTTTTTAGGCGTTAAAAAGGCCTCTTTCGGCGACGGAAACAATCCGCTCAACAATCCCATAGGGTTCTAAGTCCTCTTACTTCTCTCTCTCTTTTTTCCCAACAGCGCATGCTTTTAATGGGCAAAGCTACCGCGGGACGACGCTACTGACGATGACGGCAGCCAAACGCGCCTGAGACGACGTTTGTTCGCTCGTCGAATTCGCTATCCTGTATTCTCTCTTCCAACACGATTCACTATATAATTATATAAACATACTTTTGGAGTTTTACCGGATTGCTTAAGGATCCCTTAAGAAAGATCCGTTTAAAAACGTTACAATTGAAACTTGCCATCCATGTGGCGAGTATGAGGGAATAAGCGCACAGGATGCCCTGAAACGTTCGACGCACCCAAGGGGTTCGCGAACAACCATGGAAAGGCGACTGTCATTGAGTATGTTTGGATACGGGAGACTTATTTCATGAAATTATGGCTGACTTTGTTCGCCTTGACGGCGACCTGTATGACCTCCGCCTATGCCGAAAACGGCCATCGTCCCGAGACGCCCAGCGGTTTGGAGCATCGTCCGGCGATGGTGGACAACGATCATCGTCCCGCAACGCCCCCCGGAATGGCGCATCGCAAGCCCATGATCGAGCAGAAAGAACACGGCAAAGAGGGCCATTCAACCAAAACGCATGCGCCTGGCGTCGATCACCGCCAGGCCATGGAGCATCAACGTATTCGCCAAGGCCTCAAAAGCGGCGAACTCACCCCGAAAGAAGCCCGGCGTCTGAAGCGTCAGCAAGCCAAGATTCGCCAAGAAGAGCGACGCTTTAAGTCGGATGGCTCTCTGTCGCCAGCCGAACGCGCCAAATTGCATCGCGATCTGGCCCGTCAGAACAAAGCCATTCATCACCAAAAGCATGACGCGCAACAAAAGCCGCGCGCCCACTAAATGTACTGAGCCAAGGGCCTTCAAGTTTTTGAACGGTCCTATTCAAGCCAAAACCCCTTGCTTCCTGTCGGGAGCAAGGGGTTTCTTTTAGGCGCGTCAACGTTCGACGCAAGACAAAGGAGATGGACTAGAAACGCGGCATGTAGCGCTCGATTTCCCACGGCGAGACATAGGTGCGGTGCTCATCCCACTCGCGACGCTTGGCCTTGATGAACTCGGCATAAATATGTTCGCCGAGCGCCTCTTTGGCGACATCGCTTTTTTCCAGCTCTTCAAGGGCTTCATTCAAGCTGCCGGGCAGAGAATCGACGCCATGGGCCTCGCGCTCCAATTCTGTCAGCTTATAGATGTTGGCCGTGAGCGGGGCTGCAGGCTCCAGCTTGTTTTTCACGCCGTCCAGACCAGCCATCAACATCACGGCGAAGGCCAGATACGGATTGGCAGAGGGATCCGGCGAGCGCAGCTCTACGCGCGTCGCGTTACCGCGTTTGGCCGGAACGCGCAGCAGGGCGCTGCGGTTAGCGGTTGACCACGCAATATACACAGGCGCTTCGTAGCCTGGCACCAGCCGTTTGTAGCTGTTGACCGTCGGGTTGGTGATGGCGGTAAAGCCGCGCACGTGCTTCAACAGACCCGCGATAAACCACATGGACTCCTGACTCATTTGGTAGTCGCCGTTGGGATCGTTAAAGGCGTTGGCGCCGTCCAGACGGGCCAGCGACTGGTTGCAATGCATACCCGAGCCGTTGGTGCCGTATAGGGGCTTGGGCATAAACGTCGCGTGCAAGCCATTGTCGGCGGCAATTTTGCGGGTAATGATTTTAACCGTGGTCACGTTATCGGCCGTTGAAAGAGCTTCGCCATATTTAAAGTCGATTTCGTGCTGGCCATGGGCGACTTCGTGGTGATCGGCCTCGATTTCAAAGCCCATTTTTTCCAGCGTGTCGACGACTTCGCCGCGCACGATCTCGCCGCGATCATCTGGACCCAGATCGTAGTACCCGCCGGCGTCGTGGGTGCGGGTGGACATATTGCCGTTCTCGTCGCGCTCAAACAGGAAGAATTCCAGCTCGGGACCCACGTTATAGCGAAAACCGAGTTTTTCGGCTTCGGCCAGCACACGTTTAAGGTTGTTACGCGGACAGCCGTCAAACGGCGTGCCATCCGGGTTGTAGATATCGCAAATCAGCCGCGCGATGCCGCGATCGCCTTCGGTCCAGGGCAAGACCTTGAACGTAGAACGATCGGGATAGAAGTACATATCCGAGGTCTCAATCGTCCGAAATCCGGCAATGGAAGACCCGTCGAGCATCACTTCGTTATTCAGGGCGCGCTCCAACTGGTCGACATGCACGGACATGTTTTTTGGTAAGCCATGAATGTCCACAAATTGCAGACGGACGATTTTAACGCGGTTCTCACGCGCTTCGCGGACGATATCTTCTACTGAGGGAGTAGGCCGCGAGGCGCAGGCTTGACTCATGGTCATCTGGATCGATCCTTTCTAACCGGTCGCCTGAAAAGCGACCCGTTTGCTAACAAGAGGGCTCATCAACATCCACGAGATAACAGGTTTAGACGCGTCCGTTCACTCGTTCACAAGCGCGCTCAGGACGCGCGTCTTTTCAGAGCGGCGTTCTTTCCGGTATTTTCATTCTCCCGAGTTCTCTTGACAAGGCGCCGCCTGAAAATCCGGGCCTATTGTACCCAAGAAGCGCCCAGATGACCAGATTCTATTGCAAATACGTTAACGCCTCGGGCATAAACGCTTAAAGCTTCAGACATTCGGGGCCGGGAAACGCGCCTGAGCGTCGAACGCCAGCACAGCGGCGGCGCACGCGACATTCAGAGAATCAACGGCCCCCGCCATGGGAATAGTCACCCGAAAATCGCAATGCTCGCGCACCAGACGACTCAACCCCGCGCCTTCCGCGCCCAACGCCAGCACTGTCGGCATCGCATAATCCTGTTGACAGTAAAGGCGCGCGCCCGGTTCTTCGGCCACCGCGCCAACGCTCCAGAAGCCGCCGCGCTTGAGTTCTTCCATCGCCTGCGTCAGATTGCCGACCACGGCGACATCCATGGCCGCGTCTGCGCCGCTGGCCGCCTTGGAAACCGCCGGACCGAAGCCAGGACAATCGCGTTTACTCATTACGACGGCGGAAAATCCTGCAGCGTCGGCCACGCGCAGAATTGCGCCGACGTTCCGAGGATCCGTCACGCCATCCAGCAGCATCACGCGCGGCCAAGCGCCGGCGGCGAGTTGAGGCTGAAGTTTTTGCAGCAAGCCGTGCAGATCCAGCAGCGGCTTGGGCGCCACAATTGCAATCACGCCCTGATGCGGAATCGCCCCGCCGCCTTCCGTCTCGTCTGCGCTTTGACCCTGAGCGGCTAACGCCGCGAGTTTTTTCCAGGGCGCGCGCTGAATTGCGACCCCCGCCGATTCCGCTAACTCGCGAATCCTGTCCAGGCGTTTATCGGGTTTGGCGTCCTGCTCGAAAATAATTTTAAACACCCGCTCGGGGGATGCCTGCAAAAGGGCCATGACGGCATTCTTACCGACTACGCGCGATTGCGCGGCCATCTCCGACGCGTCAGCGGGCATCACGGTAACGCCATTGAGCGGTTTGCGGATCGTAAACAATCGGCACGCGCGCCAGAACGCCGTTGGCGCCCACCGGCGGAGGCGTATTGTCGCGTGACAGCAAGCGAACCCGACGTTGATCCAGATCCAGCTCCCAGACGCCCCAGAACACGCGGGCGGTTGGCGTGAACGCCGTAGCCTCGACGATCGCCAAATGCTCACTCCCTGGCCGAAACCCCAGCGGCAGCAAGTCCCACTGGGCGTCGTTCCAAACGGGTGCGGCAGAGACAGCCGCCGAATCGAGATCATGAGACGCCTGCTGATCCTGCCAATAGGCACGAATCGCGCGTTGCAAGTCACCATATACTGAGACAACCCGACGATTGCCATCGTAAAGCAGAATATCCGTGGTTTTAAGCCCGTAATAGAGAACCCCGCTGCGCCGCTTAAACAGCAGACGGCGACCTGAGGCCGACCAATCGACCACCGTCAGCGTCTCAAAACGATACGGGCGGGTGCGAGAGAACCCCGCCTTAAAGATCGCCTCGCGTTGCGACAGCGTCAACGCGGGTTCGTAGCGGCTGGCCAGCGCAATTTCCGCCGCCGATGGAGCGTGACTGTCCACGCGGCCCCCGGAAGCAGAACCAGAGGAAAAACCAGGGGAAGCGCTGGAAGAAGAAGCGGAGGGCCACCAGAAACGAGGCCGCATCCCACGGCGAGGAGCAGCGGGCGGCGCAGACAAATTGGCAGAAGAAGCGCTCGCCAACGCGCCTGCGGGCGCAGAGTCAGGCAACGACTCATGGCGGCTTTCAGACGTCGGCGACGCGAGCGTCACCACGTATAGCGCCGCAATCGTCTGACGCGCATCCGGGATAAAAGAAATCTCAGAGTACGCCATGCACGCGCGATCCGGCGAAACAACGGCGTCCGAGCGCAGCCATTTGCGAGATTCAATCCGCCAGAGATCCAGTTCGCGAGGCCGCGCGTTGTACGGCGTAAAAGCGATAACGCCCGACGCCGGCTGAGAGGCGCCTGTCGACGCGTCAGGGTCCGGTTGCGAGGAGAACGCAGAACCGCCAAGCGTGGCCGCAACCAAAACAGAGGAGGCTCTTACGAACAGTTGCGTAAAACACAGGCTGCGCATGCGCAGTTTGAATCGCCTTGCGTTTGAGAAAACGCCTTTATTGTCACGGGTCCAACGATCGACGTCAAGCGATGCGCTTTAAAAGGCGGGCGTTTCAGCGCGATCCGCCCGCCATGCGACGCAAGACGTCTGCCTGATGAATCACGCAGTCATGACCCAGACAGTGATCAATCATCGCCATCGAATCGTTCAGGCGTTTTTCGCGCAAACGGGCCAGCGTCGGCTTGGCCTGCTCTTCTTGCATGTGTGCCCACTCATTCAGGAGTTTTCCCATTGCGACTTTCTCCACAATCAGCGTACGCCCGCCCTCACACGCGTCGGCGAGCCTCATTCACAGCGCGTCATGCCTGTATTATGCCCGGTCCCCCATGCTTCAAACAATTCTTGACGGAATTGATACAATAAAAAGAAAGGGACGATAATAGGGATTATAGCGGGCAGACGCCCGTCCGCCCTTCGCGCCGATTCACTGTCAACAATTCCGCTTGAGCGTCTTTCATGCGGGGGAAAGCGTTTCCTCGCTACGCCGAAGGAAGATCAATCCATGGCCGTCGCGCCTGTTTCTGTCGCTTCTACGCCCACAGCGCCTCTTGTGAAGCCACACGAGCCGGACGCATCCAGTTCGGAAACATCCAAAAAGAACAAACCGCAGGGCGTTACAGAAAACACCTCGTCGCTTAAACACCCCGACGGGCCTTTTACGCGTTTCAGCGCGCCGATTAACTCAATTACGCTGCCTACGCGCCGACAATTTTTTCGCCAAAGCCTGATGCGCAACCTGCTCCCCAGTTACGAGCGTGGATTTATTCGCTATTTCAAGACGCTTAAAGACAATCCCGCTTTCGGCATAGGCGTCGGCGCGCTCACGCTGGGGTTGGGCGGATTGTTTACCGCCTTTCGGCGACATCATCGGGTGATTGAAAGCGCTTTTCTGGTAGCGGCTATTGGCTATCCAGTGATGGCGCTCGCGCGTCACGTCCCCCAAATGGGGCGGGCTTATGACACGCTGGAAACCGGCCACGATCGCGCAAAAGCCGACGAGGAATTTAAAACCGCTCTGGACGCGCTGGTTTTCAAAATTGGTCATGTGTACCTGAAACCGCTGGGCATCACTGCATTTCTCACCTACCCGTTGATGAATTTCCGCCGGGTGGCGATAGGAGGCGGGAAACGGCTGATTGCGCAATCGCTTGAGCGAATGGCCAAAGCGCCGCCGCATCCCAACACGCGTAACCGCGCCGATTTATTGTCTCGTCTCGATGCGCAACTCACCCAACTGGAGAACGCGCCTTGGATCGTCCGCCAAAACCAGTGGGCCAATGCACTGGCCGCATGGGGCGACCGGATCGCAGCGCGGCTGTCGTCCTAAGCGCGCAAGCCCTTCTCCTGTTCTTCAGGATCTCGTGGAAATCAGAATCGCGCCAAAAAAGAAGGCCCTCTTTCCCTGAGAGCCGTCTGGTTCGTTATCCACAAAGGCGTAAAGTAACCACCTGTCGACTTTGCGCGTAGTCTCGCACAAAGTTTGTCACCCCCCTATGCTACCGAAACGCCCCATGGCTGAGGACGCCCAAACAGAGGAATTTAGAGACAAAACAGACGATAAAATTCCTCCCTTCGGAGGACCCCGAGCAAGCCGCCCGCCGCTGCTATACTAGAGCTATGTCTGCCTCACTCGATCTGACCTTTCGCGGACGCGCGGCCATCATTGAATTGCGTCGCGCCGACGTCCACAACGCGCTGGACGGCGACACGGTCATCGCGCTGCATCACGCGCTGCAGCAGGCGATGCAGCACGCCCGCGCCCGCGTCATCATACTGCGAGCAGCAGGCCCTACGTTTTGCGCCGGGGCGGATTTAAGGGGGATGGCCGACGCCTCGCCTATAAATTCGGCGCGTAGCGTCGCCGAAGCCCAAGAATTGGCTGAAACGCTGGCGCTTCTCAGAGAAGGCCCCAAGCCCACAATCGCCCGCGTTCAAGGCAATGCGTTCGGCGGAGGGGTCGGGCTGATCGCCGCATGCGATATGTCGTTTAGCGTCCCGAACTGCGCGTTCGCTCTGACAGAAACCCGTCTCGGCCTAATCCCGGCGGTGATTTCGCCTTACGTGCTGGCGCGGCTGGGCCCCTCACACACGCGTCGCCTGTTTTTAAGCGGTGAGCGCATCAACGCTGCTCAAGCATGCGCGATGGGATTACTTCATGACATCAGCGCCGATGAAACAGCGTTGGACGCTCGCATTGAGGAGACGATCGATCATCTCGCGCGAGGCGGGCCGCAAGCGTTGGCGCAATGTAAACAGCTCTTAGCAACTCTGACGCCGATTCCGTCTGAGATCCGCGCCACGCTTTGCCAATGGATTGCCGATTGCCGACAATCAGCAGAAGGCCAGGAAGGCATGCGCGCGTTTCTGGAAAAGCGCGCGCCTTCATGGCTGACATCGGAGCGCGACTAAGATGCTTTTGCGCCCGATTAGAAAGGTTCTGGTCGCCAATCGCGGCGAAATCGCCGTACGGATTCTGCATGCCCTGCGCGAAATGCGCATTGCATCGCTCGCCCTGCGCTCAGACGCCGATCGCGACGCCCTGCACGCCCAACTGGCCGATGACGTCGCCGATTTACCGGGCGAGAGCGCAGATCAAACCTACCTCAATGTAGACCGCATTCTGGCTCTGTGTCGCGAGCGGGGCGTCGACGCCGTGCATCCCGGCTACGGCTTTCTGGCAGAAAACGCCGATTTCGCCGATGCCTGCGCGCAGGCTGGCGTTACATTTATTGGTCCCTCGCCGCAAGCCTTGAGAACGTTGGGCGATAAACTTCTGGCAAAATCCGCAATGGCGACGGCGGGCGTCTCCACAATTCCAGGCTGGAGCGGCCATCTGCAAACGAATGAAAGCGAGATCGCGCAGCAAGCGCAAAGCATTGGGTATCCGATTCTGGTTAAAGCCGCGGCCGGAGGCGGCGGAAAAGGCATGAGACGGGTAAACGGACCTGACGAGTTAACGCAGGCGTGGCGCGCCGCCGCCCGCGAGGCCCAAAACGCCTTTGGCGATGCGCGGGTTTTTCTGGAAAAATGCCTCGACGGGGCGCGTCATGTCGAAGTTCAGATTTTTGGCGACGCCGAGGGAGGCGCGCTTCACCTGTTTGAGCGCGATTGCTCGATTCAGCGGCGTCATCAGAAAATCATTGAGGAGTCGCCGTGTCCGGCACTCTCGCCCCAGACGCGCGAACGTATGACCGCCGCCGCCCTAAAAGCGGCCCAAGCAGTCGGTTATCATGGCGCAGGCACCGTCGAATTCTTACTGACGCCGCAAGACGACTTTTATTTTTTAGAGGTGAACGCGCGGCTTCAGGTCGAGCACCCTGTGACGGAAGCCGTCACAGGCGTCGATCTGGTTCATGCCCAGCTATTAACCGCGCAAGGCCTGCCGCCGGGATTTTCGCAGGAAACGTTGACAACGCGCGGCCACGCCATCGAATGCCGCATTTGCGCGGAAGACCCAGCCCGCGGGTTTTTACCCGTAACCGGTGAGATTAAAGTATTTCGCCCACCGGTGATTCCGGGCGTTCGCGTGGACAGCGGCGTTCAGACAGGCGATCGGGTCACGCCGCATTACGATTCGATGCTGGCCAAGGTCATTGTTCACGCCCCCTCACGCGCGCAGGCTCTCGCCCGCATGCGCGCCGCGCTGGATGATTTCGTTATTCTGGGCGTGACGACTAATCTACCGCTGTTACAGGCCATTCTCGTCGACGACGCCTTTACGAAAGGACGCTATGACACGTCGTTTCTCTCCCATAGACCGGATTTATTGTCCCCGGATGGACTGGCAGATCATCCCGAAGATCCACGCTTGGCGCTGGCGGCCGTGATCGCCGCGCATGCGCCCTCAGCGCAATCCAGCTCAAAGCGAACCGGAGGACCCGTAAGCCCATGGCGTGACAACGAAGGCTGGCGTCTCGGCGCAACTGGGAGCCAACTCCCATGACGGAGCATCGCTTTCGACTGGGCGCGCCCGGCCCCGACAGCCCGCAGGTGGAAGTTTCAACGCGGCGCGAAGGCGATTGGCTACACGCGACGATTACACAGCAAAGTCACACTTCTCACGTGACGATTCTCGGCGATTTGTTGGCGAAGAAAGCCGATCGAGGACTCTTGACGCTGCAAGACGGTCGGCGTTTTCGCTATGAAATCGTCGTCTGCGACCGCGAGGTCTGGGTTTGGGTTTCAGGCCGAAGCGTTCGCTTTTGCATAGAGGAGAAGAGCTCCTCGCGCCCCAAGCGCGCCAGCGCCAGCCCCGGCGACGCGGCCGAAACGTTGACAGCCCCCATGCCCGGCGTGATACGACAAACGCCCGCAAAACCCGGCGAGCGGGCCAATCGTGGCCAGACGCTCATGGTCATGGAATCAATGAAGATGGAACTGTCCATCGTTGCGCCGTTTATCGGGCAGATTGAGACCCTTCATGTCGCGGCCGGACAAATCGTTGAGCAAGGCGCGCCGCTGCTGACGCTGCGCCCTGCCACGGACCCTGACGCCGATGACTGAAACCGCCTGGCCTGACGCCGCGCGCATTGTCGAAGTCGGCCCGCGCGATGGTCTTCAAAACGAAGCCGTGCTTATTGCCACGACGGATAAAGCCGCTTTTATTCGCGGGCTCATCGCCTGCGGTCTGCGCGAGATTGAGGCGACCTCATTCGTCAATCCCAAGGCAATCCCTCAACTGGCCGACGCTGACTCGCTGATGGCTCTGCTCACGGACGCTCCCGAAGCAAAGGCCTCCGACGTCTGCCTGAGCGCGCTGGCAGCAAATGAGCGCGGCCTGGATCGCGCGCTGGCTAGCGGCGTTTCTCGCATCGCCCTGTTCACGGCCGCTTCTGACGCTTTCGCCGAGCGCAATATCGGCCAAAACGTCGCGCAGTCGCTGGAAACATTCTCACGTCTGGCGCAACGCGCCCAAAGAGAAGGCGTCTCGATCCGCGGATATGTATCCACCTGTTTTGTCTGTCCCTATCAGGGAGAAATCGAGCCGGAAGCCGTTTTACACGTGAGCGAAGCGCTGCTGACGATGGGAGCAGACGAAGTGTCACTGGGCGATACAGTTGGCCTTGCCGTCCCCACGGATATCGAGCGTCTGCTCACCCGTATGCTGAAAACCCTTCCAGCGCAGCGCCTGGCCCTGCACTGCCATGACACCAGCGGCACAGCGCTGGCCAACATCACGCGCGCCATGCAATTGGGCCTCACCACGTTTGACGCGTCCGCCGGGGGCTTGGGCGGATGCCCCTACGCTCCGGGCGCCTCAGGCAACGTTGCGACCGAAGACGTCGCTTACCTGATGCAGCGCATGGGCGTCGAGACGGGCGTGAATCTCACCGCTCTGGCCGCCGTCTCGCAGCGGATGGAAAGCCTTCTGGGTCGATCATTGCCCAGCCGCCAACTCCAGCGCCTTAAAACAAAGTCGACCCCTGAGGCGCGCGCATCAGGAGCCGACTAGAAAAGTTGTAAACGATTGGAAACAGCGATAGATGCTGAACCGCCAGCCGCTATCGATCAGATGATTAATTCATACTGTGCCATGGCAGTAGTTCTGACCAGAGTTCGCCGTTGGGACTGCCGATATCTTCCTTTTGAAGGCGGGAGATTTTAAAAATCTCGGATAAAAACGAGATTTCCAGTTGCATAAAGGCGTCCACATGAACGCGGTTCTTGGTCGGTTCTGGCAAAATACCTAACGTGAGCGCCATTTCCAGTTCATTCATGGTGGGTGTCTTCTCCCTGACCGTTATCTCTCACTTGTCTCAGCGGGTCTCAACAGCAATGGGGGGGACAGAATGTTAAGACTATATTATTTAAAAAACATTTTTAACGGCGCGATTGCGTCCATCCCCGGAAACGTTACACTCCGTTATGGAACGCGCTCAAGGCAGGCCGCATCTACGTTTACGCCTTCTGTTGAATCGGGATCGCCCCAAACGTCCCCTTAAACCACATGGCATCCCAACGAGACGCCCCAGACTCAGCGCGCTGGACGTATTAACAGCGATTCCCGTTTTGACTTAATCGGCGGCGCTAGCGGGCAGCGTACCCGAAAAATGCGCGGACGCCCTGGGCCACGGCATCGACTTCCGCCTCAGTCAATTCAGCAAACATCGGAAGCGACAGGCATGTCGTCGCCAGGCTTTCCGCATGCGGAAAATCGCCGGGAGCGTATCCCAAGGCCGCGCATGCGGGCTGTAAATGCAGCGGCAAGGGGTAGTGCAGCCCGGTGGAGATCCCTCGTTGCGCAAGAAAGCGCGCCAGATCATCGCGCCGGTCCGTTCTCAGAACGTATTGATGATACGCGTGCGTGCGATCCTCACGGGTTTGAGGCAATGCAATTTCTGCAACGTCTTCGAGCAGCAGACGATAACGCTCAGCCCACTGCTGGCGGCGCTGATTCCAGCCATCGAGCCGCGCAAGCTTAATCGAAAGGATTCCGGCCTGAAGCGCGTCCAGACGGGAATTGACGCCTGCCAGCGCATGCTCGTATTTGGTCAGACGACCATGATCGCAGAAGCGCGCCATGGCCTCTGCCAGAGCAGGATCCTGAGTCGTCACCGCGCCGCCGTCGCCGCAGGCGCCCAAATTTTTACCCGGATAAAAGCTGAACGCCGCTGCCATCCCCAGCGCGCCGACGCGACGGCCTTGATACAAAGCCCCATGCGCTTGGGCCGCGTCTTCAATCAACGCAAGTCCGTGTTGCTCGGACAAGGCTGCCAGCGGCGTCATATCCGCCGGCTGTCCATACAAATGCACCGGCAGAAGCGCGCGCGTGCGCGAAGTCAGGCGCGCAGCGGCCTGCGAGGGGTCGAGAGTCATGGTCACCGGGTCGATATCGGCCAGAACAGGACGAGCACCCAGCAACATCAGCGGTTCCAGCGTCGCGATAAACGACATGGCAGGCGCGATTACCTCATCGCCGGGCCTTACGCCTAACGCCCTGAAAATCGCCAACAAGGCGTCGGTCCCGTTGCCAACGCCCACGCAGCGCGCCACGCCGCAATACTCAGCGAAGGCCGCTTCAAAACTGGAAACCGCATCGCCGCCAATAAAGGCCGTGGCGTCCAGCGCGCGGGCGATGGTCGCATCCACCTCGGCGCGAATTTCGGCCATCTGGCGAGCCAGGCTCAGTTGCGGGATGGCGACAGGCGCGGCGGCGTACGTCACAGGGGGCGTCCTCTTACGATCGATGTTTTGGATAGCGTTTCTGACAGCGCCCTTTATTCTATCGAAAAGGACGGCACGCTAAAAATCTGGCTACCATGAACCCCAGCGGCTAGAAGCTCTCGTTCAGTTCGCGATCCAGCTCGGCCCGGGCCTGGGTAATAACGCGAAGGTCTTCGATAGCCTGCTGGGCGCGTTGCAGCTTGATCTGAACCGCGTCATCGTCCATGGCCGCCTCCAGCGTAGAACTCCGCAAGTCGGCCCGAAACAGATTCACCCGCCGCCACGTGCGCCAGGCGTCTTCCAGATGTGTCACGGCAGCGCTCATCAGCCGGTACGAGTGAAATTTATCTTCCCCCTGCCCCAGTCGTTCGCGCAGTTGGGCGCGCTCCATCCGCAGACTCTGACAAAACGCGCCGAGTTGTTGCAGCGTAATATCGCCCTGGCGTTGGCGCAGCCGTTCGCGAAAGGCCATCAGCTGGCGCGTCATTTCATCTGCCTTTTGAAGATAAGCCCGGTATTGCCGCCCTTGCGGGCTGTGGGACGCTTGCGCCCACAGGCGAATCGGTTCGCGCGTCTCACCTTCTGCCTGGGCGGCGGCCGGACGGGTCAGCAGCCGATCGATGTGGGCGATATCGCCCGCCCCGTCGGCCCACACGGGCGCCATCAAAGCTATCATGATGACCCACAAGGCCAGCGCCCTCAGCAGCGGCAGGGCGCGCGCGGCGTTTAACTCGACGATCACCATCGCATCTGTCTCATGAATCGGGGAGGGACATGCGAAAAAAGCGGGAAAGAGCTGGCCATAAGCCGGGTTCTGTCGAGGACGGTCATCTGTCTGGGCCGCTCGTCTCCGAACGGCTCAAGCGGACTGACGCTGAAAGCGGGCGGGCAGCCCATGCGCTTTCAGGGCCTTGCTCCAGTCGGGGCTTACCTGGCCAGGGTCTTTCGGCCCTGCCGGTGGGCTCTTACCCCACCGTTGCACCCTTGCCTGTGCCGCACTCGCGCGCGGCCATCGGCGGTCTACATTTCTGTGGCGCTATCCTCGCGGTCGCCCGCACCGGGCGTTACCCGGCGACTTGCCCTGTGGAGCCCGGACTTTCCTCAGGCGCGCGCACGCGCCCGCGACCGTCAGTCCAGCTCTTTCCACCTTGGTATTATGCCACAATCGCACGATTTATCAGGCTTCATTCCAGGCGTCAATCACCGCATTAACCAGCGCCGCCAGCGCCTGAGAGGCGCCCGACGCTTCGCGCAGGCGCAACAGGCGTTCTTCGACGCACCGACGACCAAACTGACGCGTGAATCCTATCGACAGGGCCTTCTCGGCGTCTTCTTCCGAAAACGACTGCAGCTTTAAGGCTTCCGTAGCGGCCAGCGCGGCAAACGCTCCCGTGTCCTGCGCATTCAACAGATAAGCGGCCTCTGCGAGGCGATCGCGCATAATCGCGCGCCATTCGGTACGCATCAGCGCTTGCGCCAGAGACATCGCGCAGCGATCCATGGCTTCAATAAAGCGCGCCGGGCCCCGATTTTCGGCAAGATTTTCCTGCGCGGCCAGATTCACCGACGCCAGCGCCTCGGTGATCAGCGGATGATCGCCTTCTTCGAGAAACCACGTCTGAAAGTCAGGATGCTGATACAAGGCGCCGGTTTTCGGGGCCCATTCGGGCCGCGCCAGCGCCGCGCAGAAGGCCAGCGGATCGAATGGATCGTCCGGGAAATCCTCTATCAGGGCTTTCCAGCACGTGTATTCATATGGAATCCGGCGCTTGAGGCGACGACTCGTCGCTTCGGCGGCAAGCAGTTTCTGGCGACAATAGGCGGGCGAAATCGGAATTTTTAGCGATTCTTCGTAGAATTTTTCAGTTATGCGCAAAAAATCCGGCTCGCTGAGCTGATAAAAGCCAAAGCAATCAATGATGCCGTGCTGATCGTTAATCGCCACGCTCATCAAACACACGTCACCGTTGGGATGACGTCGAGTCAGAATCACGCCCTGATTGCCAATCCCGTCGCTCAGCGTGATCGAACATGCGTCAATCGTCGTCGCCGTCAACAACGGGTGCGGCGCCTCAGCCTCCGTGTCGTTCTCGATCGAGAACGCGCCCGAAAGCTTTAACTCGTTCAGTGCCAGCTTCACCCATTTGGCGCGCGGTTGCCCCACCGGCAGGTGATGCGAAAAATCATCGAGGAAAATAGCCGCTCGCCGCGAGCGCGATCCGCCCATATAACGAAGCATCGCCTCTTCCAGCTCAGGCGTCGGTCCGGCCAGCAGCATGGGAATATAGAGATTGAGCAAATGCTCCGGCGCATAGTCGCTTTGCAACGATTGCGTCAAATTGAGCTGTTCGCCAGCAGGCAGCGAGAAGATGAAATCAATAAAATCAATCAAGGCCTCAGGCACGCGCGAGGCGACCTCGAGCATACGCTCGGTTTCGCGACTGATGAGGCCTTGCGGGTCATCGAGATAATCGAGATATAAATCCGGGTCGGCATTGTCGCCCAGATGCCGCAGAATAAGGTTCGCGGCGTCTTTGACCTCGTCTCGCGCGTCATCGTTCCGAATAATGTCCCACAGAGGCTCTTGCAGCATGTCCAGCGAACCCAGCTCCATCAACAGCTCCATGAGCGATTGCAGGACCGCGCTTTGCTGGGTGCGGCGCATCTCTTTAATGAGAATCTCCAGAACCGCCTGCCGATCCGGGATGATTGCCAGACGTCGAATCTGCTTTTGACGTTCCTGCTGAGACGGCGATTCCATCACGCTGAGAAACATCACCACGGCCAGCGCCTCGCTGCGAATCAGCAATTTGGACGTCATCGGCGACGGATCAGTCATGCGAGCGGGGTCATCGTGGCAGGCGGGAAGTTATCAAGGGCGCAAAGGCGGTATACTGGGCGCGAGATGGAAATCTGGATTCATTCAGCGGCGCCGGGCTCTCCGGCGCAGAAAGCGGGCCTGGGGCCCGGCGATCGCATTCTGTCGATCAACGGCAGAGCCGATCTTGAAGACCTGTTCGACTGGCAATTCGAACTCTGTGATACAGCATACCTTGAGTTACAAGTGCAGCGTACCGGCGGAACGGAGGAGACGCTGATCGTCGAAAAAGATCCCGACGCAGATCTCGGTCTGACGTTCACCTCGCCAGTATTTTCGCCGATTAAAACCTGTAATAATGCGTGCCCGTTCTGCTTTATCGATCAGCAGCCCCCCGGCCTGCGCGCCAGCCTGTACGTGAAAGACGACGACTGGCGCCTGTCGTATTTTAACAACACGTATATCACCCTGACCAACCTGACGCCGCGCGACCGCCAACGCATGAGCGCCATCCGACCGGGGCCGTTATATGTGTCGGTCCATGCGACAGATCCCGCGATTCGCGCGCGACTGCTGGGCGATCGCCCGCGCGGCGGCGATATCCTTGCAGAATTACGCTGGCTCGCGTCGCTGGAGATTCCCTTTCATGCGCAGATTGTCGTCTGCCCCGGCATTAACGACGGCGACGCGCTGAGTCAGTCGCTGGCAGATCTGGCCGCACTCCGCCCCCATGCGCTTTCTGTCGCCGTGATTCCCGTGGGGCTGACGGCCCATCGCGCCCATCTGCCGACCCTGACGCCTGTCGACGCCGAGAGCGCCCGCGCGGTGATCGCCCGCGTAGAAGCCTTTCGAAGCCGCCCCCCTCAGCGTCGCAGAAAAAACGATTCCCTGACAGATTTCGTGTTTCTTTCAGATGAGTTTTATTATAAGGTCGGGCTCCCCATCCCCGCCTATGGCGACTATGGGGATTTTCCGCAACTCGATGACGGCGTGGGAACCGTACGCCTCCTTATGGACGATTTTTTCGCGTTGTCGCCAGCCCTCCCGGCGCGTCTCGACCCGCCTTGCCGCGCGTTGATTCCCACCGGGCGGCTCGCCGTCATGGCGTTGGCCCCTATCGTTAATCGCCTGAACCAGATAGAGGGTTGCTACGTCGATACGCTGGCCGTTGACAGCGATTTCTGGGGCGATCGCGTCGACGTCGCCGGACTTATTACGGGTTCTGACCTGATTAAGACCCTGCGTGCGCACGATCTCAGCGGCTATGACTTCGCCGTGATTCCGTCAGTGATGCTGAAGCAGGACACACGCCTGTTTCTGGACGGCCTGACCGTAAACGACGTCTGCGAGCAAGCGGGATGCCGCCTGGAAGTAGTAGAGGATCCCTACAGCGCAGAAGAACTGCTCGCGCGTCTGGGCATTATTCTTGCCACCTCAGCTCCCGCGACCTAATAAAAAGGCGCCTGGTGAGAGGCGCCGCGTGTGGTTCATCAGGGAAAGAGAGAGAGAGGTGGGATTATAGAGGTGGATTATTACAGTGGCGTTGCGTGTGGGGATAGAGATCATGAAAAAGCGGGTCGCCGTCTGGCGTATGGGCTCTCTGGCGACAAGAAGGGTATCGGCCCGCCCGCTCGAATCTGCATACGCCGAATAGAGGAATTCCCCGACATCAGGCCCTCAATCCTACATGCCCTCTATCTCCTCCGCGCAGGGCTTGACGCGGATCTCCTCTTTGCGTTTTCGCAGAAATCGCTATACTGACAGAGATACAGGCAGGCAAACTCCCGAAAACTGTTCTTGAGAGAAAGCCAACAGAGAAAATTAGAGATAGAGAGAGGATTCTGACATGCCCCCTTACGCTCCCGCCAGCGCCTTAATGCGCATCGGCGACATCGGCCCCGCTGTGGCCACGGCCCAACAAGCGCTACAATCGTTCGGTTTTTATCACGACGCCCTGGACGGGCACTTTGGCCCAAATACCCAGGGCGCCGTCGCAGCGTTTCAACAAATGCGCGGTCTGCCGCCCACTGGTGAGATTGACGCGCGCACGCTGGCAGCCTTGGGCTTTGAAGTTGATCAAGCCGCCAGTGACGCCGCCGCCAACAATTCTGGATTTTCCTCCCCTGGAGCCTTGTCCAGAGAGTCACTCGGGGCCGTCACAGGTCCTTGGCGCGGCATTGCGCAGGCGATGTTCCCGGATGCGCCACGCGGCAATATCGATGCGCATCTACCCGCTGTGCTCCAGGCGCTGGCCGAGGCCGGACTGACCCAGACCACGATGACGCTGGCGGCGTTGGCCACCATTCGCGCCGAAAGCGCCGGATTTGCGCCTATTGGCGAATATCAGTCATCCTACAATACCGATCCGGGCGGACGACCTTACGGCCGCTACGATTTTCGGCGTGATCTGGGCAACGGCGCCGTGGGCGACGGCGCGCGCTATCGCGGACGCGGATTTATCCAGCTGACCGGGCGCAGCAACTATGAAACCTATTCACAGCGCCTCGGCCTGGGCGATGCGCTGACGCAAAACCCGGATCTGGCCAATGATCCGCTAATCGCCGCGCGCATTCTCGCCGCATTTTTAGCGGACAAGGCCGCGACGATTCAAAAGGCGCTCGCTCAGGGCGATTTCGCCACAGCGCGTAAAGCCGTTAATGGCGGCGTCCATGGGCTGGCGCAATTCACCCAGGCGTTTCAGCAGGGAGCGCAAGTCTGCCAGGCCAACGGCGCGCCGATATTCGTCTAAACGCAAGCATCCATACAAAAAGCCCCGTTTCTTCAGAGACGGGGCTTTCTCAATAGTGGGAAAACGCCTCGCTTATGGGCGCAGATTTTTCTGAATACGGCGAGCTTTTTCGCCTTCGCCGTTCTTTTCCATCAAGTCGGCAACGTTCTTGAGAAATTCCAGCACCTGCGTATTTTCAGGAATCGTCTCGCTGCCCATGTTGCGGGCGTTTGGCCTCGTCTGAAGCTGCGGCGGACGACCGGCCATGGCCTGCGGGCGGACGCCGGGTCGCGCATTCGAGCGCGCTTCAGGCGCTGGCGGGGCCTTCACGTTATCGCGACGCGCATTCGGGTTCAACGCCGCAGACGAGGCTGCAGGCTTCCTCAGCGGCGGCGCCACTGGATTTTGATTGCGCGAAGCGGCGGCGGGTTTTCCGGCGGCGGGGCCTCCTTGCTGCCGTTTGTACTGATGAATCGCTTGACGGCCGGGAGGCGGAGCCACGCGCGAGGTCGTAGCGCTTGCCTGCACTTGCGAATCCAAACCCGGGCGGGTATCAGGACGATTATCGAAGCGCGCCTCCGGGCGACTGAAGTCGGAGGCAGGGGGCATGGCGGCGGGTTGTGACGCAGAGGCGCGTGGCCGCATACCGCTCAGGCCAATAGGCATCTCCTGCGCCGCGCGCGATTCGGGTCGAGTGGCCCAGGCATTGGCTTTTTTAGGGTGGCGATTAGGAGAGAACAACGACGGACGCCCCGGATCGCGTTGCGGATCGTCTTGCCCGCTCGCATCGTCGTCGTCGGATGAGACGTCGCGACGCGCACGCCGATCGCGCGGGGCTTCCGCCACAGGCAAGGCGTTGTTAAGGATTTTTTGACGAATAAACAGCGCAAAGCCAGCCAGCAAGCCAAGGATAATGATGCCTTTAATGAGAATCGGCGTCCATTCGCCGCTGGCCACGCCGCGCGCCCAGGAGGCGGGATCGCCCCAGCCAGCAATCGGATCAGCCGCCTGAGGCATCGCCGCTGGCGCAGGCTCAGCCGTTTGAAAAGGCGCATTCACCGCAGCCGTTTCCATGGCGGCGGACGGTTGCGCTGGCGTCTGAGTCATCGGGGTATCGAGAGACAATAACGTTTGCGCTTCCTGAGAGGACGCATTGGCGGCGATCACGGCAGACGAAGCTGGAATCGTTGAGACAGACGCCGCTTGCGTCAGCGGCTGAACGGGCGCAGCCATTGACGCGCGTTCGGGTGGATCGCTGAGAAATCGGGTCTGGGCCTTACCCAGATTCGCGCCACGAATAATCACGCGCAAGCGTTGGGCGCTTTGCGGCTGAAAAATCACATTGCTGACGTTGCGCGCGCGCGAAAAATCGGTCTGCACCGGGTCATTGGCGTTCACGCCGTCGATTTCCACAATAATCTTATCGTCCGATTCCTGGATCGTCCTCGTCGGCAGCATCGCGCCGGAATGAATATCAATCCCCGTAACGCCGACGCCGCTGGTAAACGCGATGCGTCGCAGCCCGGTCGTCTCGCCATGCGCCGACAAAGCCCCCGTCACCACGAGAACTGCCGCCAGAAACGTCAGCGCGCGATGCGCCGTGCGGGTTTGAACGCTTCCCCATTGCCGCTGAATCATTATCACGCCCATCACCATCATCACGCCTCTTGCCTTACGAGTTAGCCCATCACCCCGGGGCGGCTACATCAAAAGACGCCCTTGTCCCCGTATTCCAAGAATAGAGCGCTTTGCGGAGGCATTCATCAATCATTCGCAGGAGACCCATGGGTCTATTCCACCCCAACGCCTTTCACCGCCTGAAAATCAGACCCAGACGCCTCCCCTGGACCCCGCCACGGAATCCCGCATTCGCAGGAGTTACGGCCCTTACGATCCGTCGCCTGAAGGACAAAACGCGTCGATGCTCATTACAAAATCGTTACATACCAGCCCCCAAAATCATTTCTCGCCGCCGGTCTCCACCCCCATGTCCATCTTTCGGAGGAGGGCGCGACGCGATTGCGTCCCTAAAAGATTGATTCAAAGATTAATTCGAAGATTGATCATGAGATGAGCGACGCGCCCGCGCAAAGGCGCTATACTCCCCAATAGATGGCGTTGTTGGCAAGCCGGGGAATTTTTATCATGATGAAATCAACGGAATTCACCACGATAAACGCTCATGGGTTTCGCAACCTGTGGCTGGCCGCCTGCCTGAGCGTGGGCGTGGGCCTGGCGCTCTGTGGAACCTCCTCCGCCAACAGCCCGGCGTTTCTGAGCCTTGCGTCTTCGTCTCAACAAGGCGCCGCTTCCGCACAGGCCGCCCTGATAAACATGACCAGCCCGCTAACGCCGCCCCCGCCTGAACCGGCCGGGGTATTTCCCGTTCAGGCGTCAAACGCCGCCCCCCCCAACGACGGCTCGGTGACGCAAGGGATTCTGAATGAGGCAGGCCTCTCGTATGCAGCGGCGCACGCGCAACTCGGTTCGAAGCAAGCCGCACAACGGCGCGCACAAGCATTTTTACGCGCAGCCGGCGTCAATGCCGCCACGGCGCGCCTGCTTCAAATGGATATCGCGCGTGGACGCTATCAGGCGCTTTCCGGCGTTGTGAGCGCTCTTGAATCGATTAAGCCCGAGTAGGCTTGATGGCTGACGCGCTTGCTTCTGAGGAACTCCCAGCCGCCTCGCCGCATCCGGTGGTGGTGGGCGTCACCGGGGCCTCCGGCAGCATCCTGGGGTTTCGTCTGGTACGCGAGCTTCTGGCGGCTGGCTGCGCAGTCGAATTGATTTTGAGCGAAAAATCCCGTCAGGTAATCGCGGACGAGCTGGCATTCCGCCTCAGCGGCAAAGAAGCCGAGAAGATTCAGCGCATTGCGGACTTCCTCAAACTGAGCGCGCCACAAGCCGCCCGCTTACGTTTGTATGAGAACCATCGCCTGGATGCGCCTGCTGCCAGCGGTACGCATCGCACGCGCGGCATGGCCATCGCGCCCTGTTCGATGGGGACGCTGGGGCGAATTGCGGCAGGCATCGGCGACAACCTCATTGCGCGCGCCGCCGACGTCACGCTCAAGGAGCGCCGCCCCCTGATTCTATTGCCGCGCGAAAGCCCCCTGAATCTAATTCACCTGCGCAATATGACGACCCTCTGCGAGGCGGGCGCCGTGGTGGTTCCGCCAATGCTATCGTTTTACCTGCCCGAATTCCACTCGCTGGAAGGCCAGATTCGCGCCGTGGTCGGCAAAGCGCTGGATCTTCTGGGCATAGGGCACGCCTTGCACACGCGATGGGGCGAAGCGAGCAGCAGCGGCGCGCCCGATCTCCCCTTCTCCTAGGTCAGGTTCCTGAGGCAGCTTCCAGACGCGCTTACTTACGTCTGGGGGGAAGGATCACCGTCCAGATAAAATGCGCATA
This sequence comes from Vampirovibrionales bacterium, assembly GCA_016712355.1. Classification (NCBI taxonomy): domain Bacteria; kingdom Bacillati; phylum Candidatus Melainabacteria; class Vampirovibriophyceae; order Vampirovibrionales; species Vampirovibrionales bacterium. The sequence continues at coordinate 1,276,771 of JADJRF010000005.1, read as the reverse complement.
ACTCTTTGTAGGCGCGATCGTAGCCCTTGCGAGCGTCGGCGCTCACGCCGGGCAACGATATCTGTACCTCATACATGGGCTTTACCACCCGTTGGAGATAGCGTTCTATCAAATGCGGATTGTCTTCGTTCAGCAACTGCAAGGCGCGCCGACGCGCATACAGCCCAACATTGCCCGACGGCGCCTGTGGTGAGACAGTAATCGCCTCTGGCGCTTCGGCGACGGGATCATAGGCTTCTTTTTCGGCAATAGCGCGCAAGGCGTCGCTCACGCCCTGCATGACGCGCTCTCGAAAAGGCGGCCCTTGCGAACTCAGATCCCCCGACGCCGTTTCGAGCCGCGGCGCAAGCTCATCGGCGATAATAGCAGTCAAATCGTCTTTTTGCAGCAGTACAGGGGGGTGATAACTATTCAACAACGGCACGTGGAGCTTCTGCGCCGCCGCCAGCACACGCGATTCCCGCTCCATACGCGCCAGCGTCTCATCCACATGACGCATGCGGACGTTAAAGCGATCATTCCACGAGGACATGGAGTGCTCCACCCCGCCGCCAAACT